>CALMZR010000271.1 GCA_937870845.1 uncultured Chloroflexota bacterium
GGCGCGGCGCGGCCCTGGCAGATCGGGCACGTCGCGGGGGAGCTCTTGCGCCAATCCCCCTTCGCGGTGTCCATGATGCGCGCCGACGGCCAAGAGGTGAGTCAGCCCAACGCCGCCATCCGGTGTAGGGGCGATGCCTGCATCGCCCGTCGGCCGCAGGCCGACAGTCGGCGTCTCGCAACCACGTTGTGGCCCTGCGGGCCACGGGCGCAGCAAGCAGCGCCCCTCCCGACGACGCCGAGACCCGCGTCCCCCCGTGCCGTCCGACCCACACCTGTCGCGGCATCCCTGCTCGCCATCGTCATCCTCATCGCCACCACCGCATCGCCTCTGGCCACGGTCGCCCAGACCCCCGCTCCCCCAAGCACGTCGCCTCCGATCTGCCGCGCCCAGCCGCTGAGCCCGGCCGACCTCGTCGCCATCCTGCGCGAACCGACTCCGGAGGACCCTGACGCCGCAGCCCCCAGGGGCGACGCCGTGCCCCCCGCCGAGCGATCCGCCATCAGCGAGCTCGTCGGTGATTGGGCCTCCTGCCTGGCGACTGGCGACACGGCCAGCCTCCTCGGCCTGTTCACCCCGGACGGCGTCCGCCGCCTGCTCGGCGAGCGGTCCCCGGTCGTCGGCGGCCCCGCCGGCATGCAGATCGCCATCCTCAACGTGGCGAACGTCGAACGGCTGCGCGACGGCCGCATCGCCGCCTGGGTCATCATCGACCACCCCGGCGCCGGAACGGCGCCACCCGAAACGCTCATCCTCATCGCCGAGCAGACCGACGGCGGCGCCTGGCGCATCGACCATCTGCGCGCCCCGGAGGGACCGGTCGGCGCGGCCGGCGTCGTCGCCGCCGATCCCTTCGCCGCCGAGCGGCCGCTCCTGCGCCAACCCATCGCCCCCGGTCCCGCCGTGCCGATCCGCGCCCCCGGCCCCACCGTCCCGATGCTCGGGGCCGACGTCGCCCGCACCGGCCTGCAACTCGGCCCCGCCCCTCCCGAAGCGCCGGTCGAACTGTGGCAGACGCCGGTCGGCTGGCGCTCCGATGCCCAACCAATCGTGGCGCGGGGTCTCGTCGTCTTCAGCGGGTACTCCCTCGGCCAACGCCTGCCGCTGCTGGCCGCCGTCGATGCCGCCTCCGGCGGGTTCCGCTGGCAAACCACCGCGCCCGTCGCTTGGGCCGCCTTCCCGGCGCCGCCCGCGCTGGGCGGAGACATCCTCTTCGCGCCCGTGGAAGCGCCCGTCGCCGGCATCATGGCCGTCTCGCTGGCGGCCGGGGAACCACTCTGGTTCGCGCCATTCGGCTTCACCTCGCTTACGGCCCCGGCCGTCGACGCGGATGCCGTCTACGTCGCCGGCTGGGGCGTGCGCAACGCGCGCGACCGGAGCGCCAACGACGCCGTCGGCGCCGTCTTCGCCCTCGATCAGCGCACCGGCCGCGAGCGCTGGCGCCACCTCGCCCCGGCCCGCTTCGGCACGCTCTCCGTCGGCCCCGAGACCGTCTATGTTCCCAGCGAGCGCGGCCTCTTCGCGCTCGACCGCGCCACCGGCCGCAAGCGGTGGCAAGCCCGCTTCTCGCCCGGCTCCCGCGACACCGCCGTCGTCGCCGAGGACGCTGTCGTCTTCGCCGGGACCGAGATCACCACCGGTGAAACGGGCGTTTTCGCCCTCGATGCCGCCAGCGGCGCCCTTCGCTGGCGAGTCGATCTCCCCGCCTCGCCCGGCGCCCGCGCCGGGACCGCCGCCGCTAACGACACGGTCTACGTCTCCTGGTGGACGCCGTCGGCCAATGACACGGGCGTCGGCACGCCCACCCTCCGCGCCTTCGACCTCGCTTCGGGCGAGGAGCGATGGGTCTTCGCCGCGACCGGAGACGCCCCGCCAGACCAGCCGATTGGCACGGGATCGATCACGACGCCCGTCGTCGTGGGACGTTCTGTGCTCGCCGGCGTCGCGGTGCGCCTTCCGGCCCCCGGATTCGCCGGGAACGCCGACGGTCTCTACGCCGTTGACGGATTGACCGGAGACATGCAATGGCGCTCCGTCGGCGGCGATCCCATCCGCTCGGCGCCGGCGGTCCTCGACGGCGCGGCCTACGCCATGGGCGGCTTGCGCGCGCGCGGAGGGGTCGCAGGCGGTAATCTTCTAGCGTTCGCAGTCGAATAACGCGGTTCGCCGAGAGCTTTTCGTGCTGAAAGCTCCAGTTCGAAGATCGTGTCATTCCGACGCAGGAGGCATCTCGGCGCCCAGGGAGCGTCGGTTCGATGAGGGCGAGATGCCTCCTGCGCTCAAAATGCTGTCATGCCGCGATCGGGACGGAGGCCATTGATGCCGGCCCAAAGGACAACCTCGCTGTTGAGGACGGTGATCTCTCAGCTCCGCACGCGCGGCGACGTCGTCACCCTCTCCGACTCCACCGGCGCCTCGCTCACCGGGCGCGACACGCTGCTGCGCGCCCTCGTCCTCCGCCGGCTACTACGCCGCACGGCCACGCCCGACGAGCGCGCCATCGGCATCCTGCTCCCCCCGACAGTCGCCGCCGCGGTGACCAACCTGGCGCTGGCGCTCGATCGGCGCGTCGCGGTCAATCTCAACTACAGCCTCTCCGAAGAGCTCGTCCAATACTCCATCGCCGAGGCCGGCCTGCGCCGCGTCATCACCTCGCGCGCCTTTCTGCAGCGGATGCCACTCGACCTCGGCGCCGTCGAAACGGTCATCCTCGAGGACCTGGCGCCAAAGGCGACCCTTCTCGACAAGGCGAGCGCAGCCATCCTCTCTGTCCTCCCCATCCCCATCCTGGAGCGCGTCCTCGGCATCCACGACATCCCCGAGGACGAGCTGATGACGATCGTCTTCACCTCCGGCTCGACCGGCAAGCCTAAGGGGGTGATGCTCCCCTGGCGCAGCATCGAAGCCAATACGGAGATGGTCAACGCCCTGCTCCACCTCCGCCCGAGCGACGTCATGCTCGGCGTCCTCCCCTTCTTCCACACCTTCGGCTACACCATCACCCTCTGGACCATGCTCGCCACGGGCGTCGGCGCCGTCTTCCACACCAACCCGCTCGAGAGCCGCGTGATCGGCCGCCTCATGCGCGAGCGCGGCGTCACCATCGTCCTCGGCACCCCGACCCTGCTGCGCGCCTACATGCGCCGCCTTGAGCCGGAGGACTTCGCCACCGTCGACATTGTCGCCGCTGGCTCGGAACGCCTGCCCAACGCGGTCATCGACGCCTTCGACGAGAAGATCGGCGTCCGCCCCTTCCAGGGCTACGGCGCCACCGAGCTCGGCCCGATCGTCTCCGCCAACGTCCCCGCCTCCCGCGCCCAGGGCGACCCGGCGCGCTCCTTGCGCGAAGGCACGGTCGGCCGCCCCGCCCTCGGCGTGCGCGTCCAGGTGCGCGACCCCGAAACCGGTAAGATTTTGGGACCGAATGAGCGCGGCGTCCTCTGGGTCACCGGCCCCCACGTCATGCTCGGCTACCTCAACCGTCCGGACCTGACCGAGCAGGTGGTCGTCGACGGCTGGTACAACACCGGCGACGTCGTCACCATCGACGAGGACGGCTTCATCACCATCGTCGGCCGCGAGAGCCGCTTCGCCAAGATCGGCGGCGAGCAAGTCCCCTTCGCCGCCATCGAGGAAGCCCTGGCTGCGCTCACCGGCGGCAGCGAAGACGGCGCCCCCCGCGCCGTCGTCACCGCCGTCCCCGACGACGCGAGCGGCGAACGCCTCGTCGTCGTCCACACCGAGCTCGACGCGACCCCGGCGGAACTGGTCAAAGGCATGGCCGACCTCGGCCTCCCCCGCCTCTTCCTCCCTTCCCCCGCCGACTTCCACCCGATCGACGTCATGCCCCTCATCGGCATCGGTAAAGTCGATCTGGAGGCCATCAACCGCATCGCGCTGGACGCCGCGGCTACGCGCCGAGCCAAGGCAAAGTCGTAGCGCGATCTGAGGCGCCGTGCGCCGCGCCCCCGCAACAGGGTGTCATTCCGAGCGCGAGCGAGGAATCTCGGCGCCAGGGAACGCGTGCTCCCCTGTGCCGAGATGCTTCACTTCGTTCAGCATGACACGATGTAGGCGCGCAGTTGGGAAGGACCACCCTCATGACCGATTCCGTAACGTTTCCGGAACACTTCGTCTGGGGCGCCGCCACCGCCGCCTACCAGATCGAAGGCGCGGTGCGCGAAGGCGGCCGCGGCATCTCCATCTGGGACACCTTCAGCCATACCCCCGGCAAGGTCGCCAACGGCGATGACGGCGACGTCGCCTGCGATCACTACCACCGCTACTCCGACGACGTCGCCCTCATGCGCGAGCTCGGTCTCGGCGGCTACCGCTTCTCCATCGCCTGGCCGCGCGTCTTCCCCACCGGCTCCGGCCGCCCCAACGCCGAAGGGCTGGACTTCTATCGCCGCCTCATTGACGAACTGCACGCGGCAGACATCACCCCCTACGTCACCCTCTATCACTGGGATCTGCCACAGGCACTGCAGGACCAGGGCGGCTGGGGCAACCGTGACACGGCGCTGCGCTTCGGCGAGTATGCCCACGCCGTGATCTCCGCGCTGGGGAGCGGTGTCCAGCACTGGTTCACGATCAACGAGCCCTGGGTCGCCGCATTCCTCGGCCACCTCATGGGCCTGCACGCTCCCGGGGCGCGCGATCTCCCCCTGGCGCTCCAGGCCGCGCACAACCTCATGCTGGCCCACGGGCAGGGGATGTCGGCGCTCCGCTCCGAGATGCGCCCCGGCGACGAAGCCGGCATCGTGCTGAACCTCGCCCCCGTCCAGCCGGCCGGCGACAGCAACGCCGACCTGGAAGCCGCCGCGGGCGGCGACGGGATCATGAATCGCTGGTTCCTCGACGCCCTCTACCGCGGCCACTACCCCGACGATGTAGCCCGCCTCTACGGCGATGCCATGCCCGAGATCGCTCCCGGCGACATGGAGCTGATCTCCCAGCCAACCGACGTGCTCGGCATCAACTACTACTTTCGCTGGCTCATGGCCCACGACCCCGAGGCCCAACCATTTCAGGCCCGTCTCGTCGTTCCCCCAAGCGCCCCGGTCACGGCCATGGGCTGGGAGGTCTACCCCGAGGGCCTGTACCAGGTGCTGACCCGCGTCCACGCCGACTACGGCCCGAGCCGCATCCTCGTCACCGAGAACGGCGCCGCCTACGAGGATGTCGTGGAGGACGGCCAAGTCGACGACCCCGACCGCGAGGCCTATCTGCGCGAGCACCTGTTGCAAGCCTACCGGGCGATCGAGGAAGGCGTGCCGCTCGGCGGCTACTTCGTCTGGTCGCTCCTCGACAACTTCGAATGGTCGCTCGGCTACGGCAAGCGCTTCGGCGTCATCTACGTCGACTACGCCACCCAGGAGCGCATCGTCAAGCGCAGCGGCCACTGGTACGCGCAGGTCACGCGGGAAAACCGGGTGACAGGGTGACAGGTGACAGGTGTCGGGTGTCGGGTGACGGGGTGTTCGGGATTGCTGGCGCGTCGGCAGTCGCAACCCAAGACCTATCACCCGACACCCGTCACCCGTTACCCCTCGTCGATTTCCACCCCAACCTTCTTGGCCGCCGCCTTGATCTTGTTCTTGATCGTCGTCACCTCGTCCGCATCGTACTTGGCGGCGTTGTCCCGGTGGTTGATGTAGCTCCAGGCGGCGCGGATGTGCTCCGGCGTGTCGATCGGGTACTTGTGGTTCGTCTCGTCGGCGAACGCGACGTCGCCGTACTCGCGCAACCCCTCCTCGGGATTGACGTCCTCGCGCCGTTCGATCTTCGGGGACATGTAAAGACCTCCTTTGCGCGGGAAAGCGCGCAAAGGAGGTCTCGCATTCCCTATGCCACCACGGTGACACTCCGAGTGCAGCGAGGAATCTCGGCGCCAGCGAACCGGCGCCTCCAAATTCCGCTATACCTTCATCGTCGGAATGGCGCCAGTTTCGCAGTCTGCTCTATTCGTCGGAAGCGGCTTCCTCGACGGCAGCCTCGTCGGCCCAGGTGATGAACGTCACCACCGTGCGCCCGTCATCCAGCGTCTCCACCAGCACCGTCTCGTCGGCGTCGGCGCCGCTGGGAACCGCGGGCAGCGAGGTCGGGTCGAAGAAGCTCTCCGTGCCCGCGCGATCGCTCCGATCCCGGTTGCGATCCCGGTCGCGCCGCCGATCGTCGCGGTCCCGCCGCTTCTTCCCATCCCGATCCGTGCTGTCCTGATTCTTTTTCTTTTGCTTCTTCTGCTTCCCCGCGACCGTCGAGGTCGAGTCCTTGTGCTGGTAAATGCGCTCCAGTTGCCGGAAGTCCTTGTTGATCGGCGCGAGGTTGTTGAAGACCGCCTGCTGGCTGTCGTTCATGCACGAATTGCTGCTGACGTGGTCAAGCCCGGGCGTGTGCCCCAGCTCGTGGCAGAGCGTGTGCCGACGGGCCGCCTCGGTGTTGTACTGGCTGCCCGCGTTGAGGAACGAATCATTCATCATTACGGTGGCGGCGTCGACGTGGTCGCCGCGGTCGTTGAAGTAGAGCCGCGTCAGCCCCAGCCACCCTTCCTGCGTCCCATAGCGGAAGTTGCAGACCTGGACCGTGCCCTGGCGCTCCCGGCACTCCTGTTGGCTGGTCGAACCGCCGACCACCCGAAACGTGACCGTGTCGCCCTTGTTCCAATCAGAGACGACACGGGTCAGCAGGCTATTCCAGCCGCCATCGACGTTGTCCCCCACTTGCAGGGTGAACTGCGACTGCTTGCGCGCCCAGTGGAAGGTGTTCGGCGTGCGCGAGGCGATCGTCTCCCCCGGCATCAGGCTCGCCAGCGGCGCGAGCAAGAGCGCGGCCGCGAACGCGGCCAGAACGAGCTGCTGGGCGAGTCTCCTCGTCACGATACGCACTCCGACTCCATGATTCCGTGCTGGCGAATCCCGGACAGGATGAACGCGAGCGCACGGCTCGCGTTCATTATGTCGCTATATTACCGCCGCCGGCCCGCCGCCGCCTGCCCCCACTGGTCCCCATCCGCCGGGACTCCTGTCTCATTGACGCCGGAACGCGGCCGCCGGTTTCTCCGCCGAGGGCGACAGGGTGTTGGCGTGTCAGGGTAACAGGTGGAACGACGAGAACACGCCCTATCACCCCAACACCCTGTCACCCTGTCACCCGTCACCCCGCCGCGGCCTCGATCGCCTGGCTGACCGCGTTGAAGTCCTGCCAGGCCTCGACCTCCGTCCCGTTGACGAAGAGCGTCGGCGTGCTATCGACGTTCTGCTCCCGCGCCGCGGCGACCGAGGCTTCGACCTCGGCCCGCTTTTCGCCGCTGTCGAGGCAGCTATTGAAGGCGCCCGTATCGAGGCCCAGCTCCACGGCCATCGCCTTCAGCCGATCGTCGACGAAGCTGGCGGGACCGGTCTGGTTGAGGAAAAGCGTCTCGTGATACTGCCAGTAGGCGCCCTGGTCGGCGGCGCACGCGGCCGCCTCCGCGGCGCGCACGGCCTGCTCGCCGCGGAACGCGTAGTCGCGATAGACGAACTGCACCGTGCCGGGCTCGACGTACTCGGTAACGAGGAGGGGCTTCACCGAACTGGCGAAGTTCTTGCAGCCCGGTCAGGTGTAGTCCCCCCACTCCACCACTGTCACCGGCACATCGTCCGGCCCCAGCGTGAAGCCCTCGGTGGCGCTGCCGCCAGCGGCCATCTCCGCCGGCGGCGCCTCGGCCACCTGGATCGGCGGCCCGAGATCACGCGGCCGGGTGACCAGGAACGCAACCAGCCCGACGATCAGGACCAGGGCGATCGTCCCAGCGGCGATCGTCCATCGCTTCCGACGCTCGGCCTCCTCCACAGCGGCCTTGCGCTGCTCGCGGCCGGTGACGCGGCGATCCGCGCGCCGGCTGCGCCGTGGCTCAGGGACCGGCTGTCCCTGCGACTGGGGTTGCATCGGTCTGCGTATCCTCTCTGCGGGTCTCGTCGACCCGCCATCGCCCGTCTTCTTGGACAAAGATAAGCCGTGCCGCCTCCCGTCCGGATGCTGAAGCGGCGCCGTTCGAACTGCGGGCCTCGATGGCCGGATTGTCGACCAACATCCGCGCGCTCACGCGGCCGTCGTCCAGCCAGCGCGCATCCTCGATCGCGGCTACGGCTACGCGCTGCTCCAGCGAGAGCGGCGATGCAGCCTGGGCTATCGTCTCCAGCTCCCGTGTCGGTCCCTCCGGATAGGAAAAGCGGAGCCGGTCGTCGCTGTACAGGGCGAGCTGACGCATGACGTCCCCGGCGTTGGCGCAGGCGATCAGCTCCCGCGCCGTGGCCGTGATCTTGGCGCGCGTGGCGTCGTCCACCGGCTCGTCGCCGGTCTCCGTGGCATTCGGCGGTTCATCCGGCGCCCCCCTCTCGGCCAAGGCGGCGATTTCCTCGAGCGAGCGCGGTTCGACCGTGCAATCTTCGGCGCCGGGGGCGTCGCGGGCCAACAGCGCCGTCTGCTGCAGGCTGCGCACGTAGGCGATGACATCGGCGATTTGCTCGTCGTTCAGCTCGTCGCCGAACGCGGGCATGTCGGTCCCGGCGATGCCGTTCGCGATCCACTCGGCGTAGACCGCGTTCGGGTGCGGCAAGGCGTGGCCCGTGGTCAGGTCGGTCGGCGGCCGCGCCAGCGACGCCGCGAGGGGCCCATCGCCGCGGCCGCCGGGTCCGTGGCAGGCCACGCAACTCTGCGCGAAGAGCGCCGCACCCCGTTCGACCGCAGCGGGATCGGGCGGCGTAAGGAGGTCCGCCGGAAGGTCGGCGGCCGTGGCGTCGCCCGCCGTCAAGCGGGCTTGCAGGAGCAGCACCAGCCCAACCACGATGGCGGCCGCGCCGAGCCCGATAGCTTCCTTGCGGAACGACGGCGCGCGGCCAAATATGGCGAAGACGATGCCGGCGATGCCGGCGACGAGCAGCGCCAGGGCGGCGATGCCGGCCGGCCCGAAGACCGGCGGCGGCGGCGGCGCCTGGCTCGGGGCGGGATCGACCGTCACCTGCGCGGTCGCCGGCACGACCCAATCCGGCGGCGTGGGCTCGCGGACGGTCACTTGCACGTTCCATGCGCCGGGGAAGGCCAGCTCGGAGCCCTGGCCTTCGTAGCCCCCTTCCAGCGCGGGCGCGAGCGGGATCTCGAGCTGCCCCGTCCCCCGCGAAGGCAGCTCGAAGCGCAGGCTGGCGCTGACGATGGCCGGATTCTGCAGGTGCGCTTCGTGACCGCTGCCGAACTCCAGCCGGTAGCGGTTCTGCCCCACCGTCCCCGGTGTGATGATCAACGTGCCCGTTTGCCCGTCGCCTTCGAGCGGGATGCGCAGGCTGTTCGCCTGCTGCTCCAGCACCAGGCGCGCGGTCGGCGTGCCGATCAGCACCCCCACCACGCCGAGCAACAGCGTCACGATGACCGCCTCCGAGATCAAGGCGGTCACGAAGTGCTTGCTCCAGCCTTCAGCCGCCTCTTCGGTTTCGGCCGCTTGCAGCCTGCGGGTGACGACGAGCAGGTTGAACGCGCCGAGCAGCAGGAGCGGCACGATGAGGATGAGCTTGAGCAGCAAGGCTTGCCCGTAGGGGGTCTCGGTCAGCCCGGGCAGGTTGCCGACCTGCAACCACGCGGCGTAGAAGCCGGTCAGCGCCATCACCCCCCAGGCGATCAACGCCAGCAACGAAAAACGGGGAATCGCGCGGCCGAGGACGACGCGACGGCCGGCGGGGGTGAGGTTGGCCAGGAGCGGCCCCAACGTCACGATCAGGACCAGCAGTCCGCCCGCCCAGAGCGAGGCGCCGAGCAGATGCACGTAATCGAACGCGAGCGCGGTGGCCCGTCCCATCGTCTGCGCCCCCGCGTGGGAGAGCATCGAGAACGGCAGCGGGAGCGCCGCCGCCACGCCCAGGGCCAGAAGCGTCGCCCACCGCTGCCGCCAAGGCCGCCACCAGGCCGCCCCCAGCAGCGCCGCGGCAAACAACAGCACCAGCCCGACGCGGACCAGCCACCACGTTCCGTAGCGGGTTTCGCCAAGCGCGACCGGCAGACCGGCCCGCACGTTCCACGGCCCGGCGATGGCCATGGCTTGCACCAGCAGCGCGACCACGTCGGCCGCCAACGCGAACCCGATCGCGATTGCGGCGAAGCGGCGGGCGCGGCGGGTCGTCTGCGGCCCGAGCTGCCAGACCGGCGAGAGCGCCGGACGAACGACGAACAGCCAGACCGGCCAGATGGCGACCACCGCGGCGAGCCCGAGGAGCGCCAGCCAGCGCGAGGCGGCGTAGACCCCGTCCGGGATCAGGATCGAGAGGCTCTCCTGACTGGGTGTGGCGACGGGGGCGATGTCCGCCTCGGTGCCGACGGTGAACGGCAGATACCCCTGGGCAGTGTGGCCGTCCGCCGTGGAGAGCGTCCGCCACAGCAGGGAGTAGGTCCCATTGCCGAGACCGGGCGGGATCTCGACCGTCATCGTCCACGGGTCCGACGCCTCCACCCGGCTGACGGCCCCCGAGACCGGCTCACCGGTCTGATCGACCAATTCGGCCCGCGAGTACGACGCCTCGAGCGGCTCGGTGAACCGCAAGGTGACGGTCCGCGGCGCGGTGGCGACGACCGCATTGGCCTCGGGGTCGCTGCTTTCGAGAAACGCGTGGGCCGCCGCCGGTCTGGCCGGCGCGGCGAGGACCGCCGCCACCACGAGGATGAGCAGCGCCGCGCCGCGCGGCCAGACGCGAACTGCCCACCGCGGCTTGAGACGCGCGGGGGCGTTTCGATGCGCGCCGCGTGTCACCGAATCAGCTTGCCGGACGGCTGGGTCACCGCCGACTCAGAAGCCGCCGGCGCCGCCACGGCCGGCCGTGGCGTCCGGCCGGCCCGCGCCAGGGCGAACGCGCCCAGGATCGCCCCGACCACGCCCGCGGCGATCCCGGCCATCGCCAGGGTGCGCGCCATGCTCGCCGCGGCCGCGACCTCCGCCGCTTCGGCTTGAGCCTGCCCTGGATCGGGGCGAGGCACGGGGAACTCGATCGCGCTCAACGGCGCGATCGAGGCGAACGTGTTCGGTCCCGAGGAAACGCTTTCATCGACCTCGGCGTCCCCGATCGTCCCGAAAATCCGGAACGTGTAGTCGCCGGTTGCGGTGGGCACGAAGACGCCTTCGTATTCGCCCTCGCCCGTCGGCGCCAACGGCACGGTCATCGTCTCGCCGTCTTTGCTGACCTCCACGGTCAACGTCGCGGCCAGTCCATCGACCGGCCGCGTGCCGCCCGTGGCGTACTCCTGGGCCTTGAGGTAGACCGCGTTCGGCAGACCCAGATAGGCCGGCTCATCGCGGAAGCCAAGCTCGAGGACGTAGCGCCCGTCGCCCACGTCGATCGAGGCGTGGGCCAGCGCCGTGCCCGGCAGCGTCAACGCCAGGAGCAGTGCCGCGACCAGGGCTCGGCGTCGCCAGGTGCATATTCCAGTCATGCGCAATCCCCGCATTCATCGCCAGGGCGCCACAACGGGCTACGCGTGCGGCGTGGCCTCGGCCGCCGGCGTCCCGGTCTCGTCGTGCGGCACGGCGTCCTCGTGCTCGCCCTCTTCGCCGTCGCCAGCCTGCCCCAGCAGGATCGTGACGACGGTCTGCTCGCCGTCGGGCTCGAACAGCGCGAAACCGGCGATCCCCGGCTGGCCGAACGCGGTGAGCCCAGTGACAAGCCGGTCGTCGACCATGGCTCCGCCCACGTTGCCGCAGGCGATCCCGGACATGTCCTCGTCGCTGGCGTAGACCATGACCGCGTGCTCGGACCCCAGGATCGCCTCAAGCGGCGCCTCAATCGTCGTCTCGCTCACCGCGACCGCGGTGGATTGGCCGGCGTTCACCGCCGTCGGCGTGGCCAACGGGGCATCCTCGAGGTCGACGCTGGCGCCCACCCCGGTCAGGGGAAACGCCACCGCGCCCAGTTCCTCGCACGAGCCGGTGTGGAGGCGCGCCGGATTGCCGTCGGCCCCATGGGCGGCGCCGGGCGCCGCGCCGGCGGCGATCAGCAGGGCTCCCAGCCCCACGGCCTGCCACCGCGGCGCACGCGGCGACCGTTCGCAGCTCGCGTGTTGTCGTGTCTGCACAGGCATGATGGTGATTCTCCTCGCCACGGCATACCCCGTGGCGCTGCATCTGACGGCCGATCGCCTCCGGTTCGCATGCGGCAACGGCTCGCCGGCGGCGCTGGTCCGTGTTCACGCTCGTTGCCAGGTTGGGACTACGCGAAACCGGGCGTCCACCGGGGTGGAGGCGACGGGACCGCCGGCGATCTGCCGACGACGGCCAGCACCGCGGTTGCGGTCACCGGGCGCCGGGCCGGGTCCAGGACAGGCTCGGACGATTCGTCCACCAGCGCCTGGACGCCGCCCGCCGGCGCGGAATCGTTCTGATCGCCGGCATCCGGCGACCACGAGTTGCTCGCCGGAGCCTCGCTGGCCACCAGGGGATCGAGCCAGTCGAGCCGCGCCCCACCATCGTCGGCGACGGGCGACTGATGGTGTTGCACGCGGCCGTCGCGCGCGTCCGCCCACAGCTGTAGCAGCGCATGCCCGTGCGCGGCTCCCGCGTCGGCCCGGTAGTTGGTCGGGAGCAACGCCATGCCCAGCAACGCGAGCGCCCAGATCAGCGTCCGGGAAGAATGGAGATTCGTGGTTTGGAGCGCTCGGTGCATGCCGCGCATCGCACTTTCTGGCGGGCTGGGCGGATACGGTCCTCCCCGCGGGGTCAGCCCGTAGGCGGTAGCGTACCATGCATGCTTGGGCGGCCTCCGGCTATCATCAGCGCGATGGACCGACCGACTCCCCCCGCTCCCCCGCTTCCCCCATCTGCCGCCGGCGCCGACCACGACGACGCGAGCAGCGGCGCCCCGCGAACGGCGGCGCGCGCGGATCGGCGTCCTCTGCTGATCGCGCTCGCGATCACAACGACCTTCCTCGTCGTCGAGGTGATCGGCGCCCTGCTCACCAATTCGCTGGCGCTGCTGGCCGACGCGGCGCACATGTTGACCGACGCCGCCGCCATCGCCCTGGCCCTCTTCGCCATCTGGCTGGCCGGCCGGCCAGCCCGGCCAGAACGCACCTACGGCAACCTGCGCGCGGAGATTCTCGCGGCGCTGGTCAACGCCGCCTCCCTGATCGTCATCGCCGTCTACATCTTCTGGGAGGCATGGCGGCGATTGCAGGAGCCGCCGGAGGTGCAAGGCCCGCTGATGCTGATCGTCGGCGCCGCCGGGCTCGCGGCCAACGCCGTGTCCGCCTGGGTTCTCTCCCGTGGCGGCGGTCACCGCGAAAACCTCAACACCCGCGGCGCCTTCTTGCACGTCATCGGCGACCTGCTCGGGTCCATCGCCGCCATCACGGCGGCCGTGATCATCACGCTCACCGGGTGGTACGCGGCCGACCCGATCCTCTCGGCGGTCATCGGCGGGCTCGTGGTCTTCAGCGCCTACTCCCTCATGCGCGAATCGGTCGACGTGCTGCTGGAAGCCGCGCCGCGCGGCGTCGTCATCGCCGACGTGCAGCAGGCCTTCCTCGGCGTGCCCGGTGTCGTCGGCGTCCACGATCTGCACGTCTGGACGGTGACATCCGGCTTCACGGCGCTTTCCGCCCACGTCGAGACGGACGGCGCCGCGCCGTGGGACCAGCTTCGCCAAGCGATCGCCGCGCAACTTCGGGAACGCTTCGGGATCGACCACGTCACGCTCCAACCCGAGGCGCGGCGCGACACCGCGGCGAACGAGGATCGCTGCTCCATCGACGACGCCGCTGGCCGCGCCGCCTGCCTCGCCGCCGCGACGAGCCCCGCTGACGTTGCCGCGCGCGGAGGCAATCACTAGCACGATGTCAGCAGCCCCCCTCATCCGCCAGGAGGAAGCGACTCCCCGCGCCCCGCGGCGAACGCCCTGGGCGCCGATCGTCGTCGCCGCGGCCGCGGCGGCGCTCGTCGCCGCCGCCGTCAGTTGGTGGTTTTTCGCTGGGCGGCAGGCGATTCCGGACTGGGAGCGCCTGACCGTGCTCGATCTCGCCGCGCCCGCCGGCGACGCCTTCGCCGACGAAACCCCGTGGGTCGTGCTGCAACTCTCCCCAGCGCGGCCCGGCGAGCAAAATACGCTGCGCCTCTCGCTCGAGGCGCCGCGCGGTTCGCCGCTCCCCGCAACCGAGGCAGCCTCTCGTATCGAGGCGCTGACCGCGCGGCCGCTGGCGGCAGACGTCGCCTCCGCGGAGAATCTGGTCTTGCGGCCAGAACCGGGACCGGACGGCGCCCTGGCGGCCATCACCCCGCTCGATCGCGCGGGATGGTGGCAGTTCCGCGTCGAGGTCGCGGGCGCGGACAGACCCGCCGAGTTCCACCTGATGCTGCCCGATCCGAACATCAACGGCCCCAACGCGGTTCCCGGCTTTCCGTCGTCCGCGGAGGCCGAAGCCGTGATCCAACGCGGCCTGGCGGCCACCGCCGCCTTGCAAAGCGTCCGCTACACGCAATGGAACGCCGACGGCGCCGGGAACTCCTCCGTTTCGGAGCACGCCGTCGCCGTGGGCGGCGACGGAGGCGAGCCCTCGTTGACGTTTCGCATCACGGGCGGCATGGAGGCGGTCATCATCGGCTCGACGCGCTGGGTGAAGCTGCTTGGGGATCTCGGCTGGCAACGGCAGGAGGGCGGGGCGTTCATCCCGCCGTCCGAATGGGGCGAGGAGTACACCGAAGCGACCGGGTTCACCCTCCTTGGCGAGGAGACCATCGACGGCGAACCGACGCAGCTCGTTGCCTTCGTCGCCCCGGAGCAGACCGAGCCGCGCCGCCGCACGGTTGCCTGGTACCTCTGGTGGGTCGGGACGGAGACGGGCCAGGTGCGCCGGGAAGCGATGGTCTCCCGCCAGCACTACATGCTCAACCGGTTCTCCGGCTTCAACGAGCCGATGCAGATCCTGCCCCCGGAGGACGGCGGCACGCCGGCCGCGAACCCATCAACGCCGCAGGCCTCGCCCGTCCCGTGAGCGCCCCCGCGTCGACGCCGCCCCCGGCAACCCCGGCAATCGCGCGCGGCGCCCCCGCGGCCTCGCCGCTGCTGGTCGCCATCGCCCCGGCCATCTTCCTCCTCTTCTGGTCCGGCGGGTATGCCGCTGGGAAAGTCGGCCTCGGCTACACCGGGCCGTTCACCCTGCTCGCCGTCCGCTACGGGCTGGTGCTCCTGATCCTGCTGCCGCTGGTGCTGGTCATGCGCCCGACTTTACCCCGCGCGCCGGCGGAATGGGTCCATCTCGCCGTCGTCGGCTTCCTCATCCAGGGCGTCTATTTCGCGCTGGGGTACATCGCCTTGGCCACCACGCTCTCCTCCGCCGCCGTCGCCCTCATCCTCTCCCTGCAGCCGATCCTCGTCGCCATCATCGCCCCCCGCATCGCCGGAGAGCGCGTCGGCGCCTGGGGTTGGATCGGGCTGGGACTTGGGCTCGGAGGGGCGGCGCTGGTCATCCTCGCCCGCGCGGCCGTCGAGGCGCTGCCGCTGGCCGGCGTGCTGGCCGCTATCGGTGCGCTGACCGGGATTACGCTGGGGACGCTCTACGAAAAACGCTTCGGCGTCTCGCAGCACCCGGTGACGGCGAACGCGGTGCAGTACGTCACCGGGCTGGCGGTCGCCTTCCCCCTGGCCTGGGCCCTCGAAGACCACGCGGTGACGTGGTCCGTGCCCTTCGCCCTGGCGCTGGCCTACCTGATCGTCTGCAACTCCCTGATCGCCATGACGCTGCTGCTGATGATGATCCGCCGCGGCGAGGTCAGCCGCGTCTCCGCCCTCTTCTTCCTCGTGCCGCCCATGGCCGCCGTCATCGGCTGGCTCCTTCTTGGCGAAGAGATGCCGCCCCTGGCCTGGGTCGGCCTCGCCTTGGCGGCGGCGGGGGTGGCGCTGGCAACGCGGGCGGATCGGCTGCTACAGCCGCGGCCCGCGGGAGACTGACCGATCGAGGAGCCGTCAGCCTTGGGGCGTGTCCCAGATGAGCAAGAGATCATCGAATGCAAACAATTCCTGTCGTGGGCGAAAGCGATCGCAGTAATCGGGAAATCCCTGGCGAAGACGCCCCCGGTACTCCTCAGCCCACCGGCCATCGGTCGTCAGCAGCACTTTGTTGGGAACGAACGCGAACGGGTGCAGCCCGCCGCCTTCGGCGAAGTACCGGGCCAGTCCCGCCGTAACCCCGCTCCAATCTTGCCGATAGATATCATCCAGGGCGACGATGGCGCCCCGCTCCGCCAACCGTTCCGCGAGCCAGAGATCGGAGCAGGTGGTGGCGCGGTCGTGGCCCCCGTCGATTGACGCGAAGCGAACGCCGTATTGCGCCGCAATAAACTCGTCCCCAAGCTCGACCGAATCCGCCTGGACCACCTCGACGCGCGCCAGGGGCGCGAAGCGGGCGATGTTGGCGGCCAGCTCCACCCAATCCCCACTGCCGGATCGCGTCGTGTTGCGAGCCTGATCGGCGAAGAGATCGATGGCCAGCGCAGACTCCCCGGCGGCCAGGCCGTTGGCCAGCACGATGAAGTAGCGCCCATGGTGGACCCCGATCTCCAATACGTTCCCCCGCACGCCGAGCTCCGTCTGGGCTTGCAGCAGGTGGTCCGTCGCCCGCGCCGTCGTGTCGACGAGCCAGCCGTCGACCTCGCGGTGGCGAGCGAGATACGCCTCGGCCAGTCGGCGGCGCCGCATGCGGATCGCCTCGGATTCTGTCGACGGACGACGCGGCGCGCTCATTACCTGGCCTGCGCTAGCTCGACTCCCGCGCCGCCTTGGCCCGGGCGAACGATCGCTCTGCTTCGTCTGCCCCGGCGTCGTCCCCCAGCGCCCGCAGCGCGAAGCGAAGCACGTCGTACGGCCCCTCCCACAGCGCGGGTGGGTGACGGAACCCGATGCGCGGCGCCGATGCCCCGATCCCCGCGTAGTGCCCCAGGGCGATCGATTGCCGCGCCCAGTAGACCGCCTGCGCGGGCCGCCCGGCATGCCAGGCGGCGTACCCCGCCAGCCACGGCAGCTCCGCCAACCCGGCGTGCTTCGCCATCCCGGCCGCGCACGCCTCGATCGCCTCCACCGGGCGATCGAGCTTCAGCAGGCACTCGGCCGCGCGGTACATCGCCCAGGCGCCCTCTTCATCCCAGCCGTCGAGACTGGCGCAGACGCGAAAGGCGGCGATCGCCTCATCGTGGCGGCCGAGGCCGGCCAGGGAGTCGCCCAGGTAGTAGTGCCAGCGTGGGTCGTCCGGGTGCTCGGCGGTGTGGCGGCTGAGGATGGCGATGTCCCGCTCCGCCTTCTGCCGGTACTGCTCCGTCGTCTTGCCCAGCTCGGCGAACAGCATCCCGTCCAACGTTCCCGAGCCACCGCCCGCGATGATG
>CALMZR010000272.1 GCA_937870845.1 uncultured Chloroflexota bacterium
GTCGGTCAGGGTGAACTCGCCGTTCTGGGCGACGAGGGGCGATTCGGTGACGTCTTCGACGAAGTAGGGGCCGCCGGGGGAGAAGTGGTCGCCGGGGAGGCCGATGCCGGGGAGGCCGTTGAGATGGAGGTTCATGGCCTTGCCCCAGGCGGAGTCGAGCATGCCGCCGATCCAGGTTCGGATGGCGCGTTGTTCGCAGTAGCGAGCGATCTCGATGGCTTCGGCGAAGCCGGAGACGCGGGGCGGCTTGATGTTGATGATGAGGCGATCGAGGGCGCCGTTGTTCTCCCAGAGCATGGCCGCGGACTGGGCGTCGCGCAGGGAATGGATGCTTTCGTCGAGGCAGAGAGGGGTTTTGAGTTTCTTCGCGATTTGGCTGTGGAGGACGATGTCGTCGTCAAAGAGGGGTTGCTCGATGAGGAGGAGGCCGAGGTCGTCCAGCGCCTTTAGCCGCTGCCAGTTCTGCATGGTGTAGGCGGAGTTGGCGTCGACCTGGAGCAGGACGTCGGGGAAGCGGGTGCGCAGGGCGCGGGCGACCTCGTCGTCGAAGCCGGGCCAGATTTTGACCTTGAGGCGGCGGTAGCCGAGGTCGACGGCGCGCTCGGCCAGGTCGAGGATGTGGGGGAGGGTCTTGCCGCCGATGCTGACGCCGACGGGGAACGTGCGCGGCTGGCCGCCCCAGAGCTTCCAGAGCGGTTCGCCGGCGCGCTGGGCGAGGATGTCCCACATGGCGGCTTCGACGCCGCTCTTGGCGAATACGGCGCCCTTGATCCAGGCGTAGCTCTGGCGGAGCGAGGCGATGTCGTGAATGACGGCGGTTCCTCTTTGCTGTCGGGCGATGCTGGGCAAGATGAACGATTGCAGCGAGGTGATAACGGCGGGCGCATCGACCTCAGGTTTGTAGGCGGGGTCGAGGAGGGTGGGGATCTCGCCGACGCCGCGCAGGCCGTCGCTGGTTTCGATGACGACGAAGGGGCGGTCGAGCGTTTCGTACGTGCCGAAGGAGGTCGTGAACGGCGCGCACAGGCGCAGCGGGACGCGATGGACTGCGATGCGAGCGATCGACACGGGTTGCTCCCTCGTGCGCCTACGCCGAGCCGCCGCGGCGGCGCAGGATGTACCAGTTCTCGCGGTCTGCAAGCTCGTGGCCCTGGGTGGCGAAGGCGACCACGTCGTAGGCGCCGGGGCGCATGTCCACCCCGGTGTCGATGGGCGAGCCGATAGCGTCGTCTCCGACGCGGGCCGACTTGACGGTCATGAAGGGGGAGAGGGCGGCGCGCATCTCCGAGCGCCAGCGGTTGGCGCGCTCCTCGTCGACGGTCATCAGTTCGTCGACGTCGGCGGGGATGCGGTAGCGGGCTTGGGGCGGCGCTGAGCGGGCCAGATCGGCCGCATTGGCGGGGGTGATTTCCGGCAACCCGCGGACGGCGCCGGGGTCGGGGCCGGGATAGCGGCCGGTGCGCACGTCTTCGAGCCTGGCATGGACGCCGGGCGACATGAGATCCCAGAAGACGGTGAAGCGGTCGCTGGGGACGTCGCCGTAGAGGTCGCTGTGGAGTACGCCGTACTTGTCGAGGGTCAGCTCGCGGACGGCGGCGCCGAGCTTTTCGAGGTTGAGGCGGGCGTTGGCGCCGCGCATCGGGTCGAAGGTCCAGACCGCGGAGCGGTGGCCGGCGCGGAGGGCTTCGTAGCCTTGGAGGAGCTTGAGGCGCCAGCCGAGGTCGCGCGTGCCGCGCTGCTCTTCGCGGACGCCGAGCATATGGGAGACGAGCGTGCCGGAGCGGGCGCCGGCGGAGATGACGAAACCGAGCCAGCCGTCGGCGTTGAATCCTGTCTCCTCGCGGTAGGCGACGACGACGGAACCGCCGGTGTCGGGGAGGATGGCGAGGATATTGACCGGGACCAGCTCGATGGGCGGCATGCCCCAGACGCGGGCTTGCAGGCGGACGACGAGCGAGAGGGCGTCGATCGGCTCGCTGGCTCCGTGGGTCAGGTCGTAGGTCATGCAGCGGGTGTGCTGCCAGCCGAGGGGGGCGAAGACGACGTTGCCGAGACCGGGGATCGTTTGGCGCCAGCCGTCGCGGTGGCGGCGCATGCCGAAGCGCTCGGGGTGGAGGGCGGCCACGGCCAGCTCGACGTCGGCGCGTTCGCGCGTGTCTCTGGCCCGGTCGAGGGCGACGGTGTCGTGCGGCATAGCGCGGGCATTCTACGGCGCCGTGGAGGAGTGGTGTCGTTGCGACGAAGGAGTTGTCCCGGCACTCCAGGAGACATTGTGTCGGCGACGCCGAGATTCCTCGCTTCGCTCGGAATGACACGGGGTGGCGCTCGGAATGCTACGGGGGCGGCGCTCGGAACGACACGGCGTTGGCACGACGATCTGGCAGCCAGTTCTGGGGACGGCGGCTTGGTTGCGGCGCATATTGACGGGGGCTGAGGGGGGGCCTATGATCCGCCACGTCACCTCAACCGAACGGGCGCGGGGCGCGGGGCGCGCGCTCCTTGCAGCCAGCCTGGTGCGGGGCCCGATGTCCGCGCGCCGATTGGAGAAGCTTCAAGCGTGAGCGGTGCGGAGATTCGGCTCGGCCAATTGTTCGACCGCGAGAGCGGACGCTCGTTCATCGCGGCATTCGACCACGGGGTCACACTCGGGCCGAAGCCGGGGTCGGAGAACGTCGTCGAGAGTTTGCAGCGGATCATCGACGGGAACCCCGACGGCATTCTCATCTCGCCCGGCGTGATGAAAGTCGGTGGGCGGTTGTTCGGGTTCCATGGCGCTCCGGTTCCAATCGTGCGCGCCGACTGGATCTACAACGAAGAGGTGTATCCGGGGCTGCCGGCGCCGTTGCAGGATCCGCGGCAGGGGGAGCACTACGAGGTCATCTGCACACCGGAGGACGCGCTGGCGATGGGCGCGGGCGCGATCACGATGTTTCTCATCGTCGGCACGAGCGACGGCAAGACGTTCTCCGACAATGCCCGGCAGGTGGCGGCGAGCGTCCAGGCGGCGCGGCGGGCGGGGATGCCGGTGATCGTCGAGTCGGTGCTGTGGGGCGGGCGCATGGAGGACAAGCGCGATCCCGAGTTGTTGGCCTTCGGAGCGCGGGTGGCGGCCGAGTTCGGCGCGGACGCGATCAAGACGGCGTACACCGGCAATCCGGAGACGATGCGCCAGGTCGTGGAGGGGTGCCCGGTCCCGGTGCTGGTGCTGGGCGGGGTGCGCTCGGCCGACCCGGCGGTGGTGCTGGAGGCGACCCAAGGGGCGCTCGACGCTGGGGCGAAGGGCGTGGTTTACGGACGCAACGTCTGGCAGGCGGATGATCCGGTGGGCATGTGCGGCATGTTGCGAGGCGTCATCCACGAGGCGGCCGGGGCTCCGGCCTGACCGGGATGGCTGCCCGAGCCCGCAAAGGCGCGGGAGCGAATCGGTGGGAG
Organism: uncultured Chloroflexota bacterium; assembly: GCA_937870845.1. Lineage (GTDB taxonomy): Bacteria > Chloroflexota > Chloroflexia > Thermomicrobiales > UBA6265 > JACCXM01. Next base: position 3,433 of record CALMZR010000272.1, read on the forward strand.
CAACGCTCCGGTCCGACGGGGCCGCGGCCGTGGGTACGGCCGCACGAGTTGGCTGGCAACAACGCCAGCCTCGTTTCGAGGAGGAAGCAAACCCATGGCTGACCGACGTGTACACGAACTGGCCCGGGCGCTTTACGCCGGGCGAGTCGACCGCCGCGGATTCGTCCGCGGCATGTCGGCCCTTGGCGTCTCCGCCGCGGCGACGAACCTGTTCCTGCGCGGCGCGGCGGCGCGGCAGGGGGACATGGCGACCCCGGACCCGGAGGGGATGAAGCCGCCGGTGGTGGCCGAGCCGTGCGAGGGCGACGGATGCCTGTGGACCGGCAAGTCGATCACGGTGCAGGTGATCGACGCGTCGGTGAAGGCGCCGCTGGACGAGGTGCGCGGCGAGTTCGAGGCGGCGACGGGCGCCACCTTGACGGTCGTCGGCGACCCGATCGAGGGCGCATTCACCAAGTTGATGGACGACGCCACGTCGGGGACCAACGCGTATGACGGCTCGATGATCGCGATGCAGTGGCTGGGCGAGCTGGTCGAGGGTGGGCTCGTCGTGCCGCTCGACGATTACTACGGCGACACTTCCGGGAAATACCCGACGTACGACATCGACACCGAGCCAATGTCGCTGAAGCAATTGCGCTACTACGGTGGGCAGCAGTACGTAGTGCCGTCCGACAATGACGGGCAGGCGCTCTACTACCGGCGCGACCTACTGACCAACCCGGACCATGCCGCCGCGTTCGAGGATGAGTACGGCTACGCGATGCCCGTGCCGCCGCAGACGTGGGAGCAGCTTCGCGACATCGCGGTCTACTTCAACGGCAAGCCGAACGGCATCGACGACAACCCGGTGAGCGGCATCTCGCTCCACCTGAAGGTGGGCGGCCAGGGGATGTACCACTACGCGTCGCTCTCGGCGCCGTACGTGATCGGTCCCAACAACACTAACCTGTGGTGGTTCGATCCGGACACCATGAATCCGCTCTGCACGAGCGCCGGGCACGTGCAGGCGGCGAACCTGCTGAAGGAACTGTTCGGGCTGGGGCCGGAGGCGATGGCCGGGTGGGCGCTGGGCGAAGCCTGGGACTATTTCCTGAAGGGGAACGCGGTCTTCACCTACTCGTGGGGCGACGTGACGCCGCTGGCCATCGAGCAGGGGCAGCCGACCGTCGGGCTCCTGGGCGCGTCGCAGCTGCCGGGCACGATGGCGTACACCAACCCGCTGACGGGCGAGGAGTTCCCGGTCGATGCGCCGAATATCGTCGGCAACACGACGGGCGGCTCGTGGTCCGGGGTGGTGATGGCGGGTTCGGAGAACCCGGATCTGGTCTACTACTTCCTGGCGCTGATGGCCACGGAGCCGAAGCAGCGGTTCTATGCGGCGCGCGGGACCGACGGGGTCGACCCCGGGCGGTCATACCAGATTCCCGAGCCGTACGGCACGGGCAACATCGACGACTACGTGGCCCAGGGGTGGGACCCGAAAGACGCCGAGGAGTACACGAAGGCGTACTTCGACACGTTCGGCAACCCGCTGCAGCTGCCGTACCTGCGCATCCCCGGCGCGGAGCGGTACTGGTCGGCGCTCGATATCCGCCTCTCCGAGTTCTGGACGGATCAGGTGGCGACGGCGGAAGAGGCGCTCGCCAACGTCGCGACCGACTGGGACGAGGTCACGGACGGGCTCGACCGCGACCTGCAGATGTCGTCGTACCGGACCTCCCTCGGCCTCGAGTAGCTGAGGCGACGGGCCGGGAGCGGAGCCTCCGGGTTTCGCTCCCGGCCCGAACCGGTTAGGATGCTCGCACGCTCCGGTTCATCGGCAGGGTCGCCGAGCTGAGCCGGAGGTCCTCGCCTCTTGCCCCGTCGCGGAGGATCCATGGCCCAAACCGATACCGCTTTGCCGACGACCGGCGCGCGCAGCCTCCCTGGGGCGCGGCGCGGAACGACGCCGATTTCGCTGCGCGCCTGGGCTCCAAAGGTGGGCATCCTGGCGGCGATGGCGCTGGGGCTCTTCCTGGCAAATACGATGCCGGCCGTGGTGCTCGAGGGCGGGGCCGGCATCCCCCTGAGTGAGATCGCCGCCGCGATCACCCAGGAGGGCAACGGCTGGGTGATGACGCTGGTCTGGCTGGCGGGGGCCATCGCGACCGTGTCGGTCTTCGTGTTTCCGCACGAGGAGCGGTTCATCCAGACCGTGGCGATCTCGCTCGGGTGCCTGCTCGTCCTCGTCTTGCCCTTGTACGTCTCGCAGAACATGGCGGCGATCGATGCGCAGGCGGTGCGGCTTGGCCCCGGGCAAGTCGGCATGGCCGTGGCGTTCCTGGCCGCGGCGGCGCTGCCGTGGCTCAATCTGCTGTGGTGGAACCGGGCCAAACCGGTGCTTGGCCCCGCCTGGCAGAAGTGGCTCTTCATTGGCCCCGCGGCCTTCTGGATCCTGGCGCTGACCGTCTTTCCGCTGGCCTACGCCATTACGACGAGCCGCTACGCGTTCCGCACCGGGCGCATCGTCAAGGACGTGGGGTGGGGCAACTACCGCAAGCTGTTCAATGACGTCTTGTTCGATGCCTCGACGCGCGGGCAGGCGATCATGCATACGGTGCTGGTCGGTCTTGCGGCGGCGGCGGCGGTGGCGGTGATCGGGGGGGTGCTGGGCAGCCTGTTCGGCGGCGGGTCATTTGCCGAGTCGGCGCGGCGGGCAAGGGCGTGGATCCCCATCGTCGCGGTTCCGGCCGTCATCCTGTCGCTTTCGGGCGATGCGTCGGTCCTGCCTTCGGTGTTCGGGCAACAGTTGCCCGTGATGGCGGTGCTGGAGAAGGACGTCTCGTTCACACTCTCGATCACGTACGTGTTCGTGGCGGGGGCGGTGGCGGCGGAGATGGTGCTGGGGTTCTTGCTGGCGCTGCTGTTCAACCGAGAGATGCGCGGGCGATCGGTGCTGCGGACGATTATCACGCTGCCGATCTTCGCCACGCCCGTGGCCATCGGCTTTCTGGGGCGCACGATCTTTTATGAGGGCGGGGGGCCAGTCAACTCGTTACTGGGGGTGTTCGGCATCACCGCCCCGTCGTGGCTGTCCGACCCGACCTGGGCGCGCATCACGACCATGATCACCGACGTGTGGGAGTGGACTCCGCTGGTGTTCATCATCGCGCTGGCCGGGCTGCAAGGGCTGCCGCAGGACGTTACGGAGGCCTCGTCGGTCGACGGGGCGGGCTGGTGGGCGACGCTGCGCTACATCACGCTGCCGCTGATGGCGCCGATCCTGTGGCTGATCCTGCTGCTGCGCGCCGTCGACGCGTTCAAGGTCTTCGATCTGGTGGTGGCCATGACCCTGGGGGGGCCCGGTCAGGCGACCCGGTACTACTCCTACTTCAACTACCTGACGGCGCGGAAGTTCTTCTTTTACGGGGAAGCCGCGGCGCAGGCGTTTCTGTTGCTGTTCATCGTGCTGGTGCTGGTGTCGCTTCTCTGGGGCCGGATCCGGCACATTTACGAAGATCAAGGGGTGGGGGCATGACGGCCAGAAGCGACCGGTTCGATGTGCGCCGATTCTTCGGCGGGGTCCTCGTGGCTGCCATCGTCGTGGTGGTCTTGATCTGGACCCTGTTCCCCATCTACTGGGCCGGCATCTCGTCGGTCAAGTCGGCGAGCGCCAACTACGGGAACCTGTGGATCCCCTGGGTTCACTTTCAGCCGACGTTGCAGCCCTGGCGCGACATGTTCGCCTTGCCGGAGATCCGCTCGGCGACAATCAACAGCACGATCATTGCCGTCGGGGCCGCCACCGTGTCGCTGATCCTGGGGACGCTGGCCGCCTACGGGATCGCCAGGTTTCGCTTTTTCCGGCCGCAGAACGGCAGCCTGACGACCTGGTTTCTTTCGCAGAGGATCGCGCCGCCCGTGATCTTCGTGGCGCCGTACTTCCTGATCATGCGTCAGCTCGGGCTGCTCGACAACGTGTGGGGGTTGGTGGCCCTGAACGCCACGTTCAACATGACATTCCCGATTATTATCCTGACGCAGATGTTCCGCGAGGTTCCGGTCGAGCTGGAAGAGGCGGCGCAGGTCGACGGCGCGTCGCGGTGGGAGATGTTCTTTCGCATCTCGCTGCCGCTCGTGGCGCCTGGGCTGGTGGTGGCCTGGATGCTGGCGCTCGCGTTTTCCTGGAACGAGTTTTTGTTCGCGTTCTCCAGCACGGTGCAGAACCGGCCCCTCTCGGTCGCCATCGTGGGGGCGGAGCAGACGCGCGGCGTCGATTACCAGTTCGTGGGGACGCGCACGCTGT
>CALMZR010000273.1 GCA_937870845.1 uncultured Chloroflexota bacterium
CGCTGGTGAGTCCGCGCACGATGCGATCGAATCCCTGACCATCCATGACCAAACCTCCCTCACGTGCGCCGCCGCCGCTCCCGACGATCGACGCGTTCATCTTACCCGTTCTTCATAACGCATGGGGCAATGGGAGTGGTTTCGCCGGTCGCGGGGCGGATCGCACGCTCCTCCCTCGTCCGGGGTTGATGCTCCGTTGCCGTGGCTCTGGCGCGAAGGCCAGCCGCGCTCTTCCCGGGCGGCCGGGGAGACACGACTCGAGTCATGGGGCGAAGCGGGCTAACGAATACCGCTGTCGTAACTCACCGTCACCTCCGTGTACCGCCCTGGCTCGACCGTCACGAGTTGCGGCATGGCGTATGGCAGACCGGCGGCGCCATTGACGGGGACCAACTGGTAGGCGCCGGGCGCCAGACCGATCGTGAAGCGGCCGTCTTCGCCGCTGGCCGTCTCGCAGACTGTCCGCCCTTTGGCATCCTGGACGAGGATCGTTGCGGCGAACGGACGATCGGGACAGGGATTGTCCAACGTCACGACCGGGCACATCGGCCCGATCGTAACCAGCCCGGCAATCCCGCTGGTCATCGTGGGATCGCACGACCTCGCATTGACCGGTGGCGGGGCGATCTGGGCGCGAGCGCGACTCCGCCGGAACCGGCGGAGTCGCGCGTCGGCTGGGGCCGCGGCCAGCTCGTGAACCACGGTCAGCGCACTCCCGGCGCAGACGGCGACCACCATCCGGCGCGAGATCGTCTGGCGAGCGTGGCGGTGGCGTGCCATGGTCCCTCCCGCGGCATCGGCCGGCATGACGAAACAATGCGCCGATCCGCTACGGTCACGCTAACGGGCGTGGGGCTCCACGTCAACGGACATCACACCGTCACGCCGTCCCCCGGCTCGGCCAGCCGGTGGAACTTCACGCCGATCTGGTCGAATTGCTTCTCGTAGTTGTCGTAGCGGAGTTTCAGGAAGAACGGCTTGCTGTAGCCGTCGTGGACGGGGATGACCTGCCGCGGGCGCATGCGGCGGGCAAAATCGAAGGCCCCGACCTCGGTCAGGAAGGGAGCCATCACCGGCACGATCAGGACGTCTACCCCGGCGTGGGCCAGCAGTGGCTCGCCGAAGGAATCGGCGCAGTTGAGCACGCGCTCGTTGACCAGAAAGGCGGTGTGGCGCGGCAGTGACGGGGCCAGGATCGGCTCGTGCGGCGTGGGGATGGCGCGCAGGCGGAACGGGCCGGCGGCGTGCTCACCCTCCTCGACCACGGTGACGTCGATGTCTTCCTTGCCCAGTGTGTCGGCGACCTCGCCGTTGGCGATCACGACCGCGCCGCTGAGGGCCAGGATCTGCTTCAGCGCGTTCAGGTCCAGGTGGTCGGGGTGGCCGTGGGTGATGACGACGGTGGAGACGTCGCGGAACGCGTCCGGTTTCACCAACCCCTCGACGAAGGTGTGCGTGCCCGGATCGAAGAGGAGTTTCTCGCCCTCCTCCTCGAAGAGCAGGCAGGAATGGATGTATTTGGCGATCTTCACCGGCGTTCACCTCCATGGACGAGGGAAGAGCCTCGCCGAGGCGCGGCTCTCCCGCCAAGGCACATGTCTCAGGCTAGGCGACGGCGGCGCCGGCGGCAACGCCGCGAGCGATGGACTCGATCGCCTTGTTGAATCATGATGTTGAACATGAGGCGATATGCGGCGATATGCCTTGGGTTGCTCTGCGGAACTGTTTTCGAAACGTACGCCAGATGGCCGAGGTGGCACAGCGCTTGCGAATCTGTCGGTGGTCCTGTCGTGGACCATGGCGGTTGCCGCCGAACGACGGCAGACCTCTCGGTGGGGCGGCGGGACAGGCGTCCCGGTCCCGGCGCGGGGCTCCTCAGCACCAAGACGGCGGCAGCGAATCGTGGCAGGCGCCACGAAGCACGAAGGAAGGGATTTTTATCATGAAGGTCGATGCGTTCACCCTGAAGCGGCACGTAGCCACCGGCGCCCTGGCGCTGAGCCTGTTGGGCGGCAGCGCGGTCGGCGTGGCGGCGCAAGGCAACGGGAATCAGACCGGCGGCGCGGCGGGGTTGGTCGCGGCGGTGGTGCAGGCGGACGACGTGGTCGACATCTACGTCGTCGACTCGCTCAACAACCTGACGGCGCTCAACAACATCCTCAACAACAGCCCTATCCTGAGCAACGACGCCATCGACGTCACCGTGCAGGACATCGACGCCGACGTACTCAACATTACCATCGGCGACGTCACCGTGCAGGACGTGCTGAACAACAACAACATCGCCGTGGACGACGTGGTCGCGGTCGGCCTGCTTGACAGCGGCTCGGTCCTCATCTTCGTCTAAACGGCGCAGACTGGCCGATCAGGCCGTAGGATTCGAGGGGGAGGCGAGAGTCTCCCCCTCGTCGTGTGCCCGGCCGCGGATTGCTAAACTGTCGGGCATGGAGCGTGACGCGGACGTCTATCTTTCCAAGGCCATCGAAAGCCTCGAGATCGCCGAAATCGCGTTTGCCAATGGTCGCTACAATAGCTGTGCGAATCGATCCTACTACGCCTGCTTTCAGGCGGCGATCGCGGCGCTCCTCGATGTGGGAATTCGCGCCTCAGGCGGAGAATGGGGTCACGATTTCGTGCAGGCTCAGTTTTCCAGACAGCTCATCAACCGGCGCAAGCGATTCTCCGGTAGCTTGCGCCAGGTTCTTCCAGACAATCAGGCCGTGCGAGATGTAGGTGACTACGGCACCAAACATGTCTCTGAGACCGAGGCTGGTCGAGCATTGCGAAAGGCCCAATCATTCGTCGCTGCCGTCCAGCAGAGGAGCAAAACGAACCGATGAGCGATGATTTTGTGTACGAGGAGCCCCCGGAGATTCAGATCATCATCACGCCGCGCGCTCAGGCGGCGGTCGACGAGCTCCAGGCCATGATCGCGGCGCGCTATCCGGAGGCAACGTTCTCCGTCTACACCTGGTACGACACCGCGGGCATCTACCTCGAGGCGACCATCGACATCGAGGACACCGATGAGGTGCGCGACGTCTTCAGGGACCGGCTTCTGGATATCCAGGTCGAAGACGGGATCCCCGTAGACGTTCGTGTGAGCCAACCGCCCGAGCGCGCGTGGGAACAGCACCTCAAGTACCAGGAGCGGCAAGCGCGCCGCATCCTCGCATCGCTGCCCGACCGCATCGCCCAGGATCCCGCCATCATGTCCGGCGCTCCGATGATCAAAGGAACCCTAGTCACGGTCGAATCGGTCCTCGCGCATCTGGCCAGCACCGCCGATATCGAGGACGTGCTGGCGCTCTACCCGGAGATCACCATCGACGACGTGCGGGCCTGCCTCGATTTCGCCCGGAGCCAGGTGGCCGCGGCGACGAGGCGGGAAGCGGCGACCGAGCCGGCGATCCGCTGAGGCAATACTGAATCAGATCGGCATGCCCCGGCGCGCGGCGGGATCCGCGCTCGTCGCCGGATCCCGCCCCGAACGAATCGGCGTTGCGACCGACGCCCGGCGTGTGCCGACCACCGCCGACGGCGCGGCGATGCTGAGCTACCGCACGACGGCGATGCCGCTACGGGTCGAGCGATCCACGTCGGTGTCGGTCCCGGCGCGCCCGCCTTCCGAGCCGCCGAAGACGGGGCCAACAATCGGTCCCACGACGGGAAACGCGCCGACGACGACCGGGCCGGGCGCGAGCGACACGCCCACCGGGGCGGAGCCGCCGCAGTCCGAAACGACACCCCCGACGACGCAGGTCGGCCCGGTGCTGAAGGACGACTCCGACCCGGAGACACGGGCCCGGTCCTGGGCCGCCGCCGGTGTCGCCAGCGCGAGCAACGCACCTGCCGCGAGGATGCCAATCATGCGCGTGTTCATCGATTCACCCCTCCCTTTGCTGAGGCGAGAATGCTTTCGCCACACGGCACTCGCCAATAACAACAATGCATCGACCGTGCCACGTCGAAGGACCGCGTCGCCCTGACATTCATGGAGTCGCCAGGGGTGGAGCCCGGGAGCGGACAGCTGGAGGTCGAGCCGGGAGGCGTCGGTTATCCTCCGACCCGCTCCCCGTTCCGCGCCAGCAGCCGTCCCAAAATCTCTTCGTCCGGCGTGGCCCCCGGGTCGTCGTCCCAGCCGTACGCCGCCCAGACGGCGCGGTCGAGCCCAGCGTGGGCGGCTTTGGCGGTGCCGTCCCAAGACTTGATAGACTGTCGGACATGGATAGCGACGTGGCCGTGTACCTCGCCAAGGCGGCCGAAAGCCTCGATACCGCCGAAAGCGAACTCCGAGCACGCCGCTACAATAGTTGCGCGAACCGCTGCTACTACGCCGCTTTTCAGGCGGCGATCGCGGCACTGATCGAGGCGGGAATCCGGGGGACGAGCGATGAATGGCCTCACAAGTTCGTGCAATCGTCATTTGCGGGTCAGCTCATCAATCGCCGCCGCCTCTATCCTCCAGCACACCGGAGCACCCTCAGCGACTTGCAGCATTTGCGCAGCCGCGCGGATTATTCGTTGGACCTGATAACCGAGGTCGAGGCGAATCGAGGGTTTCGTCGTTGCCGCGACTTCGTTGAAGCCGTCCAGCAGAAAGCAGGTGGACGCCGATGAATCTGAACGTCGAGCAGTCGATGACGCCTCGCATCGAACACGCCATCGCTGAGCTCAAGGGCCTGATCGGCCGGCAATACCCGAACGCGACTTTTGCCGTGCGAGCAGGCGAAGATCCAGAAGGCGTCTACCTTGTGGCCACGGTCGACGTGGAAGATATGGGCGAGGTCGTCGATGTTTTCCTTGATCGCCTGGTCGACTTTCAGGTCGATGAGGAGCTCCCAGTGTATGTCCTCGCTGTTCGCCCATTGGAGCGGAACCTTGCCATCTTGGCCCGGCAGCAAGAGGCTACGGCATCGCGCACAATCGCCTGAAGATCGGGTGCGCAGGTAACGGGCTATTTTGAGGGTTCCGCCCGCTCCCCATTCAGCGCCAGCCGCCGCCCCAGGACCTCCTCGTCTCTCGTCGCTTTCGGGTCGTCGTCCCAGCCGTAGGCGGCCCGGACTGCGCGGTCGAGGACGCCGACGGCGACCGGCTTGCCACGACGCCTCGAGAACGGCTTTGACGCGATATACTGGAGCGGTCAGCAGGGCCAAACTCACTCGATGCCGATGCTGATTCAGTCGAGGATGTTCCCATGAGAAGACCTAAAGAAACCCCTGCCCCTCCGCGCAAGCCGGCGCCATTGCCGCCGCCTGGGCCTTCGAGCATTTTGGTTATGACGCCGAATCCCTCGCCGCCGCCGACCAACGTTCTGGGTCAGTTGTCCTAGCCGACTAGCGCAACTGCGGCGGCTGCCGAGATCAAGATGCCTTCCGCGTAGAGCAGCAACGTCGTGCGGCCCACCCAACGCGCCTTGGCGGCCAACGCGATGCGGTTAATCTCTCCAGAGAGGGCGTACTCTTCAGCCACCCATCGCCGAAGCACCGTCCCGTCGACCTCCTGGCTGTGTTGCCGCAACGTTCGCAACTCAGGGCGGTACTCGAGTCCTCGGATGTAGGAGGTCCACGCCGCGGTCATGAGGAGCAACACGTAGGCGACGACCGCCGCGACGAGGAGCCACTGCGTGGCGCCCGGCAGGGTCCGCCCGGAGAGACTGAGGAGTCCAAACGTCAGCGGGAGAACCGTACTGCCGACGGCGACTGTGCCAGCCGTTTTCGTGTCGAGAGCGGCGTTGATCGTGAGTTGGGTCTCGAGCAATCGCTCGGCGCACGCGAAATACACCTGATCCGCGGAAGGAGCATCGGTCGCCGCGTCCGCGCTGACGACGCCTTGCTCCCAGTCAACGTCCTTCGGAATGTGGAATTGCCGCCGCAGCCACGTCCAAGCGCCAAAATCGGCGAGGGCGACAAGAAGAACGGCGCTGATGACCAGCGCGACAATGAGATCGGTCACCTCGAAGCTCACTGCTGTCCTTCCGGCAACTTTTCGCTGTTTGCCGCCCGCTCCCCATTCAGCGCCAGCAGCCGTCCCAAAATCTGCTCATCCGTCGTGGCTTCCGGGTCGTCCTCCCAGCCGTAGGCGGCCCGGACTGCGCGGTCGAGGACGCCGACGGCGACCGGCT
>CALMZR010000274.1 GCA_937870845.1 uncultured Chloroflexota bacterium
GCAGGGCCACAACGGTGTGACCGATCGCGTGTTGTCGGCCTGCGGCCGACGGGCGCAGCAAGCAGCGCCCCTACAATGGCGTGCCGGCGTGATCTCCAAACCGCGGCCAGTTTCAGCCAACAGGCCACTTTCCAGGAATTCGTGGAAACGGGGGGTGACTCCTTTTCGAGAACCTTTACCCCGGGGTTTCTCCTGCCTCGCGCAACAACTGCTCCACCTCGGCACGAAGGATCGGCAACGATTCCTGCACGGTTTGCCACACTTTGTGATAGTCGATTCTGTCGTATCCGTGGATAAGGGCATTGCGAAAGGCCACGATTTGGTTGTGCGAGCTTATTCGGGACGCGACCGAGGGCTCGTGGGTTCGCACGCGATTGACCGCTTCCCCGATGATTTCGAAGTTGCGCTCGACCAATTGGCGCGCGCGACGGTCACGTTCGAATTCTTCAAACGTCATGCCTGCCGTGTCGTGTGCAACGTTCTGCACGGCATCGAGGATGTGCTCCAGCGCACCCAGGCTGTCACGCCGCATAGAGGAGCCGCCGTGATTCGTTTACCGACTCGATGAATCGGGGACTGCGGAGGGCGCTGGCCATGATGAGATCAACGGACCGGCCGAGCAAGGTTTGCAAACGCTCCTGGAACGCAAAGTGGCGTGTCAGCCAGGGCCCGAATTCGTAGTCAGGCGGGTACTCGACGATGAAATCGATGTCGCTCCGCTCGGGGTCGAAATCGCCGGTGGCGGCGGAGCCGAAGAGCTCCAGGCGGGTGACGCCAAACTCCCGGCAGAGGTCGCGGATCGCGTCCAGATGCAAGGCCACGATGTCGCTCGGCTGCTGGCGCCCGTCGTGCGCCGGAAATGATTCGCTCTCTGCGTCAAACAATCCGAGATGCCGGCGGATGGTCGCCTCGAGGCGGGCCGACTCCGCGAACTGCATTTCGAGCGTTGCGGTCAGGCGGGTCATCTTTTCGGCGAACGGTTCGTCGTCATCGGCCACGTCTTCAGCGCCGACATAGCGGCCGGGTGTCAGCACAAACCCGTGTACGGCGATCTCGTTTAGCGTCGCGGCCTTGCAGAACCCCGGCACGTCTTCATATGTGCCGCCGTCACCACGCCAGGCGTGGTAGGCGTTGGTGATGCGGGTGATGTCGGCGTCGCTGAGGTTGCGGCGGGTGCGGTCCTCCATGTAGCCGAGTTTGCGGGCGTCGATGAAGAGGGTTTCGCCGTGGCGGTCGCGGAGGGGCGCGTTGTCCATGCCGCGGCCGCTTTTCTTGTTGCGGGCGAGGAACCAGAGGCTGACGGGGATTTGGGTGGAGTAGAAGAGTTGGCCGGGCATGGCGACGATGCCGTCGACGAGGTCGGCTTCGACGATCTTCTTGCGGATCTCGCCTTCACCGCTGGTGTTGGAGGAGAGGGAGCCGTTGGCGAGGACGAAGCCGGCGACGCCGTTGGGGGCGAGGTGGCGGATGATGTGCTGGACCCAGGCGTAGTTGGCGTTGCCGACCGGGGGCGCGCCGAACTGCCAGCGGCGGTCGTCGCGGAGGCGCTCGCCGCCCCAGTCGCTGACGTTGAAGGGCGGGTTGGCGAGGATGTAGTCGGCGCGGAGGTCGGGGTGGAGGTCGTTGTGGAAGGTGTCGGCGTGGTGTTTCCCTAAGTTGGCCTCGATGCCGCGCAGGGCGAGGTTCATCTTGGCCAGCTTCCAGGTGGTGGGGTTGCTCTCCTGGCCGTAGATGGCGATGTCGCCGATGCGGCCGCGGTGCTCCTCCACGAACTCTTCGCTCTGGACGAACATGCCGCCGGAGCCGCAGCAGGGGTCGTAGACGCGGCCGCGGTAGGGGGCGAGCATCTCGACGAGGACGCGGACGACGGAGCGGGGGGTGTAGAACTCGCCGCCCTTCTTGCCTTCGGAGCTGGCGAACTGGCCGAGGAAGTATTCGTAGACGCGGCCGAGGAGGTCTTGCTGGCGGTGGTGGTCGGCGCCGAGGCCGATGTCGCTGACGACGTCGACGAGGCGGCCGAGGCGGGTGGGGTCGAGGGTGGGGCGGCCGTAGCCTTTGGGGAGGACGTCGCGCAGGGTCGGGTTTTCGCGCTCGATGGCGTCCATGGCGGCGTCGACGATGGCGCCGATGGTGGGGAGGCGGGCGGAGGTTTTCACCTTGTCCCAGCGGGCGTCGGGGGGAACCCAGAAGTAGCCCTCGGCGGTGTATTCGTCGCGGTCTTCGGGGTCGGCGCCGGTTTCTGCTTCGGCCTGGAGTTGCTCGTAGCGCTCGGCGAAGGCGTCGGAGATGTACTTGAGGAAGATGAGGCCGAGGACGACGTGCTTGTACTCGGCGGCGTCCATGTGGCCGCGGAGGCCGTCGGCCATGGCCCAGAGCTGGCGTTCGAAGTCGAGGGTGGCCCCGCCGGGGGCGGGGGTTGCGGCCCGTTCGGCTGCACGCGCCATGGGTTGGTCCCTTCTCGGGTTCACGGGTTATTGGGGATGAGGATAGCATCTGGGGCGCCGAGGTGGTCGGCGGCGTTGGCGGCGCCGGGGGACGGCGCGGTCGGCGGCCGGGCACGGCATGCCGTGCCCCTACGCGCCAGGCGGGTTGTGCGGGGCGTAGCGCGAGGATTCCTCAGCGAGCAGATCCGCGAGGCGCGTCTGGAGCGCGGGGATCCTGTTCTGGACGGCGTCCCAGACGATGGCGTTGTCCACCCTGCTGTAGCCGTGGATGATCCGGTTGCGCATGCCGACAATCTCGCCCAAATCGGGGCGTTGGTCGGAAAGCGTCGGTTCAGACGCCTGCGCGCGGTTGAGCGCCTCGCCGATGATGCCGAGGCGGCGCTCGACGGCGTCCCGCGTTTTGGCATCGCGCAGGTACGCCGCGAAGTCGACCCCGGCCGTGTGGGTGTGGCGGCGGATCGCTTCGCACGATTCAAGGGCGTCAAGCAACCGCTGGCGCGTTTCGTTCGTCATAGACGGGCTGGCGGGTGGCTTCGACGGCTTGGCGGAAGTAGGGGCCGCCGATCATGTTCTCGGTGAGGAGGTCGACGGGGCGGCCGAAGAGGGCTTCCAGGGCGTCGGCGAAGCCGAGGTAGCGACCGAGGTAGCCGGGGACGTGGGTGTCGGCGAAATCGGCGACGAAGTCGAGGTCGCTGGTTTCGGGGTTAAAGTCGCCGGCAGCGGCGGAGCCGAAGAGGTCGAGGCGGCGGACGCCGTATTGGCGGCAGAGGGCGGCGATGTCGTCGCGGTGGTTGGTGACGAGGTCGATCATGGGCCTTGCCTCTTCCGCGGATGCTCCCTTGCCAGCGCCGCGCGGTTCATTCACCGAAGAGTAATTGTGCAACAGGCTGTTGCGCGTGTGGATCGCGCCAGCCTTGACGGGACGGCCGATCGCGCCGAGGATGCAGCATCGGCGAATGGATGACGAGTGAGGAGGAGCGACATGGCGGACGCGGCAGGGGGCGAGGGCGGCGGTTCGATCGTGGCGCGGGGGGTGATCGCCCGCGAGCCGGGGCAGCCGGGGGTGGTGGAGGAGTTCACGATCGACGCGCCGGGGCCGGGGGAGGCGCTGGTGCGCATCCTGGCGAGCGGGGTCTGCCACACCGACCTCTCGGCGAAGAACGGGGTGTTCGGCACGGAGTGGTTCCCGTTCCTGCTGGGGCACGAGGGCGCCGGCGTCGTGGAGCGGGTGGGGGAGGGGGTGACGAACGTGGCGCCGGGCGACCACGTCATCCTCGCCTGGCGGGCGCCGTGCGGCGAGTGCCGCTTCTGCCGGGTCGGGCAGCCGCATCTGTGCGCGGCGAGCCTCAACGCCGAGAAGCGGATGCGCACCATGGACGGGAAGACGCTCACCCCGATCCTGGGCATCGGCACGTTCTGCACCCACACGCTGGTGCACAGCAAGCAGTGCGTGCCGTACGACCCGGCGTTGCCCGCGGAGCAGATGAGCCTCCTGGGCTGCGGGGTGACGACCGGGGTCGGGGCGGCGCTCAACTCCGCGGACGTGAAGCCGGGGACGTCCGCAGCGGTGTTCGGGTGCGGCGGGGTGGGGAACTCGGTCATCATGGGGGCCAAACTGGCGGGGGCGACGACGATCATCGGCGTCGACATCGACCCGCGCAAGCTGGCGTGGGCGCGCGAGTTCGGGGCGACGCACACGGTCAACCCGACGGAGGGCGATCCGGTGGCGGCGATCAAGGCAATCACCGGCGGCCATGGGGTCAATTACGCCTTCGAGGCCGTGGGGCGGGCCGAGACGATCGAGCAAGCGATCTTCAGCCGGGATCTCGCCGGCACGTGCGTCATCGTCGGCGTGTGCGGACCCGAGGCGACGTTCGAGCTGCCGCTGGCCAGGTTCTTCGATCTCGGGGGGAATCTGCGCATCTCCTGGTATGGCGATTGCCTGCCGACACGCGATTTTCCGCTACTGGCGGAGTGGTACCGGCAGGGGCGGCTCGACCTGGATCGGGTGGTGACGCGGGTCATTTCGCTGGAGGAGGCGGAGGAGGGGTTTCACGCGATGGAGCGGGGGGAGACGCTGCGGTCGGTGATCCGGATCTGACCCGCAGGGCGGCGCGGCCGGCCCTCACCCCCCAACCCCCCTCTCCCACTGCGGTGAGGAGAGGGGGGCTTTGGTCGGCCGGCCCGAAAAGGCGCGGTGTTCAGTGGAACTCCGTAAGGGTGCTCGAATGCCGGCTGGGCGGAACCAACACGAGAGGGCAACGGCGTGTTCGAGCTGGTGAAGGAATTGAGCGAGCTGCCGGGGCCGACCGGGCACGAGGACGCGGTCCAGGATTGGGCAGCGGAGCGGTGGGGGGCGTTTGCGCGCGAGGTGCGGCGCACGCGGGTCGACAACGTGCTGGCGCGGGTGGGAGGCGCGGGGCCGCGGCTGGCGCTGGTGGCGCACGCGGACGAGCTGAGCCTGGTGGTGAAGAGCGTCAGCGACGACGGTTTCCTGCACCTCTGGCCGTACAGCGACTCGCTGGGGCGGCCGCCGCGCTGGTTCATGCCGATCGGCCAGCCGGCGCTGGTGGTGGCGTCGAGCGGGCATTTTCCGGGGGTCATCGCGACCGCCACCGGCCACGTGGTGGGGGGGCCGAAGCATCAGAAGGACTTCGAGTGGAACGACTGGTTCGTCGACCTCGGCATCCGCAGCCGCGAGGAGGTCGAGGAGCTGGGGATTGGGCCCGGGGCGCGGGTGATCTGGAATCCGGAAACGCGGCGCATCGGCCGCAACATCACGGGGAAGGCGATGGACGACCGGGCGGCGCTCGCCATCGCCACGGCGGCCGGCGAGCGGCTGGCCGGCGATGACGATCTGCCGTTCGAGCTGTGGCTGGTGTCGACGGTGCAGGAGGAGAACGGGCTGCTTGGGGCATCGAGCCTGGCCGATGAGCTGCGGCTCGATGTGGCGATCGCCCTCGATGTGGGGTTGACCGGCGACATCCCCGGGGTCGATGAGCGCGACTTTCCCTCGCGGCTGGGGGGAGGGCCGATGGTGGTCTACCAGGACGCGATGTGCCATTACTCGCGCCGGCTGTCGGACGGGCTCGTCGCGGTGGCCCGTGAGAACGACATCCCGGTGCAACGGGCGGTCTTCCAGCATTTCGGCAGCGACGGGGCCGCGCTGATCAAACGGGGGGTGGACTCGGCGCTGCTGACGTATCCGACGCGCTACACCCATTCGCCGTTCGAGACGGTGGACGAATCGGATCTGGAGCACGCGGTGGCGCTGCTGGCGGCGTTCGTGAAGCGCGGGCCGGTGGATCGGGAGGGGCGGTGACCTGCCCGCGGCGGGCTCCCTGGTT
>CALMZR010000275.1 GCA_937870845.1 uncultured Chloroflexota bacterium
GCACCGCGCTACGGAGCGGCAAGGAATCGTCACTCGTCTTTGGTCAGGCCGCGCAACAGCCGTTCGCCACGCTGACGCGAGCGGATCGGCAGCGGGTCGGCCGGAAAGCCCGAGAGGTGCTCCATGCAGGATAAGGTGTGCTCTGTGCAGTTCCTGCATCCCGGGCGTGAGCACCGCATCAGTGCGCCGGGCATCAAGGCGTGGACCAACGTCGAGGAAGGCCACGGCCGGAAGTTCCTGCGCTCGCCTGGTCGCTATCTCTCCCAGGTGGATGCGCTGCCGGTCGACGGGGAGATCGGGTTCTGGGGTGAATGGGAGGCTCCGTCGCATGCGGAAGCCGCTGGCAACCCCGTGCCGGATGGGCCATGCTGGATCCATCAGCCGTTCTGGTTTCCGCCGGGGTCATTCCACGGTCTCCACAACACCGACCCGTTCGTGTTCGGCGATCGGTTTCACTACACCGGCTGCCTGCAACATACGAAACATGGACCGACCCAGCTACGCCATCTGGCGCGCGGTTCGGTGATTCTGTTCGGCTCCAAGCGTCCGGGGCGTCCCGAGTTCACGCTCGACACGGTGTTCGTGGTCGCGGATTTCATCGATCATGGGCGGCGCGATTACAAGCGCAAGTTGGCCGGCGTTGTCTCCGACACCTACGCGGCGGTGACACTCGGGCCCTGGTATGGGGACGATGGAGGGTGTGTGGCGCCCGCGCCCCGCAGCGGTTGCGGGCCGCGGGAGGCGGAGCGCAGCTACCGGCTCTATCTCGGCGCCACGGCGGAAGACCCGGTCGAGGGGATGTTCAGCTTCTTCCCGTGTGTCGAAACGACCCGGATTGGCTGCGGATTCGCCCGGCCGGCAATCGACATTCCGGGCGCGATCACTCCGACGATGACGCAGAACAAGCGCCTCAATCCGCGGCAGGATGTGGCGGGGGTCACACCTCTTTGGGCTGAAGTCGTGAAGCAGGTCATGGATCAGGGACTCGCCCTCGGTGTTCATGCCGAACTCCCCAAACTGGAACCGCCGGCATCCGACCGGTCGCCGCGAGGTCAAACCGTCGAAGAGGCTGCACGGGAGGGGGCGAGCCAGAGCGACTCTGCGGCTCGCCAGTTCGAAACTTATTCAATTGCAGGCCAACTACTCGACCGCGGCGTCGGCGTTCATGCCGCCTATGACGTTGGGAATGTCGGCGACGCGGACGGCGGTGTAGGCATCAGGGTCGGAGTTTTCCAGGCCGAGGTACGGGGCAGCGCCCGGGTCGGCGTAGGCGCTGCCGGGGAACAGGGTTTGGTCTTCCAGGGAGCGTTCGCGATTTGCCAGAACGCCACGGGCTTGGACGCCGAGTGCCACAAGCGAGTATACTCTTAAATGAATCCAAATATTTGGAATCTAAGGCCACACGACGCGAGGGGATTGCCAATGAGGACGACGACGCACCCGTTGCTGCATCAGGTTATGACCGATGCGGACGTCGCTACGACGCTCTCGCTGGTGGCGACGATGGTCGGGTCGCCCAGGGACACCGTAGAGAAGATCGCTGCGGCCGGGCTTCCGTTGATGGCCGATGCCGCCGACGAGGATCCGTGGGTGTTCAAGGCCATGTACGCGCGTTCGGTCAGGCATGTGCCGGAGCCGACGGCGGCGTCGTATGCCAAGCTGGGCAAGAACGCGGTGGCGCGGCAGGCGATGGCCGCCGATTTCGAGCTCGTCTATGGCGACTACGCCGAGACCATCGCCCGCGATACGGGGGTTCTGGCCGGCGCCACCGGGGCGCTGAGCAGACAAGTGCTCGCGGCGACGATGCCCACGATGGTCAAGGCGGTGGGCAAGGCGAACACCAACGTGAACGAGATGGGATTCGGGCGACAACTGCGCATCCTGAAGGCGACGCCTTCTGCCGGCGCCAGCGCGGCGGGCAGCCGCACTGGCGCATCGGCGCCCACGACACCGTTCGGAGAATCCGCCGGTTGAACGCGATGCGCCGGGGCGCCCAACGGGACCGGTGTACACACGCGGGCATGTTGCACGCGATCGAGAAGTCCTGGAGGCTCCCATGCACCACACCCCGCTGATGACGCCCGCCCATGCGCGGGATACGATTGACCGATTGTCCGAACAAACCGCGCCCCTCCGGCGCTACGCGGTCGCTCCGGAGACCATGATCGCGGAATTCAACGACGCCCTCGCGGCCTTCGTGCCGCCGGGCAAGATGCCGCTTTTTTTCATCGGCAAGAGCCGCTACGTCGGGGATCTCGCGCGCCCCGGCGCCTTCGTGCCAGCGGGCCTCCTGCGTCGCCTCATCGAGGTCGCGCGAACCGATTTCGACGCCCTCCTGGCGGAGCGGCAACAGCCGACACCCGGCCAGTAAGCAGCGGCCACGACCGGGGTTCAGACCACACACTGCTCCGGAGGCAAGACGATCGAGCGCCCGATCACGAAGCTCGTCGCGGTGACGCAGATCCGCGAGTAGCTCGCGGGTTTCGCCCGTTTCGCGACTGGCCGAGGGGTCGGGCCGCCGCGGGTTCACTCCCCGCTGGCGAGTAGCGCCGTCTTCGCCGTCATGCGACGGCAGATTCGCGGTCTTGCGGGGACGGGGTTGGCGGCCGCCCGCTTGTCACGGGGGTGTAGACCTGGTCGAGGACGAGCCAAGGCGTCCCGGCGCATGTGGAGCAAGCGATGGACCTTTTCGACGCGGTCGCCGTGGTCTCAGGAGTGGCCGGAGCCGTGCTCGGGGGTCTCGGCTGGTGGAAGGCAAGGTCGGCCACGGCTGCCGCAGCCGCGTGCCTCAGCATTGCTCAGCCGAAAGACGTCAGGACGCCCCGCATCGCCAGCGTCATGCGCGACGGTGGCGACGTCACGGCGAGCCCTGCTCCTCAGGTGGCGCAGGCGTCGGAGGGGGTTCGGAGCGCAGGCAATGATGCTCGAACCGCCAACCTCGTGGTGCGGCGCGGTAGCGCCGTCGGCCAAGACCTCCCCACCAACCAGGGCTCCGGTTCGGGATTGATTGGCGTGTTTGTGGTGAACCAGGGGCCCGCGGTGGCGCGAGAACTGCGTCTTTTCGCGACATTTCCGGATGGCGTTGTCCGCAGCTCGGAAACCCACCGTTCGCTGTCGGCGCACAAGGAGATGACGCTCTTTGCCCAGGTTGTGCCGCAGGACTTTGGGCCTGGCGCCTCGATGGACGTGCTCTACCGGGTGACCTATCGGGACGGGAACGGGGAGCAGGCGCTGGAGCGGAACGTCCGCCTGGACGGGGGGTGGAGAGGACCGTGGAAGACGTATCTCGGCGCGGGCGTCGGCGCCGGCGTGGTTCCTCTCAACGGCGAGTCGTTGCCCGCCCCTGACATGAACCCACCCCGCACGTGAGCCGTCCCGCCGACCAATGCCGAGACCGCCCGCGCGCGGCTATGAGGGTTTCGATGACACACTACTCGGTCCAACACGTGGCAGCGCTCCTCAAGGTCACCCCCCTGACCGTGCGGCGCTGGCTGCGGTCGGGGGCGCTGGTCGGAATCGCCTGCGACAACCGCGCCGACTGCCGGATCTCCGAGACCGCCGTAACGACCTTTCTCGACGCGAGGCATCGCGGCGGGGTCCACAACCGGCCCAAGCGTGAATCGATCGCATCATGAACGACCTGCACGCTCGGCCAGCGGGCGTCGCTGCGACCAGGAGGCGCATGGCTCGAAGAGACCTGTCGCAGTGGGCTCCGCGGCTGCATGGGCGGGCGCAAAGGCACGCCCTCGCTTTGCCGCCGCTGCTGCGTGCCTTGGCGACGCGGTGGCGACCCTGGTCGGCATCGTCGCCGACGAAGCGCAGTCTGCCGGTTCGTGACCTCGTCTCATCGGGAGGTCCGGTGAGTCAATCGGCTCCACGTCCATGTCGGGCCAACGCGGAGCTGCGGCTCCGTTGAGCCCCGGTCCGCTACTCCACCGTGAGCTCCGCGATCATGCCGCGCATGACGTGGGGAATGCCGTCGGGGATGTCGACGAAGCAGACGGCGGTGTAGGCGCCGGGTTCGAGGTTTTCCAGGCCGAGGTAGGCGGTGTCGCCCGGTTCGGCGTAGGCGCCGCCGATGAACTGGATCTGCTCTTCCAGGGAGGGGTCTTCGCAGATCTGCTCGATGGCGATGCCGTCGGGGAGACGGACGACGGCGGACTCGTGCGGGTACTGGCCTTGGTTGGGGAGGGTGAAGGCGATCGGGGCGCCGGCAGGGACGGTGTCCTGGCTGAGGCCGAAGGCGAGGTCGAGCATGGTCGCCTCGACGTCGACGTCGGCGTTTTCGATGGGCAGGGAGACTACTTCGTCGAGGAGGAGCGTGCCGGCCTCGTCGACGAAGTAGGCGCGGAAGCGGTCGACCTGCGTGCCGCCGAGAACGGTGGTGACGTCGACGGTGAGGCGTCCGTCGGAGTGAGTTTGGGCGTCGTCGATGCTCCGGGCCTCAATGGAGGGAAAGCCTTCCATAAAGAGGGGGAGGTCGTACGGGTTGCTGGTCCCGAACTCGGTCAGCAGGTAGTTGGGGGTGCTGAGGGCAGCGAAGCCAAGGGCGTTGCCTTCGCTCAGGCAGGCGATGAGGTTTGCGGCGGCGGCGATGACGCGCTCGGCCGTAGCGTCAGCGGCGGGTGTGCCTTCGTCCCCGGTGGGTTCGGGGGTTGCCTGCGCGGCCGCTTCGGCAGCCGTTTCTGACTCGGGGCTGGCCATCTCCATGCCGGCCATGGCGTCGGCCGGTGTCGCTTGCGGGGCCATCTGCTCCATCGGCGTCGGTGTGCCAGGCGGCAGGTCCGGGGCAACGCACGAGGCGGCCGCCGGAGTGGCGTCCTGGGCGGCGGCGGGGATGGCGCTCCCGGCTGCCAGGGTGAGCGCGAAAGCACAGATGGTGACCGCGCGACGCATGCGATCCGCTTCTTCTGCGACAAGCGAAACCGAACCGATGCTTGACGACGATCTGCAGACAGTTCGCCAGAATCGTGCCGCCCACGCTTATGAAGCCAGCCGCAAGGGTCGCGCGCTGGCGGCGAATATGGCCATGGCCAGGGTAGAGGCGAGCGCGATGGCGGCCAGCACCACCAGCATCGGCGCGTACCCGCCGAGCCAGGCGACCAACAGCCCCGCCCCAAACGGGGCCACGGCGCGGGCGGCCATCTGGGCGGCGGCGGGGATGCCACTGACGGCGGCGAAGTGGGCGCGGCCGTAGCGGTCGGCGACGAGGGTGGCGCGCATGAGGGTGACGCCGCCGCGGCCGGCGCCGAGGAGGGCGACGGCCAGCAACAGGGCGGCCATGCCGGAGAAGGCCAGGATGACGACCAGGGCGATGGCTTGCAGGGCGAAGACGGCGATGGCGAGGGTGGTCTCGGGGGCGCGGCGGTCGAGGGCGGTGACGAGGACGCGGCCGCCGACCTGGGCGGCGCCGATGAGGCCGGTGATGAACGTGGCGCGGGCGAGCGACTCGCCGCGCTCCAGCAAGATGGGGATGAGGTAGACGCCGATGGCGACGGCGGCGGTCATGCCCAGGAAGAAGGCGACGTTCAGCCACCAGTACGCGGGGTCGCGCAGGGCGCGGCGGAGGGAGGCCCCCGCCGGGGGCGGGGGCGGCTGGCTCGGGTCGGGGGCTTCGCCGTCGGGGAGGAGGCCGAGGTCTTCGGGGCGGCGGCGCAGGACGAGAGCGTGGGCAGGGATGGTCAACACGCCGAGGGTGGCGGCGAGGACGAGGAGGGCGTCGCGCCAGCCGACTCGCTCGGTGAGCCAGCCGGCGAGGGGGAGGAAGATCGTGCTGGCGAGGCCGGCCACGGTGGTGAGGATGAGCAGGGCGCGGGCGCGGCCACGCACGAACCAGGCGGAGACGACGGCGAAGGCGGGGTCGTAGAGCGTGAGGGCGAGGACGGCGCCAAGGCCGGCCCAGATCAGGTAGAAGGCGGGAAGGGTCTCGACGCGGGCCCAGGCGACGAGGAGGATTGTGCCGAGAATCGAGCCGATCGTCATTGGGACGCGGGGTCCGGCGCGGTCGAGCCAGCGGCCGACGGGCGGGGAGAGGACCATCGTCACGACGAGGGCCAGGGAGTACGCGCCGGTGAGCTGCGGGGTGGTCCAGCCGAGCTCGGTCTGCATGGGGACGAGGAAGACGGCGAAGGCGTAGTAGAGGATGCCCCAGGAGACGGTCTCGGTGACGGCCAAGGTCCAGATAATGGTCCAGCCGTAGTAGCGATCGCGCGGGCTTTGCGAGCCTCCGATCATGCGTCGCGCGGGTGCTCGCGGAAGGCCAGCTCGAGGCCGTCGCTGCTGGTGGAGACATCCCAGCGGCCGGGGGCGAAGCGGCCGGGGACGCCGAAGCGGGTGAGGAGCGCTGCGGGGTCGAGGAGGAGGGCGTTGCGAACATCGGGGTCGCGCCGCACGGCCGCGCCGCCGCGCTGGGACGCCTGCTCGAGGAGCATGTCGAGGGGGACCCAGGCGGGCATGTCGGCATCGGTGAGGGCGACGCGCAACTCCTGGCCGCCGGGGGCGGAGAGGGAAAGGCGGGTGGAGAGGTCGCTGTTGAAGATGCTTTTCGACATCTTGAGGTAGAGGTCGATGCCATGGGGGCCGACGCGGACGTCCTTGAGGGTGATGCCGACGGGGGCGCGGCGGTCGGCCTCGTCGACGAGGCCCTGCACCAGGATCTGCAGGCCGCGGTTGGAGACGCGCAGGCGCAGGCCCTGCACGACCGGGCGCAGGGGGTGGCGGATGTCGCCGGGCTCCAGGACGATGTCGAAGTCGGTCAGGTGCATGTGGCCGGGGATGCGTCCGGTGATGGGGTCGGTCATGGGCGGCTCGTTCCTCGTTTCGTGGCGCCGCGGGCCCTCCCCGCGTGGCGACAACAATGCCCGAGGCGGGCCGCGACGGCAAGCGCGATCGCCACAGCGCCGGGCGCTGCTACTCTTCCCGCTGACATGACGACCTCCCCGCCCCCCCAGGGCCCTTCAGGGTCCTTCCGTTCGGTCAGCCCGATCCCTTTAGGGTCGGGCGGGAGGGTCGGCGGGCACCGAAGGCGCCAACCTCGACCGCCTCGTCGCCCCCGCCGGAGGCTATAGCCGTCCGGCTGCCCGAACGGGAAGCCCGGTGAACCGGGCTGAAGTGCGTAAACTCATCGTATCCAAGTCCGTCTACCCAACCGGCGTCGCCTGCGCGCTCCCCACGCTCCCGGACGCGCCGCCGTTTCCGCAGCCAGCCGGCGTGGCGCACATCCCTGGGCCGCCCGGAAGGTTCGGGGCGTTCATCTGGCTCTGGCAGCAGACGAGACCCTCGGGGCAAGAGCTTTCCACCCCGGCCGTGCATTCGCAGCCGACGCCGTCGCACGGGGCCTGGCCGCAGTGGCCGTCCTCCCCGCAGTAG
>CALMZR010000276.1 GCA_937870845.1 uncultured Chloroflexota bacterium
CCGCCGCGTCGCCTTCGTAGGGGCACCGCATGCCGTGCCCAAAAGCCCCTCGCCCCGCGCACGGGGCCGGGAACCCTCTGGGTGGCGGTTGGGGTGAGGGGAACCGTTACGACACCCGCGCGATCACCGCCCCCGTATCGATCTCGTCCCCCTCCCCGACCAGCACCTCGTCCACCGTCCCGTCGCTCTCCGCCGCCACCGGGATCTCCATCTTCATCGACTGCAGCGTCACCACCGCGTCGCCCGATGAAACGGCATCCCCCGCCTTGACATGCACCGTCGCCACCAACCCCGGCAACGGACTCAGCACCTCAGCCACGGTCGCCCCCTCCCTTCCAAAGTTCCCGAAGTTCCCGAACTCGCCCGAAGTTCTAGACCGCCGACCGCGCCCCAATCGGCGCGATCTCGACCCCGGCCTCTTCCAGCCGCAGCCGCACCCGCCGCGCCACGTCTCCGGAGTTCGGCGCATCCCCATGGATGCAGATCGTCTCCACCCGCAGCGGCAACACGCCCCCCTCGACCGTCCCGACCTCCTCCTCCGTCGCCAACCGCACCGCGCGCCGCGCCACCTCTTCCGGGTCCCAGGCGCCCTTGTTCCGCTCGATGACCAGGCTTCCCGCGTTGTCGTAATTGAGATCGACGTACCCCTCGCGCACGTAGCCGACGCCGGTCTCCTCCGCCAGCCTCGGCTCGATCTCTCCCATGCCATAGAGGACGACTCCGTCGCCCAAAGCCTTCACCGCCCGCGCCAGTGCCGCCGCCAACCCCTCGTCCGCGGCGCTCATTGTGTAGAAGGCCCCGTGCGGCTTGACGTGCTGCAAGCGCCCGCCCGCCGCTTCGGCGAAGGCGCGCAGGGCCCCGGCCTGGTACATGGCGTAGTCGTAGATCTCGTCCGGGCTCACCTGCATCCGCCGCCGCCCGAACCCGAGGAGATCGGGCAGCCCGACGTGCGCCCCGACGCCGACCCCCTTCGCCACCGCCATCTCGACCGTGGTCCGCATCACCGCCGGGTCGCCGCCGTGCCAGCCGCAGGCAATGTTCGCCGAGGTGATCACCTCCATCAACTCCGCGTCGTTGCCGAGCTGCCACCGCCCGTAGCTCTCGCCCATATCCGAATTCAGGTCGATCCTGCGCGCCATGTCACACCCGCTCCAGACTCGACTCGTCGATGAGCGCCTCCGTGGCGCGGGCCAGATCGGCCGCCTCCTCGATGGAGAGCTCCTTGAAGCGGATGTGGTCGCGTCCCGGAACCATCTGCCCCAGCTTCCACATCGCCCCGTAGGCTACCCCCGCGGCGCAGACGAACCCGCCCAGCGTCGGCCCGTCGACGCACAGGATGATCGGCTGGTCGCCGGAGATATTGACCGCCCCCACCGCGTAGCCATTATCGAGAATGTTGGATGGGTGCCCGCCCGCCACCCCGCCGGTCGTGCGCGCCCACTGCCACCCGTGCGGCTCCAGGCGGTAGCCCATCCGGTTCGAGTTGCGGTCCAGCTTCCAGTTGTGGCTGAAGAAGTGGTCGTAATCCTCCCACGTCCAGTAGTCGGGCGCCGCCTGCGGCCCCGCCACCGCCTCCAGCTCCCACTCGCCGGTGTACGTCGGCACGAAGTCCGGCTTCACCCGCTGCCCCGCGACCTGATCCGGGATCAGGCGCGACGCGCCGATCGGCACGCGATCACCCTTCTTCAGCGCGCGTCCCTCGAACCCGCCGATCCCGCCCGGCACGTACGTCGCATGGCTCCCCATGTACTCGGGCACGTCGATCCCGCCCAGCACCCCGAGGTACGAGCGAAACCCCGGCCCATGCACCGTCCCCAACGCCAGTGTCTGCCCCGGCCGCACCGAGTACGAGCGCCACAGCTCGATCGGCTCCCCGTCGAGCGTCGGCCGCATGTCCGCCCCGGTGACCGCAATCACCGCCTCCTCGTCGAATCGCGCCTGAAAGTTCCCCGCCGTGATCTCCAACCCCGCCACGCCCGGCTGCATCCCGACGAGCAGATTCGCCATGCGAAACGCCAGGTTGTCGAACGGCCCCGCCGGGCAGATCCCCTGGTCCAACAGCCCCTGCCGCCCCGGGAAATCCTGCACCGTCGTCTGGATCCCGCCCTCCAGCACCTCGAACATGCGTCCGCCTCCCGTTGCTGTCGGCCCACGCCTCGCCACTCACGGCTTGCCAAGCTCATCGTATCTGGATATATTACCGGTGATACCCTGGAGATCAACCATGAGCACCTCGTCTCAGAAACGCGCCGTTAAGAATTACCGGGATCGCCTCGTCGCACGCGGCCTGAGCCGCTTCGAAGTGCTCGGGCTTGGCGCCGATCGCGACCTGATTCGCTCCCTGGCGAAGCGGTTGGCGGAGAATGGACCGGGAGCCGCACACCTTCGCTCCACCATCAGCCGATCCCTCGCCAGTGAATCGCCCAAGAGAGGCGGCATTCTCGAGGCGCTCCGCCGATCACCGCTGGTAGGCGCTGACCTCATTCCCGACCGGCCTCGAGAAAAGGGTCGCATGGTCGACTTGTGAGCCGGTTTCTGCTCGACACGAACGTCATCAGCGCCGTCACAAAGCCGTCACCTCCGGAGTCCCTGCTTGCGTGGATGGCCGAACAAGCCGACGAAGACCTGTTCATTGCCTCGCTGACCGTCGCCGAAATCCGGCGCGGCGTGCTGGAAATGCCCGCCGGTCGCAAGCGTGACCAACTCGAAGCGTGGTTCGCGGGTCCCACGGGTCCATCGGCCCTCTTCGCCGGTCGGGTTCTCCCCTTCGACGAAAAAGCTGGCTTCGTCTGGGCCAGGCTCATGGCCGAAGGAACCGCGAGCGGACGCCCCCGGAGTGCGCTCGACACGATCATCGCCTCGATTGCCGAAAGCAACGACTGCACCGTCGTCACCGACAACGAAAAGGACTTCGTCGGAATCGACATCATCAACCCACTCCGGGGATCAACCCGATGACGAGAGATCCGGGCTTCGGTTTCATGGAACCGGCGTCCGCTCCGCCGCCTCCTGTTGCCGCCGCTTGAACGCCTCCGTCTCCGGCTTGATCGCCTCCAGCCGCGCCAGATACTCCCCGACGTTCAGCTCCCCGTCAGCGATCTGGTACTCGTACGACCCGTCGTACACCCGCTCCCGCAACGCGATCAACTCGTCGTCGTCCACGCGCGTAAACGACACCCGGTCCCCCGGCCTCATCAGGATCGGGTTCGCGGTGAAGGCCGGGTTGCGCTGCTGCGGATCGTAGATCGGGATCGTGCGCCCGATGAGTTGATAGCCGCCCGGCGACGGCACCGGATAGATCGCCAGGCACGGCCCGGCGATGCCGACCGCCCCCTCCGGCGTCCAGGGCCGCGTCGGGTTGTACTTCGGGATCACCACCGCGTAGCGCGGGTCGAGCGGGAACATGAACGGCAGCCCCGGGAAGAAGCCGTTGGCCGCGTTCCACCAGGGCGTCGCCATCAGGTACGCGACGAACTCCTCGGCGTCGCGCAGCCCGTTGTACTCCGCCGCGTAGTCGATGTTGTTCCCGTCCCGGATATTCGGCGCGTCCTTGCGGATGAACTGCACGTACCTGGCGATGTCCGCCCGCGTCCACTGGTCGTTGACCGCCAGCGGCAAGCTGATCTCCCGGCTGGGGATGGTGAGGTCCTCGACCGGCGGCAGCGCCGCGTAGTGCCGATCGACCTCGGCAATGAGGTCGCTCGGCGCCAGCGCCGTGCTGTCGTAATGGATGAGGATGGAGCGCAGCGCCGGGATCGTCTCGATCACGCCCGCGATCCCCGCGTCCTTCAAGCCTTGGTTCAGCCCCAGGACGCGGAAGTTCAGCGTGAGATCGAGCTCCATCGGCCCGAACTCGACCAGCAAAAAACGATCCCCCGCCGACCGATAGACCGCCCCCGGCCGCCCATCCTGCGCCGGGGTCTCCGCCAGGAGCGCCGCGTTCGCCCGCCCATTGGCACGTTCAGCCACTGCCGCCTCCCTCGCGCTCATTCGTCATCGTTTGCGTAATCATCGCGGATTTTCCACGAACGGGCTATCAGCTATCAGCTATCAGCTATCAGCCACGCGAGGCTGTCCACTGATGTGTATTGGCGCTTATGCAATCATGGCCTCGCCATCCGAAAGCTGATAGCTGATAGCTGATAGCTGATAGCCCATAGCCCGCTTCCTTGACAGCCCCGCCCCCCGCCCCGATGATGTTCCGCGTTCGACAATCGAGGCTCGTCGTTCGTCCAGGCGCATACGGGAGGATCCCTATGGCTATTCGGTCGCGCATGATACGCATCGGCGGTCTGGCGCTGGCGACAGCGTTCGGCATCTCCACTCTGCTCGGCGGCGCCGGAACCGTCGGCCTGGCCCAGGAAGAGGCCATGACCGGCTCCGCCGAGGATCTGGCCGCCGAAGATTGGACCTGGCCGGTCGAGTGGGTCGTCGACGGCGAGAAGCAGCCCGCCATGTACGAGCCGATCCCCGTCGCCGACATCACCCAGTCCTGGAACATCTGCGTCTCCTTCCCCCACCTGAAGGATCCCTACTGGCTCGGCGCCAACTACGGCATCGCCGAAGAGATCCGCCGCGACGGCGCCTCCATGCAGCTCCTCGAGGCCGGCGGCTACACCGAGCTCGACACCCAGCTCAGCCAGATGGACGACTGCGTCGCCCAGGGCGCCGACGCCATCATCCTCGGCGCCATCAGCGCCGACGGCGTCAACGCCAAGGTCGAGGAGATCGTCGCCAGCGGCATCCCGGTCATCGACTTCGTCAACGGCGTCAACTCGCCGGAGGTCTCCGCCCACGCCCTCGTCAGCTTCTACGACATGGGCTTCGTCACCGGCACGTACATGAAGGAGAACCTGATCAGCGGCGATGAGCCGGTCCAGGTCGCCTTCTTCCCCGGCCCGCAGGGCGCCGGCTGGACCGACACCGCCTACCAGGGCTTCCTCGACGCCACCGAGGGGACCACCATCGAGGTCGTCGCCACCAAGTGGGGCGACACCGGCCGCGACATCCAGCTCGCCCTGATCGAGGATGAGCTGCAAGCCAACCCCGACATCGACTACATCGTCGGCAATGCCCAGGCCGCCGTCTCCGGCGTCCAGGCCGTGCGCGAGGCCGGCCTCGAAGACTCCATCAAGATTCTCGCCTTCCACCAGAACCCGCCGGTTTACGACGGCCTCGCCGCCGGCGACCTCACCGGCTCCGCCAACGACCACACCGTCATCCAGGGCCGCATGGCCGTCGATATGGCCGTCCGCCTCCTCGAAGGCCAGACCCTCGACCCCAGCAACCGCGCGGGACCGGTCATCACCATGATGACCCCCGACAACCTGGAGACCGAGTTCGTCTGGGAATCGACCTTCGCCGCCCCCGGCTACCAGCCCGAATTCTCGGTGGCCGCCGAGTAAGCACGATGCGGCGCAACGGGGCCGGGCGCGTGACCCGGCCCCGTTCGCACGCGGCAGTCGACTCGTAGGGGCGCTGCTTGCTGCGCCTGTGGCCCGCAGGGCCACAACGGGGCCGCCGGATGCCGATCCGTCGACCTTGGGCAGACCCGGCGATGCAGGCGCAGCCTCTACGTTCGCATGCGACAGAGGCAATGTCCGAAGAAGCTCTCCAACCCAGTCTCGTCCCCGAGCCGCCTCCATCACCGGATGCCGGCGGCGAGCTGCTTCGCCTCTCCGCCATCAGCAAGCGCTTCCCCGGCGTGCAGGCGCTCAGCGGCGTCGATTTCGATCTGCGTCCGGGCGAAGTCCACGTCCTCTTCGGCGAGAACGGCGCCGGCAAGAGCACCCTCATCAACCTCATCGCCGGCGCCTACCCCCCCGACGACGGCACGATGGAGCTGCGCGGGCAGCCGATCCGCCTCAGCTCGCCTCACCACGCCCGCCAACTCGGCATCAACGCCGTCTTCCAGGAGTTCTCCCTTGTCCCAACCCTCTCGGTGCAGGACAACCTGTATCTTGGCCGCGAGCACACGCGCGCCGGCGTCCTCGACAAGGCCGCCATCGCCCGCGGCACAAGGCAAACCCTGGCCGATCTCCAGTTCCACCTCGACCCCAAGGCCCAGGTCGGCAGCCTCTCCCGCGCCGAGCAGCAGATGGTCGAGATCGCCAAGGCCATCCAGGGCGACCCCTCCATCCTCATCCTCGACGAGCCGACCGCCTCCCTGACCGAGAACGAGGCCAACCACCTCTTCGCCCTCATCGAGCGCCTCAAGGCGCAGGGGCTCGGCATCATCTACATCACCCACCGCATGCAGGAGATTCGCCGCGTCGCCGACCGCGTCACCGTTCTGCGCGACGGCCATCTCGTCGCCACCGTCGCCGCCGGCGAGGTCTCCGAAACCCGCCTCGTCGAGTTGATGACGGGGCGCACCATCGAGGCGCTCTATCCCACGGTCGCCTATCAACCCGCCGCCGTGATGTTGCGCACGGACGGCCTCACCCTCCCCAGCGGCCGCGTCCACGATGTCTCGATCGAGGTCCGCGCCGGGGAGATCGTCGGTCTGGCCGGGCTCGTCGGCTCTGGCAAGTCGGAGATCGGCCGCGCCGTCTTCGGCCTGGAGCCGATCGCCCGCGGCACGATCGAAGTCGGCGGCGAGGTCGTCGCCTATCCCACCCCGCGCGGCATGCTCGACCGCGGCGTCGTCTACATCCCGCCCGACCGCCGCGAAGAGGGACTCGTCGCCATGCGCCCCGTGCGCGAGAATATGTCGCTGGCCGCCCTCAGCTTGCCCACGTTCAGCCGGCTCGGGCTGCTGCGCCGCCGGCTGGAGGGGCTGACCGTGCGCGACATCGCCCAGCGGCTCAATTTGCGCCCCCTCAACGTCGAGCGCCAGGTCGCCAGCTTCTCCGGCGGCAACCAGCAGAAGGTCGTCCTCGGCCGCGGCCTCACCCGCGACGTGAAGCTCTTCATCTTCGACGAGCCGACCACCGGGGTC
>CALMZR010000277.1 GCA_937870845.1 uncultured Chloroflexota bacterium
CCGCTGGACGTCGCCGTGGACGAGGCCGGCCGGGTGTTCGTCGCCGACCACGGCGCCGATCGCGTTCTCGTTTTCACCCCCGACGGGGCTCTGCTCGGCGCTCTGGGCGAGCCCGGCGAAGAGCCGGGACAGTTCCAGGGGCCACGCGGCATCGCCCTTGCCGGGGAGGGCCACGCCTACGTGATCGAGGCAGGCACGAAACGGCTGCAGAAGCTCCGGCTCCTGCCGCCGTTAGCGCCAGCGGGAACGGAACCCGCGGACCCGCCCAGCGCCGGAGAGCCAACTTCGCAGGAGTCGTGGTCGGATGGGTGGGGATCCGGAGACCAAACCCCCTGACGAGGGGGAATGAAACGAGCGAAACGCGCTGCGATAGCAGGGAGGAAGACGGTGTCAGACGGCCTAACGAGCAGCACGAGCATGCCCATCAGTCGTCGAACCGCGCTGCGGGCCGGCATAGCCGGCGCCGCGGGGGTAACCGTGACCGCGGGAGCCGCCAGCCCCGTGAGCGCCAGCCAGGACGCCACTCCGATCGGGATGCGCAGGGAGCAGTACGAGGTCGATTGGGCGCCGGTCGATCCCGTCTCGATCACCCGCGCCGGCGGCGGCCCTCCCCAACGTGGCGATCACTTCTACGTCGACGGGCCGATCTATGCCGCCGGCGACGTCAGCGGCACACAGATAGGCATCTACCAATGCTTCGGCGCCTGGACCGCCGCCGCCGATGACGTCGATGCCCTGTTCCAGCGGCTCACCTCGGTCCAATTCCTGTTCGACGACGGGTCGATCGTGGGGATGATCAATGAGGCTGGCACGGGCTCCGCCATCGGCGCGGTGCAAGGCGGGACCGGCCGGTTCCTGGGAGCCAGCGGCACATTCAATCAGCGCGGCTTGAACCCACCGGGGCCCGACCCCAGCCCTGGCGCTCCCGGCACGCCGGGCCCAGGTCAATACGTGTTGCGGACGACCTTCGATCTCATTCTGCCTGAGGGTATCTAGGAGTCGATCCATGCGGGCTTTGGAGGAAGCGCTTTCTCGCCGCCTGGCCCTTGGCCGTGGCCTGGCCGCGGCCGTCGCCCTGGCCGCGACGGCGCCGCTGTCGAGGCGGGGCGTTGCCGCGCAAGAGGAGGCGATGACCGCCTCCGGAAGCGGGGTCAATCTGAAGCTGATGCCGGACGCCGAGGGCGATCCGACGGTTCCGCTACGGGAATCGTTCAGTTTTGATCCGCACTACGCCCAGTGCATCATCGAGGACAACCCCGCGCCCTTTTCCATGGACACCTACAGCATGGGCAAGGCGGTCATCGAGGCGCACAGCTTCTTCATGGCGATGTACGCCAACGAGGTCGGTCTGGTCAGCATCCGCGACGCGGGCGACGGCAGGCGAGTCGCCAAACTGACGGGAGAACTGGGCTGCCTCACGGAGGCCGGCACGGCGAGCGGGCGCATCGGGTCACGGACGATGGAGGAGCCGGCGTTCTTTGAAATCGAGGCGACCGACGGCGGGCACGGCGGCGGCGCCGCGCGCGACAGTTTCGTCTTCACGGTCTACTTCGATCCGGAGCGGGTGCCCCTCAACCACGCCATCTTCGGCCCCAATCCGGCCTTCACGGGCGAGATGATCGCCGGGGAAATCACCATCGCCCCGCCGGCGCTTCTGCCCGTGATTACCGGCACACCGACGCCGTAGCGCTCAACCACCCCGCTCACCAGAGCGGTCGCAGTCGCCAAGCCGCGAGAACCGCAGTCCTCTGCCCGGAGGCGCCTATGGGCTGTTGCCCGCATGGTCCGCGAGTGTTCTGAGCCTATCCGCGTCGCCGCGTCGGGTCGGTCATCCACGGCCCCCGCGTACGTCACCACATCGGTTCACGCGTGCTGCTCACAACCTGTGGGCGGCCTGAGTGACTGCGTCCTCTTTTACGGCTACGGAAGGAGCCCCACGTGCCAGCGGCAAGCCGCGCAGGCGTCGCGCCCCACCCGCACACACCGATCGTGCCGCCCACCACGGCCGATTGCCTGCTGGTCGTCGGCGTCGTGGCGCTGACGTTGGGGCTGGCAGCGGTTTCGGCGAGTCTGGCGCCCGCCGCTCGAGAGGCGGGAGATCACGCGCCCGATCGACCTCGCTCGGTCATGGCCGCTGCCGGCCCCCCGGGGTTGCCCCCCCGATTCTCCGGAGTGGAACGTGCCCCGCGATCACCAGACATTGCGGATGTGGCTGACACGCCGATTCCGGCTCCGCCTGCCAACGCCGTCTTTGGCAGACCGTCGATTTCGCCGCTCTATCCGCAGAATGGCGTCACGCTTTGGGACCACATTCGGGTCAGCCCAAGTCGAGATCGACGTGCCTTCCTGCTGGGCACAACAATCCAGATTCACGCCCCCGAAATCGCTGCAACGCCCGGGCCGCGCTATGGTCTC
>CALMZR010000278.1 GCA_937870845.1 uncultured Chloroflexota bacterium
GAAGATGACGGACTAACGGCCATGGCATCGATGCAGATCTGGGATCTCTGGTATCCGGACGCGGCAGCGCAAGGCATGCCGTTCGCGCGCGGGCGATTGGACGCCGTCGACGCGCTGCTCGTCCACGCCGCGCCGGTGACGCTCGACGTCGCCGTGCGAAACGACGAAGGGCGTCTCGTTGCGCTGGGGAAGGGATTGCCGCGCACGGCGGAGCGGCCGATGGCGCGGCTCGCCATCTCCGGCGAACGCATCGAGCGCGAGGATCTGTGGCCGAGCGAGGAGGACCTCGGTCGGCCGGTGATCCTGCCGGGCGGAGAGGTCGGGATTCTGCTGGAGTGGTGGAATGCCGACGACGGTTCCGAGTGGCGTTGGCGTGTCGAGTTCTACAATCATCGTTAGCGTGACCTCCGAGCATTGGGGCGAGGGATCACCATGGAAACGATCACGTCGAAACGATTGCACCGCCGAGCCTTCGAGGAGATGGCGCTGGCCCCGGCGTGGCCCGCGTCGTTGGCGCTCCTCGCGGGCAACGGGCATACGGCAGGCATCGCCGTCGCGCAGTCAAACGACAGCGGGCAGACGCCGACGCTGGCGCCAACGCCGCAATGCGGCGACGAGGCCGACCTGGAGGCGACGGTTCAGCAAACGGCCGAACCGTTCTACACCCCCAGCTCGCCGGAGCGGCGGTCCCTGCTCGAAGCGGGCATGAACTGACGGCGCCTGAACGTCAGCGGGTTCGTCTATACCACCGATTGCCAGCCGATCCCTAGAGCGCTGCTCGATTTCTGGCAGGCTGACGACGCGGGTGTCTACGACAACGTGGGGTATCGCTTGCGAGGTCATCAGATTGCCGACGACGAGGGTCGGTTCGAGCTGGAGACGATCGTGCCGGGTCTGTATCCCGGCCGCACACGTCACATCCACGTTATCGTCCGGGCTCCGAACGGTCCGGTACTAACGACCCAGCTCTACTTCCCTGAGGAACCTGCGAACGCTACGGACGGCATCTTCGACCCGGCGCTGGTGATGGATGTCGCCGAGGAGACGGACGCCGAAGCGGCCTTCTTCACGTTCGTGCTCTGATGCCGCGACCCCTTAGCTGGCGGCTCGGGCGGGCAGGATGAACCACAGTCCCGCAAAGGCGACGAAGACGGCTCCAGCCAGGAGCAAACTGACCGTCGCGTTTGCCGAGACGAGCGACGCCACCAGGTAGAAGTCGGCGCAGATGGCGAGCGCCAGCGGAACCAAACTTACGGACAACAGCCGGCTGGCCAGGACTACAAATTTCCGAGAGACGGTCTCCGGTTCAGCGATGCGATGGTAGGCCGCCGGGGCGATAAGCATGGCCGTGGCGAGGGCGACGAGCATGGTGGCGCCGAGGTGAATGTACTCCTCGGTGGCCGAGAGATGTTCGTGGAACCGTGCATTGAACACGACGATGAGCTGAAACCCGAACAACGTTTGCGTGCCCGGCAGGATCATGCGGGCCGCTTCGAGGATATTGTCGACCGTCTTGGTCAGCGGCAGCGATTCGGTGTTGGCGCCGGTCGCCGAATCGGACCGAGGCGCTGACGCAGGTTCCATCCGCTGAGACATACACGCTCCTTGGCAGCGAATCCACTCGTGTTGAGACCGCTTTGCGCACAAAGCGCGCCCGTCCCGAAAAATTCGTGTCGGTTCGTACGGGGCATGACGCGCCGGCATGGATATGGCAATGTGCGTTGGCGGCCGCGCGTGTGGCTCCTGTCAGCATTGCCGGAGACGTGAGGACGAGACGTGGCGACCACCGAGCCGACGCAACCGTTTGATTACAACCTCGACTTTGCGGCGGTCGACTTTCGGGGGCGACCGGACCTGTACCGAATTGGCAAAGGTGAGCAGGGCGTATTGCTCGAGGAGCCGTACAGGTCGGAGCTGCTTCCGCTGTGGCGGTTCCGCACGCCCGGGCTGGCTCGCGAGTCGGCGGATGCGCTCTACCGGCGATTCCTGGAGTACAAGCGGCAGGGTGACTTCGTTGGCATGGCCATGGCGCGAAAATTTCTCCAGATGGGATTCACGCGCCCGGCGGTATGCCAACCATCGCAGCGGGCGCAAATGCCCGACGGACCGGGAGCGGGTGCTTCCGCTCGATCCCGACTCTATGTAAGCGGAGTCGGCATCGATTTTCCATCAGCGCTATCGGCAGGTGAAAGACGACGCCGACTACATTCGGATGAAGTCTGACCACCTCGCCCGGCAGCGGGCACAGGGCTGCTGAGGCAGGGCCACCCGATCGACCACAAACCTCCCCACCGAATTCGGGGTAGCCATGCAGCATGATCGCGCTCTTGGACCAAATGCCTTCGACCAGATCCCAATGTAGCGTCGAGCCGCTCGCGCTCCCGCAGGCGGTGCACGCTCGGCCGGTTCGGGGCAGTGGACGGGAGGAGCGATCGTCGACTATGGCCGGCGCGTCTGATCGACGCCTTTCCCGAGCAGGGCCTTGCCGTCGCGTGTGCCGGCCCAGGCGTCCGGCGCGCCAGCGAACTCGCCCGTGCCGTCTTCCCACCAGTTCGGGAGCTGCTGGCCGATGGCGGCGAGCTCGATCTTGGTGTAGATGAGGCCGTCGCGATCGCGCGTGGCAAGCTCGTATTCGTGACTCATCGTAATCGCGTCGACCGGGCATGCCTGCGAGCAAAGGCCGCAGAAGAGGCAGCGGCCCGAACGGAGGATGAACTCGCCCAGTTCTCGGTCGCCTTCCTCCGAGGGGACGACGTGCATCTCCAGACAGGAGGTCGGGCAGATGCGGGCGCAGAGGCCGCAGGCGACGCAGAGCGCCTCGCCGGTCTCCGGATCGGTTCGA
Organism: uncultured Chloroflexota bacterium; assembly: GCA_937870845.1. Lineage (GTDB taxonomy): Bacteria > Chloroflexota > Chloroflexia > Thermomicrobiales > UBA6265 > JACCXM01. The sequence continues at coordinate 2,843 of CALMZR010000278.1, forward strand.
AGCGACGGCAGCCCCCGATAGCGGGGGGCCATGTGGCGCTTTTCTTCCGGGTACTCGATCGTCACGTTCGGCTTGAAGAGCCGCTTGAAGGTGACGCCGAATCCCTTGATCTCGTCGAACATCGAAGCTCCAGTTCCAGGCGCCTAACCGAGCGCGCGGTCTGCGTGCAGCCGCGGCGAGAGCGCATCGTTTTCGGTGGACAGGATCGACGCGCCGGCGTCGCCGTATGACTGGGCCGGAACCTTCACGCCCGCGCGCTCCAACCTCGCGTATGTGATGCCGCCGTAGCCGGGAACGAGCTTGGCGATCTCGTCCATGACTTGCGCCGGACCGCGGAAACGCATGCCGTATCCCATACGGCGCGCGATAAGGGAGAAGATGTCGATGCCGGTTCTTGCCTCGCCCATCGGCGGGACGGCGATGCGGACACGCTGCACGGTGCGGTCGAAGGCGGTGAAAGTCCCGTCTTTTTCCATCGACATCGCCATCGGCAGCACGACGTTGGCCAGCTCGGCGAGCGGCGTGTCGGCGTAGTAGTCGGTGACGGCCAGGAACTCGAGCTTCGGCAACGCTATCAGCAGCGCCGGGTCGAGGGCTTGGGAGCGCCCGGCGATGGTGTTGCCGATCAGCATCGCCTTGACGCGGCCCTCCTCGATCGCCGCCGGCAGTCCATCGAGCCCGATGCCGGCGTTCGACGGCAGGTGGCGCACCGGGACGAAGCCGTTGCCTGTCGTGGCCCGCTCCGCCCAGCGCGGCATCCATGCCGCCTCGAAACGAAGCCGCGCCTCTGGATCGAGTGTTGCCAGGCCGCCGGGAAGAAAATCGGGGTGAGCGCCCATGTCGGACGTGCCCTGGAAGTTTGCCGGGCCGCGCGGGCTGGCGAGGCCGCCACCGGGACGGCCGAGGTTGCCGGTGAGGATGGCGAGCGTGATGCACGCCGCGGTGATCTCGGCCGGATCGCCGTCGTCGGTTCGGTCGGACTGCTCCGAACCGGGAGGACCGCCGTGGGCCGCGGTCTGGTAGATGAGCGACGGCGGGAATTCTCCGTCGGGTTGCTGGCCGGCTCCGCCTGTCGCGTAGATGAGGGCAGCGCGGCGTATCTGGTCCGGCTCAACGCCGGTGGCCGCAGCCACGCGGCCGAGGCTGAAGACGGTGAGGCTCGCCCGCAAGGCATCCACGTCAACGCCGGGCGTTGGCCGGGCCAGCCCTTGCTCGACGATTTCCCGCGCGATGCCATTGAGGAGCGCCGCGGTCGTGCCAGGGTTCGGCTTCAGGAAGAGCGGGGCGCGCCAGCCGAGCGGGTAGTCGTCCTGGCTGATGACGACGTACTTGGCCTCCCGGTAAAACTGCGAGTGGTACAACCAGTACGAGGCGACCGGAGCGGCCCGGCCGATGTTGGGACCGACCACCAGACCGGCTTTGACGTCGGAGAAGAGCTCCTGCATGTCGTTGGTGTTTCCGACGTCGAGGCCGAGCATGGCGCGCGTCGTGCGCGCCACCGCGGCCTGGGCCGGCGTGAGGTGGAGATCGACATTCGGGCTGCCCATGACGGCGCGGGTGAACAGTTGGGCGATGTACGCTTCTTCGTTGGTGCTGTCGGGGGCGACGAGGGCGGCGAATTGCTCGCCCTGGTAGTGGGCCAGTGATTCGGCGACGACGTCGATCGCTTCTTCCCAGCTCGACTCGTGTCGCAGCTCGCGGCCGGCGGGGCCGGTGCGGCGGATGGTTGGGTAGTAGAGGCGGGCCGGGCTCTGCACCTGCTCGTGGCCCCACTTGCCCCATTCGCACAGGTAGCCGTGGTTGACGCCTCGCTCCCAGAGATTGGTCGCGCGGCGAACGATGCCGCGGTTGGCCTCGACGTTAAGCGTGCATCCGACATCGCAGAAGCCGCAAATCGACTCGGTCGTATCGAGCTCCCACGGATGGTGTCCGAAGTGCCGGTCGGTTAGGGCCCCGACGGGGCAGACGGCGATGCACATGCCGCAGGAGGTGCAGAGCGTGTCGGTGAGGTCTTCGCCGTAGGCCGGGGCGATGGTCGCTTCGAGCGAGCGGTAGGCGCTGTCGATGGCGGTGACGCCGATCATCTCATCGCAGACGCGGGTGCAGCGGTTGCACATGATGCAGCGGTCCCACTTGTAGTCGATCAGCTCGCTGAAGTGGGTGTACGGCTGCGCGAACTTGGGGCGACGGTAGGGGTTTGCATGGATGTTGTGCAGGTAGGTGTTGTCCTGGAGGTAGCACTCGCCCGACTTGTCGCATGTCGGGCAGTCGAGCGCGTGGTCGATGAGGTACATCTGGAGGATGAACTGCCGCGCGTTCATCACCTCCGGGGAGTGCGTGAGCACCTCCATGCCGTCGCCGAGGGGGGTGGCGCACGACTCGATGAGGCCGCCGCGCTTGCCGAGGATCTCGACGGTGCAAATGCGGCACGAGCCCCAGGCGCGCAGCAACGGTTGGTAGCAGAGATTCGGAATCTCGATGCCGGCCATGCGGGCCGCTTCCAGAATGACCGTCCCTGCCGGAACGGTCACCTCCTGGCCGTTGATTGTTCCGGTCACGAGTTTCTGTTCGCTGCGAGTGGCAGTCACCATTGGTTCGTCGTTGCTCTCCAGGCGGTCGACTGACTGGGCGCTGCGCGCGGTCAGTGGCGACGTTTGCACGCGTCAACGGAGGCGATTTTACCATGCGCCCCGCAGCGCACCCGGCGACCCGGGCGACGTTGGCTGCGGGGAACAATGGTAGACTTCGCGGCCGTTTGAGGGCGTGTGGCGGGCGACAAGCAGGGTTCCCATTGGTCGACGAGGCGGTTCGCGAAGAAGGTACCGGCGACGGATACGAGACGGTCATCGGCCTCGAAGTCCACGCGCAACTGCTGACCCAATCGAAGATGTACTGCGGCTGCTCGGCCCGGTATGCCGATGCCCCACCAAACACGCTCGTATGCATGGTCTGTGGCGGTTTTCCCGGCGCCTTGCCGGTGCTGAACCAGGCCGCCATCGAGGCGGCCATACTGACCGGGCTGGCCCTCAACTGCGACATCCCGCCGTTTTGCAAGCTCGACCGCAAGAATTACTTCTACCCCGACCTGCCCAAGGGCTATCAGATATCCCAGTACGACCTCCCGCTGGCGACCGGTGGCGTCCTCGAATTCGAATCGGACGGTGAGAGTCGGCGCGCGGGCATCACGCGTGTCCACGTCGAGGAGGATACCGGCCGGCTCGTTCACCGTTTCGGCGAGGATGGGGTAGAAGTCAGCCTCGTCGATCTCAACCGCTCTGGCGTGCCACTGATGGAGATCGTCGGCGAGCCGGATCTGCGCTCGCCGGAGGAGGCGCGCGATTACCTGATGGCGTTGCGGCAGATCCTTCGTTACGTCGCGGTTTCGACCGGAAACATGGAGGAAGGCGCGTTTCGCTGCGACGCGAACATCTCCGTGCGCAAGGTCGGCGGTGAGCTGGGCGCCAAGGTCGAAGTCAAGAACATGAACTCGTTCCGCGCGGTGGAGCGGGCTCTGCGCTTCGAGGAGGCGCGGCAGCGCGAAATCTTGCGCTCGGGCGGGACGGTCGAGCAAGAGACGCGCGGCTGGGTCGAAGACCGGGGCGTGACGGTGTCGCAGCGGACCAAGGAGCAGGCACACGACTACCGCTATTTCCCGGAGCCGGATCTGCCGCCGCTGGCCGTCGCCGCGGAGACGGTCAACAGCCTGCGCACGCGCTTGCCAGAGATGCCGTCGGTTCGCCGCGACCGGCTTGTCGAGACGTACGGGCTCAAAGCCGCCGAAGCTTCACAGCTCACGGTCGAGCGCGAACTTGCCGATTTCTACGAGACCGTGGCCGCCAGTGACGGGAACGACCGGCCCCGCGCGGCGGCGAACTGGATCATCAACGACCTGGCCGGTCTGCAACGAAGCCGCGAGTTGCCGCCGGAACGGCTGCCGCTGACGGCGCAGCAACTCGAACAACTCCTGGACGCTCTCGATGGGGGCGCGTTGACAGGCCGAGCGGCCAAGGAGCTGCTGCCCCTCTTGCAGGAGGGAGAGCCGGTTCTGGAGGCGGCGGCGCGCCACGATTTGCTCGTGCTGGACGAAGTGGACGCGGTTCGCCGCGCGGTGCTGGAGACGATGGATGCGAATTTCGCCGCCGTGGCCGATTATCGCGGCGGCAAGAAGGCGGCAATCGGGCGCTTGATCGGCGAAACGATCCGGCGCACGGGAGGCCGGGCAAACCCGGATCAGGTGCGGCGGATTCTGGAGCAGGAGCTGGCCGGGGAGGCGGCGGCGCCGCGCTAGCGGCGGCAGATCCTGGCATGACTTTGGCAGCGATACAACGCAGTGGCGCGTCGCATCCCGAAGGAGGGGCAATGGTTCTACAAGAGTCTCCCGTGGCCGTTTCGGAGACGTTGTCGACAGCCGCCGTCACCGCGCCTGACCTGTTCGCAGTCGCCATTGAGCAGTTCGACATCGCGGCCGATGTGCTCGGTCTCGACGACGATATGCGCAAGATTCTTCGCTATTGCCAACGCGAGCTGACGGTCAATTTTCCGGTGGAGATGGACGACGGGTCGGTCGAGGTCTTCACCGGACACCGTGTGCAGCACAACACGGGACCGGGGCCGACGAAAGGCGGCATCCGCTACCACCAGGACGTGACATTGGCCGAGGTCAAGGCGCTGGCCATGTGGATGACCTGGAAATGCGCGGTGGTCGGACTGCCGTACGGAGGAGCCAAAGGCGGCGTTCAGGTCAACCCGAAGCTGCTATCGCAAAACGAGCTGCAAAACCTTACCCGCCGCTACACGACCGAGATCCAGCCCTTCATCGGCCCCAACCAGGACATTCCGGCGCCGGACGTGAACACCAACCCCCAGATCATGGCCTGGATCATGGACACCTACTCGATGAATGTCGGTTACTCCGTGCCGGGCGTGACCACAGGCAAGCCGATCGTGCTGGGGGGCTCGGAGGGGCGGAGCGAAGCGACGGGACGCGGCTGTGTCTTTGCCATCGAGAATGCGGCCAACGTGATGGGCCTCGATCTGGCACAGTCGCGGACGGTCGTGCAGGGGTTCGGCAACGCGGGTTCTGTCGCCGCGAGGTTGATGACCGAACTCGATTCGAAGGTGGTCGCCGTAAGCGACTCGCGCGGCGGGATATACAACCCCAACGGCCTGAACCTGACGGCCGTCAGCGCTCACAAGGCGCGAACGGGAACTGTGCTGGGATACAGCGAGGCGGAGAACGTCACGAACGAAGAGATTCTTGTCTTGCCGACCGAGATCCTCATCCCCGCGGCACTGGAGAACCAGATCACGGCGGAAAACGCGGGTCGGATTCAGGCGCGGCTCATCGCCGAGGCCGCGAACGGCCCCACGACGCCCGAGGCCGACGCCATCATCTACGACCGCGGCATCTTCGTGCTGCCGGACATCTTCGCGAATGCGGGAGGCGTGACGGTCTCGTACTTCGAGTGGGTGCAGGCGTTGCAGGCGTTCCCCTGGACCGAGCGCCAAGTCAACGAGCGATTGCGGCAAATCATGGACAAGGCGTTCGACGCGGTCTACGGTACGGCGACGAAGTACAGCGTCCACATGCGGACGGCGGCC
>CALMZR010000279.1 GCA_937870845.1 uncultured Chloroflexota bacterium
CGCCGTGCTCGCAATGGATTGCGTGCTCGCCGGCGCGGAATTGGCATCGTGCCCGGCCGGTCAGCTAGGTCGTTAGATTGCACTTGAATCAGCGTGCCTCCGATCCGCGGCATCATCGTCATTCGGGGCTTCGCTTGGCAGCGGTGGCAGCTCATCGCTTCGTTCAGGTCCAGCGCAAGTAGGAGCGGTGGTCTTGTCTCGGACGTTGTTGGCATGTAGCGGCTTCGTTGAGCAATTCCGCGGACCAGACGCAGGCGGAACCATCGCGGCACAATAGGCATCGCTGGCTCAAGGTGCAGCATCAAATTCGGAGGCGCTGTGTTGCAGCTCATCCACCGTGCAAAGGGCGAAGTGCAATCTAACAACGCGCTGCAGCGGACCGGGAAGCATCGTGGCCGCCCCGTGCTCGCAATGGATTGCGCGCTCGCCGGGGCGGAATGGGCGCCGTGCCTGGCCGCTGAGCTCGGTCGTTAGGCGTCATAGTGCAGCGCCCTCTCGCAGCATTTCTCATCGTACCGTTGGTTCCATCTCTATTATTCGCCGTCACAATGGCTGTGCTTGGCGTAGCATCCGGCGGTTTTGCCATGTTGGGTCCCGCCGTGGTTTCCCTACCGATATGGCTTATGTTCGCGATACCTGCCTCGTACGCTGCCGCGTTGATTCTGGGTGTCCCAGCATTCCTTCTATTCAGAAAGGCTGGTTGGCTTTCTCGCGGCGGAATCATGCTCGGGGCATCAGCAATCGGTCTCATTGTTGGGCTTGCGGTGGCATTGATTTTCGCATCGAGTGAATCGGAATCAATGGAGTTCTTCCTCGTTGTAATCGTTTTCGTAGCATTCGGCGCATTCACGGGTCACAGCTATTGGTGGCTGGTAAACAGAGCGGCAGACAATGACGCCTAACAACACGTTCGAGGCGGACCGTGAGTTATCGTGGCCGCACCGTGCTCGCAATGGATTGCGTGTTCGCCGGTGCGCAGTGGCATCGTGGCCGGCCGCTCAACTCGGTCGTTAGCCTGCATGTACATCCTGGATACAGCTCGAATTGCCACGTTCATCGGCCTCGCCGCCGTCACAAGCATCGTGTGCGTCCAGCTTTACTTCGAGTTGGCGCATTGCAAGGGAGGCGATCCTCTTGCGAAGATCATTGTCGGCGCGATTGTTCTGGCACCTACAGTTCTATTCACGTTCATCTCCTGGCCACGCGCAGCGGTAGTTTCCGGCGTTGTCACAGTCGTGCCGGTGATCTGGGCATACCGAATTGAATGTGTCTTGCCATATTCGGGCGGCGGCGCTTCGATGGCCTTCGTCCCAGTAATGATGTTCGCGGTTCCGGCCGCGTTCGTCGTAGGCATGATTGTCGAGCTCGCGGTAAGGAAGCGACATGCAGGCTAACAACGCGTTGGAGCGGTCCGTGAATCATCGTGGGCGCCCTGTGCTCGCAATGGATTGCGTGCTCGCCAGGGCGCAATTGCGGCGGTGCCCGGCCGCTCAACTCGGTCGTTAGACCGCATCCGAAATGACGTCACGTCTAATCGCCGCCATACCCAAGCTGGCCTCCCTAAATATTGAGGAGAGCCTGACCTTCTTCGAGCGCTTGGGTTTCAGCCGCAAAGTGGCACGCGCCGAGTACGGAGTCGCTGAACGTGACGGGGTGGCAATTCATTTTTGGCGTTGCGAAGATGCACGCATTCCCTCAGAAACCGGCTGTCGGATCGCGGTTGCGGGCATTGACGAACTGTTCGAAACTTACTCCAAGCTTGGCGTCATCCATCCCAAGGGCCAGCTCGAGACAAAGCCGTGGGGACAACGTGAATTTTCCATCTTGGACAAGCATGGCAACCTCATCACGTTTCAACAGGCTGCGGTCTAACAACGCGCTCGACCGTACCGTGGAACAGGGCGGCCGCGCCGTGCTCGCAATGGATTGCGTGCTCGCCGGCGCGGAATTGGCATCGTGCCCGGCCGGTCAGCTAGGTCGTTAGAACGCATGTCCGTCACGAAAGAATTTGCGGCTGCGGGTCAGGTGCCAAGGGCAGGCGAACCCACAGTGGAAGCCACAAGTCCCGCCGTGCTAGGTGAGGCGCCGTCCAGGCCGGGCACAGAGCCGTCGTCCAAGGCGCAGTCCTCTGGGTGTCAACGGGACCCCAAATTTCCCCAGTTATGGGAATCGAAAATTCCCCACCCGGGTTTACGCCTCTGCCTCTTCGGTGCGGACGAGGCCGGCTTTGAGCTTCTCTTTGAGTCGATACGAGTTGCCGCGAATGTTGAGGGTGACGGCGTGATGCAGCAGACGGTCGAGGATCGCGGTGGCGATGACCCGGTCGCCGAAGACGTCTCCCCAGGCGGCGAAGCTCTGGTTGCTGGTGAGGATCATGGGTCCGCGCTCGTAGCGTCGGCTGATCAGTTGGAAGAAGAGGTTGGCGCCCAGCCGGTCGATCGGCAGGTAGCCAATCTCATCGATGATGAGCAGCCGCGGGGTCGTGTAGACCTTGAGCTTCTCGTCCAGGCGGCCTTCGGTGTGCGCTTTGGTCAGGTGCGTGATCAGGTTGGCGGCAGTGGTGAAGAGCACGCGGTAGCCGGCTTCGATCGCCTTCAATCCGAGGGCCACCGCGAGGTGGGTCTTGCCCACGCCGGGCGGTCCGAGAACCAGGACGTTGTCGCCGTGCTCGATGAAGTGGCAGGTGGCGAGCGTCTGGACCTGCTTCTTGTCGATCGAGGGCTGGTAGGCGAAGTCGAAGGTTTCCAGGGGTTTCACGAACGGGAAGCGCGCCATGGAGGTCCTCATGGTGACGTTCTTGCTCGTCTTGGCGGCGACCTCCTCGGAGAGCACCTGCTCGAGGAAGTCGGAGTAGGCCATCTCCTTGGCCGCGGCATCCTGCAGGAGCGCCTCGAGCCGTTCGCGGCTCTTGAAGAGGCGCAGCTTCAGCAAGTTCTCCGAGAGCCGTTCCAGTTGGGCGGGGTTCATGCGGCCTCCAGCATTTGCTCGTATACGGCGAGGTCACGGACCTCGACGCCATGCAGGGTATGAGCGCCGGCCGCGGCGGCAGGCGCCTCGGAGAATCGGCGGCGCGCGTTGCGCGCAGCCGCCCCTGGCCCGTGCTCGGGATTGACTTGCAGCTGATGACGCCCCTCGACGACCGGATGCTCGGCGACCACCTTACCCTGGTGCAGGATGTGCCAGCTCGCGCCCACGCGGACGACCTCGACCGTCTTGCCGATGAGGCGCCAGGGCACCGAGTAGCGGTTGGAGTCGATCGCCACGAGCCAGTCCTCGGCCACGATGCGGCTGCGGCGCATCGCCTGAAGGAAGCTTGGTTGCCCGCGGGTTTGCAGCAGAGCTTCAGCTTCCCGGGCGAAGCGATCGATGGGACGCTCGTGGGTGGTGCCGTGGATCCGGACGTCGGCCACCTCGGCGAGCCAGGCACGCAGCTGGTCGTTGAAGTCCTCCAGATTGCGGAACACGCGCCCGGGGAGGAAGTTGCGCTTCACGTACTTCACGCCCGATTCGACCTTGCCCTTGGTCTGCGCTCGGTAGGGGCGGCACAGCCTCGGCTCGAAGCCCCAGTGCTGCGCGAAGGCCTCGAAGGTCGGATTCCAGCGCGGCTTGCCCTCCACGGTTCCCGAGCTCACCGTGCGCATGCGGTCGTAGAGGATCTCGGAGGTGCAGCCGCCGAAGTGCTCGAAGGCGTGCTCGTGGGCGGCCAGGAGCGATGCCATGCGCTCGTTCTCGTAGCCTTCGGCCCATGCGCGGCGCGAAAACCCAAGGGTCATCACGAAGATGCGCACTTCCGCCGGCCCCGACTCGAAGCGCACGCGCACCTGGCCCCAGTCGGCCTGCGCCTGCTGGCCCGGCTCCGTCTCGAAACGCCACTGCGTGAGCGATGCCACGGTCGCCTCCGCCCGCAGGGGGCGAACCGCGATCTTCACCGTGTCGTAACCACCCGTGTAGCCGCGGCTGGCGCGCAACTCCTGGAACAGGATCCGGGCCGAGAAATGCACCTTGGGCGCGCGCTCGGCGAGCCAAGCGGCATGCGGCGAGAGCAGCCCGCCCGGCGTGTTCGCGCGACGGTACGGCGTCCACTGCGACTTGCGCAGACAGCTGCGCACCGTCTTGCGATCCAACCCCGTCAGCCTGGCGATCTGAGAAACCGATCGCTTCTCCGAGCGCATCCGACGGATCTCCTCCCAACGTTCCTTACCAATCACCGGCTCCTCCACGCCCACATTGGGCGCGGGCAGGTTACCCGGCGTGCCGACCTCGTCGGCCATCATCTGCTTCCCATCCATCTGCGATCTCCTTGTCGTCAGAGGGTGGGGAAAATTCAATTCCCACATGTGGGGATTATTGGGTTCCTACTGACACCACCGTCAGCCGCATCAAGTTCGAGGTGCCTGTGGCCTGGCCGGAGAAGGCGCAATGAGGCCTAACAACGCGCTGCAGCGGACCAGCGAACATCGTGGCCGCCCCGTGCTCGCCATGGATGGCGCGCTCGCCGGGGCGGAATGGGCGTCGTGCCCGGCCGCTGAGCTCGGTCGTTAGCCGTCATGAGATCTTGGAAGCGGTGGATCGGTATTCCCATCCTCGTACTAGCAGCCGCCTACCCAATTGCGTGGCTCGTCGCAAGGAATTCCGACGCATATGCCGAAGCTGAGCGATTCTTGAGGAGCAGCTCGATACTTGGCGAACAAATCGGCACTGTGACCGACACCTCAATTGAGCCGTTTGCGTACTCTTTGCGCTGGACCGGGGCTCGCGGTGATGCTCATTTCAAATTGGACCTCAAAGGATCAAAGGCCGAGGCATCCGCGTACGTGGAGCTCGCGAAGCGCGGCGCCGCTTGGGAGGTGCACCTTGCGCGAGTCACGGTGCCAGGTCGACCGGTCATGGAGTTACCCACAAAATGACGGCTAACAACGCGCTGCAGCGGACCGGCGGTCATCGTGGCCGCACCGTGCGCGCATGTATGTGTGCGCGGGCCGGTGCGGAATGGGCGTTGTGCCTGGCCGCTGAGCTCGGTCGTTAGTCGGCAAACAGGAGGCGCACATGCGAAACGCAGTCATCGCGGCAATAGCGACAGTCGCGCTCTTGGGAATGGCGGAGGCGAGAGGGCCGGAGGTCGACTTGGACAAGCCGGGGGCGATGGAAGCGCTGCAGCGCGATCGTCCCGACCATTACAACAAGGTGATGGAGGCGATTTCGAAGGCTCAGACAATTCATGTTGACCCTGTCCCGACCACGCAGCACACCGGCATCAACACCGATGACCCTCGGCGCAAGGGTCTTTCTAACATCCTGCCGTCGAATCCTGCCAAATCGCGCGTCGGCGTCACAGTTGACGGTGTGAATTATCGGGTGACAGCGCACCTGACAAAGGACCCGGGGAAATTTGAAAAGGCCAAGTAGTGGGCGTTTGCCGACTAACAACGCGCTGCAGCGGAACGTGTTTCATCGCGGCCACCCCGTGCTCGCAATAGATTGCGCGCTCGCCGGGGCGGAGTGGGCATCGTGCCCGTCCGCTGAGCTCGGTCGTTAGAGCGAAGGCGCGCGTAGGTTGACGAATAGACGCGGTGTATATACACTGGCCACATGCGGTTTTCCTGGGATGAAAGGAAGCGACGTCTAAACCTGAAAGAGCATGGGTTGGACTTCGTCGATGCATCCAGAGTATTTGA
>CALMZR010000280.1 GCA_937870845.1 uncultured Chloroflexota bacterium
AGATGCCGGCGGCGCGCACCGCCAGCAGCACCTGCCCTGGCCCCGGCTCCGGGACGGGAGCTTCCCGCAGGGCGACATTGCCTTCCCCGCGCGCGGTCTTCATCACCGCCGGCATGGTCGTCATGGCCGAGTCACCTCCATCGTGCGGCGCGCTCATGCCGCGGCTCCAGGCGGGTTCTGTCGGATGTCGAAGGTCGTGGCGTCGTCCTCGACAGAGCGCAGCAAGGCTTCCCCTTCCCGCTCCACCTCGGTTGCGTTGCGTTTCGCCAATGGCGCGAACGGCGAGAGGGTCAGGGTGGCCGCGGCCCGCTTGCGCAGGATGCCGATGGCGGTGCGCGACAGCATCGGCTGCAGGGTCAGGCGGTGGGCGGCGTCGTCGTCGGCGCTCATCAGGTGCAGCGTGCCGCGCATGAGCGTGCCGCGCACGATCGTCCGCGCGTGCAGCGCCCGGTGCAGATCGCCACGCGCCAACGCCGTCAGCCGCGTCCAGAGCCCGATGAAGGGGGGGCGCGGCTCCTGGGCCTGCATCCCGATCAGCCGCTCCACCGCGGCAACGGGCGAGACGTGCTGGCGTGCCAGCAGCATCTGCCGCGCCAGGGTGGCGCGGTTCAGTTGCGGGGTCGTCAGTGTCTCGGTTCGGGTCATGCTCGACATGCGCGGTGAAAGCCGAAGCCGTTCCGGACGGCCCAACGAGCGGACTGCGCCCCGGTCGGGTCCGCGGCGATGTTCCTGAACTTCCTGAACTTCCGGGGAGGCGGGCCGCCGCGACCGCGGGGAGCCGCACCTCCCCATGGCGTCCGCGGCGCCCTGAGTGGGGCTTCTCCGGGGGTCGGACCAGGCGTTGCGGGCCAGGCGCCGCGCTTCCTGTCAGTCGTCGGAAGCATCGTCGTCCCGGGCAGCGAGGCCGTCCCCGGCCTGGGCCGGCGCTGCGCGCCCCACGAATGCGACGATCTTGCCTTCGTGCGGCGGGGCGGAGACGCCGGGATGGCCGTTTGCCGCGGCAGCGGCGTCCTGAAGCGGGGCCTCAGCGGATGCCGAATCGGCGTCTTCCGCGGCATCATCCGGTTCGGGGCTGTGCGGCGGGTTGGGGAACGCGTCGGGGGGCGGTTCTTCCGCGTCGAGCGCAGGCTCCGCCGCGGCGGCGGGCGCCAGGAGCGGATCGTCGGCAGCCACCCCGGCGTTCGGGGCGGGGGGCGTGAGACCGGGCGCCGCCATCGGGCCGGAGCTGGTGGCCACGGGGGCCGGTCTGCGCGGGCGGGGCGGCATGGGGTGGCGAGAGCGGTAGAGGAATCCCCACACGATGATGCCCAGCGCGGCCACGGTGGCGGTGGTGGTCACCAGCAGCGCCCCGCTGCGGTCGTCGAGCCCGCCGGCCAGGCCGCCGACGGTCGCCAGCACGACCGCGGCGCCGGCGGCGAGGAAGGCTTGGCCGGCGCCGCGGCATTCGGCGGCGTTGGCCCGCTCGTAGGCGGCGACGGCCGGGTCGGCGGCGCGCAGCGCGGCCCGCTCGCCACGCCCGGTGAGCCAGCCGCGCAGCAGCACCCCGAGCAGCACCCCGAGGGCGCCTATCCCGAACCCGACCACGACGAAATCCACGCTTCCCCCAAGCATCGGCGCGGCGGCACTGACCGTGCCGCACATTCTACGAGGGACGGCAGCGACGATGCCCCGGCGATTGGTCCCGGAATCGGACTGGGGCGGGCGCCACGTCCTGGAAGGCAAAGAAAACACGGGAGCCTATCCCGGAGGATAGGCTCCCGTGTCTGCCAATCTCCGCCTTTGCTTTCCGGGCCGCGTTCGCGTCCGACGCGCGGCCGCGGCCCGGAAGGAGGCGCTCGCTGGCGATTAGCGGCGGCGCAGCCCCAGGGCCGTCGCCGCGGCGCCGGCAGAGGCGATCAGCGAGAAGAGCGCCGACGCATCGCCGATGCCCACGCCGGTGTCCGGCAGGGCCACGACCTCGCGGCCACCGCCGCGCGGCGCATCCTTCGGCGCGTCCTTCGGCTTCTCCGGGGCCGGGGCCGGCGGGGTGTACGGCGCGCACGCGGTGTCGCCCACCGAGATGGCGTTGCCGACGTTGCCGCCGGAGTTGATGTTCTCGACCGCGATGGCGCCGCCGTCGGCGGCCGAAGTGGCGACGCCGCCGTTGCCGGAGGAGGCGATCACCGTCCCTTCGCCGCCGCCGCCGCCGGTGGTGGCGAGGTTGTTGCTGCCGCCGCTGGCGTCCGAGATGGCGGTGCCGGCGTTGGCGGAGATGTCGATGACCGTCTCGTTGGTGACGGTGCCGCCGGTGATCATGACCGCCGCCGGGGCGACGATCTCCTTGCCTTTGTCGTCGTACCCGGTGACGCACTGCGCCGACGCTTCCGAGCTGGTCAGCAGCGAGCCGCCGACCAGGGAGAGCGTCACGGCCGAGCCGACCGCGATTCGTGAGAGTTTCACCTGAACCCAACCTCCCCGATTCCGTCGCCGGCGGGTTTGCCGACGACTGCTCCGCGCCCCTGTGGCGCCCGACCGACCCCGGACCCCCGGGCGACCGTTGCGCCAGGCCCACGCGCCACACTCCGCAAGAAGCAGGCCGACGGAGCCCTTCCATGGAGCATGACGCACGACCCGCGGCTCCGGTTTCGCGTCGCTTCGGTTCTATCGCGAGCCCCCGCGCGCGACCCCGAAACGACGCTCCCGGCAGCCGACGCCGATCGCGTCGGGACGGTCCCCCATCCCTGAGCGCCGCGCCATGTTCGCCTGCCGCAAAGCACGCGGACCCGCCACGGCGTCAGCCGTACATTAGCAACCTGCACTCCAATTGGCAAATCGTCCCCATGGCCAAGAGTCCCGGTGAATGTCAACTGTGACAGGGGTCACAGGCCAATTGCCTCGCAACCTGAAGAAGCGGCATGCCGTGGCGCTCGCGCCCACCACGGGGGCCGTGCGCCGTGACCGCGCGTCACATCGGGTCGCCGCGCGTGTTTGCGCGGTACGGAACCCAAGCCTCATCCGCCGGCGCCAAACGGCCACAAACCCAACCCGAGGGCGATGTCGCCCGCGACGGCCAATGCCCCGACCCAGACCAGATCGAGGTTGACCCAGGCGCGGCGCAGGATGTCGACGCCGACCTTCTGGTAGACGACGACGGCCGCTGCTCCCGCCACGGCCAGCATCGCCGCGGAATGCAGCCCCACGGCCAGCAGCGCCGGGACCAGGGCGTCGCTCGTGGCTGTCGCGCCGAGCTCCATGTGCCCCGCGTGCCCGGCGCGCGCCATCGCGCTCTGAACACCCTCCCCGCGCAGGGCCACGAGCACCGGGACCAGCATCAGCCCCGCGCCGTGCGCCGAGGCCATGAGAAAGGACCAAAAAACCAGCTCGCGGGGGCCGACCCGCATCCCCACCCAGCGCGGGTGGCGGAAGCGCGTGACGACCTTGTAGGCGGCGAACCCGAGCAGGAGGGCGCCGCCGAGCGCCAGCAGCGCCCGCTGCGGAATCACGACGCCCAGCGCGCCGACCGCGGCCACGACCATCCCGATCGCCAGGGCGTGCCCCAGCGCGATCGGACCCAGCGCGGCGGTCACCGCGCCCAGCCGCCGCTCCTGCAAGCCGAGTGCGACGGCGAAGAGCCAGCCCATCCCCGGATTGAGCCCGTGGAACGCGCCCAGCGCGGCTAGCGACAGCCAGGGCCAGAGTACGTGCATGTCGGGCATGTTTGGCCTCCTTTTCAGTGCGTGCTCGTGACCCTTCGTGTGATTCCGACCCGGTTCGTGTCAATCCGAGGAACGAGGATGCTCAGGAACCATCCCGGCTCACAGGAGACGGCGTGTGGGTGGCGCCGAGATTCCTCGTTCCTCGGAATGACACGTAGCGACGTGGCGAAGTTGGGCCGCCTACGGGTAGCAGTACGAGTCGGTCGAGGCGTCGCCGCCCTGGAGGCGGACCTGGTGCGGGCGCTGGTCGCCGAAGTCGAGGAAGAACTCGGGGTCGAAGGTCATGCCGCCGGCGGGGTCGGCGTCGAGCTTGACCATCCAGCCCTGGATGCCGTCGGGGTAGAACTGGGCGTCCCAGGAGCGGTAGAGGGAGTTGGTGACGTAGACGCGCCGCCCGTCGCGGCTGACCTCGACCATCTGCGGCCCGCCGTTGAGCGGCGTTGCCGACGCCGGGTGCGCGGCGCGATCGACGATGCCGCCGATGCGCACGGAGCCGGTTTCCACCGGGTTGAGCGGGTCGGAGACGTCGAACTGCTTCAGCTCGCCCGTGCCCCAGCAGGAGACATAGAGGACCTGGTCGTCGACGCTCAGCTCGATGTCGGTCACCAGGGGCGGCACGGCCCCGAACGGCTTGAGGGCCGGGGGCAGGAGGGCCTCGGCGGCCGGCTCGGCGGGGATGGTGATGACTTCCTGCGCTTCCCAGGCGTCTTTGGCGCCGTTGGCGTTCGCCTGGCGCTGCCAGAGGAAGATCGAGGAGGAGAGATCCTCCAGGCTGACGACCGAGTTGACGAAGCCGTAAGGGCGCGTCGGGTCGTGGGCCGGGCGCAGCTCGAGGGCGATCTGGTGCTGCTTGCCCAGGTCGAGCGCCTGCACGCGCCGCCGCTCGCGCAGATCCCAGAAATGGAGGCGTCCCTGCCCGGCTGCGGCGCAGCGCCGGTGCTCGTCCAGTTGGGCCAGGTGCGCGTCGCGCTCGAGTAGATCCATGGCTGGCCTGCTTTCGCGCCCAGCATATGCCGGTCGCCAACCCGGTCAAGTCGGCGGGAGGGGCTTGACAGGCGCCGGGTGTTCGTATAGAGTGTACGTACAGTCCCGAGGAGCCCGGTCGCAGCACCGGCTCCCCACCGAAAGCGGCAACCGACGGCTGGCGAATCGCGGGGTACGCCGGTCACACGAGCCGCCGACGGGACCGGGCAGCAGGGCCGCGTCCGTTGCGGGGCGTCGATGCGGCCAGCGCCCAGTCGCGGGGGGTCGTGCGAGGGCCAGTCTCGTCGGGGCTGTTTCTTTGCGTGGGTGACAGGGTGTCTGGGTGACGGGGTGTCAGGCCAATGACGTCCCGGCGCGTGCCGATCGCCCCGATCCGCGCCTACCAGCGGCAACCCCGTCACCCTATCACCCTCGTTCCCCTGTGCGATAGTACCGGCAGTGATCCGCGGCCGGGCCGGCCCCGTATGGACGGGCAATCCCGGCAATTCAGGTAAGGGGAACGCACACGCGCATGACCGCAACGACTGCTCCCGCTCGCGACGCCACAGCCCGAAACCAGGCGCCGCCCAAGAAGCAATTCACCGTCGTCGTCACCTCCGACCGCTACGGCAACGAGACGTGGGGGCTCGAGCTGGAGCAGGCGGTGGCGGCGGAGGTGGAGGACATGGAGATCCGGCTCCTCAGCCGCGCCAGCGTCAACGAGGACGACCTCATCCGCGCCGCCCGGGACGCCGACGCGCTGCTGGTCAGCACCCGCGAGACGGTCACCCGCCGCGTGCTGGAGAACATCCCGCGGGTGAAGGTCATCTCCCGCTACGGGGTGGGGCTGGACAACGTCGATCTCGACGCGGCGGCGGACGCCGGGATCGTGGTCACGCACTATCCGGGGTATTGCACCTCCGAGGTGGCCGACCACGCCGCGGCGATGATTTTGGCCCTCAACCGGCGCATCGTCGAGCAGGACCGGGCGTTGCGCGAGGGGGCCTGGGTCGAGCACGGGCCGGCGACGCGCCGCATCCTGCGCGGTCCGATCGAGCCGTTGCGGGAGCAGACGCTCGGTATCGTCGGCTTCGGCCGCATCGGGCAGGCCGTCGCGGCGCGAGGGAAACCGTTCAACCTCACCATCGTCGCGGCCGATCCTTATGTCGATCCCGAGGTGATGGCCGCCGCGGGGGTCGAGCCGGTTTCGCTGGAAGAGCTGCTGAGGCGCTCCGACATCGTCACCATCCACGCGCCGCTGACGCCGGAGACGCGGGGGCTGATCAACGCCGAGACGCTGGCGCTGATGAAGCCGACGGCGGTGCTGGTCAACACCGCGCGCGGGCCGATCATCGACCTCCCGGCGCTCGCTCAGGCGTTGGAAGAAGGGAGACTGGGCGGGGCGGCGCTCGACGTGGTCGACCCGGAGCCGCTGCCGGCCGACGCGCCGTTCTACCGGATGCCGAACGTGATCCTCACGCCGCACTCGGCCTACTACTCGGAGCGCTCGGTCGACGTGGTGCGGCGGGAGACGCTGCTGGAGGCGCTGCAGGTGCTGCGCGGCAAGCGCCCGCGCACGGTGGCCAACCCGGCCGTGCTGGAGAAGGTGACCCTCGAGCCGTAGCGGGGGTTCGACCCCGCGCGGGGTCAGGAGGTCTGGTGTTCCGCCGTCGCCGCGCCGCGCCCGACGCATCCTCCCCGGCGCCCGAGGGCTCGCCGGACGGGGGAGGCGCGTCCGCGGCCGCGGCGTTGCTCGCCGGCGGCGACAGCGAGGGTTTGCCCGTTCCTGCCGCTACCCGCGACGACGAAGCCCTGGTGCGCGCCGCTCAGGCGGGCGACCTGGACGCGTTCAACATCCTGGTGCAGCGCCACGAGCGGCCGGTCTTCAACGTGGCGCTGCGCCTGCTGCGCGATGTCGGGCTGGCCGAGGACGCAACGCAGGACGCGTTCATCCGCGCCTGGCAGAACATCGGCACGTTCCAGACCGGCTCGGTGCGCTCCTGGCTCTACAAGATCGCCACCAACCGCGCCTACGACATGCTGCGCGCCTCGGCCCGTCGCCCCGCCGGCTCGTTGGAGGCCGAGATCGTCGAGATTGAGCCGATCTGGGCCAGCGGCGGCCAAGGGGAGGAGTCGCCGGACGCCCACGCGCTGCGCCGCGAGCTTTCCATCTATCTGGAGCGCGCCCTGACGGCGCTGCCGGAGGACCAGCGGATGGTGGTGATGCTGGTCGACGTGCAGGGGCTCGATTACCACGAGGTGGCCGAGGCGATGGGGATCGCGCTGGGCACGGTGAAATCGCGCCTCAGCCGCGCCCGCGCCAAGATCCGGCAAGCCCTGGCCGACGATGCGGCGGCGCGGGAACTGTTCGAGCGCTACCTCCGTTTAGAGGAGCAAGACGCGGGGGACGGGGCCGCGACGCCCAACGCCCCAACGACGGAACGTGTGGATGACTGAGCAGCACCCGGCAGACCGCCCCGGCCATCTCGATATCGACGCCGTCAGCGCCTTCGTCGACCGCGATTTCTCCCCGGACGAGCTGCGTTTGCTCGCCTTCCACCTCCACGAGTGCCCGGCCTGCCACCGCGAGGTGCTCGAGATCCGGACCACCGTCGTGCTGCTGGCGGGGTTGCCCCAGTACGCTCCCCGCCGCTCCTTCTGCCTCGGGCACGAGCACGCCCGCGCCTCCCGCCGCCGGTCTGCCACGGGCAACCGGCCCAGGCCGGGCGGGGGGGCTTTCCTGAACTCCCCCGCGCCGGCGCTGGGCGCCCCCGCCTGGGGCGCGGGCTGGCTGCCTGGGCTCCAGGCGATGGCGGTGGTGATCGGGGCGATGCTGTTGCTGGTGACCTCCAGCGACCTGACCGGGATGCCGCCCCAACCTGCCGACTGGCTCGACGATCCGCGGGCCGTGCCGATGGAGTTCGCGGCGGCGCCACCGCCCCAGCTTGCCCAGCCGGTCCCGACCGCGGCGCGGGCGTTCGAGGGCGACGCGGTTCAACCGGCGGCCGCCCCGGAGAGCGAATCGGCGCTCGGGATCGCCGACCAGGCCGAGGGAACCATCGGCGAGAGTGGCGCGTCTCAGGAAGTGCTGACCGGCGAGGATCTGACGAGCGCGCCGGCCTATGCCACGAGCGCGGCCATCGCGGCGGTGACGCAAGCGGTCCCCACGCCCGGGGCAGCGGCGCGCGATTCCGTTGCGGGCGCGGAGGAACGGGTCACGGACGGCGAACCCTCGCGCTTGCGGCTGGTGCAGATCGCGCTGGCGTTCGCACTGGCGTGGCTGGTGGTGAGCATCGTGGGGCTGCGCTGGGTGCGTGGCGTGCGGGGGGGAGGATGACCCTCACCCCCTAACCCGCCGCCCAAAGGGCCCCCGGCTCTGTGCGCAGGGCGAGGGGGAATGAGCGATCGAGCGTCGAGATCAAAGGAGACGAAGATGTTCCAGAGCCCGAGTCCAAAATGGGGATTGCGAGCGGCAGCGGCGGTGGCGCTGGCGGGGGTGCTGGCGACGACGGCAGTTGGCGGGGCCGGCATCGTGGCGGCGCAGGAGTCGGCGACGCCGGTGAGCGGCGTGGCGGCGGGCATCCCGACGGTGAGCGTCGGCGGGCACGGCGAGGTGAACGTGCCGCCCGACACGGCGTCGGTCAACATCGGGGTCGACATCATCGCCGATACGCTGGATGAGGCGCAGGAGCAGGCGACGGCCCAGGCGACGGCGGTGATCGACGCGCTGAAGGCGGCGGGGATCGCGGACGAGGACATCCAGACCGAGTACTACAGCGTCAACATCCTGCGCGACTACTCCGAGAACGCCGACCCGACCACGATCACCGGCTTCGAGATCATTAACCAGTTGCGCGTGACCGTGCGCGACACCGATCAGCTCGGCGAGCTGCTCGACGCGGCGGTGACCGCCGGGGCGAACAGCATCTACGGCGTGACTTTCTACGTCGACGACCAGACCGCGGCCGCAAGTGAGGCGCGGGTCGAGGCGGTCGAAAATGCGCGGGAGAAGGCCGAGGAGCTGGCGCAGGCGGCGGGCATGACGCTCGGGCCGGTGGTCGCCATCTCCGAGGGCGCGCCGCCGGTCTTTGGCCCGGTGTATGGCATGGGGCGAGGCGGAGCCGAGATGGCGATGGACGCCGCGGCGGTCCCGGTGCAGCCCGGCTCGACGACGGTGGCGGTGGACGTGACGATGACGTTCGAGCTGCGGTAGGGGCGCCTCACCCCGACCTCGAACGACCCTCACCCCAACCCCGAACGACCCTCACCCCAACCCCTCTCCCTGTGCGCAGGGAGAGGGGCTTTTCGCGCCGCCTTCGGCGCTCAAGGCGCGGAGTCTGCCCATACCTCCACCTGTCAGCGTGCGCAGGGAGAGGGGCTTTTCGTTGGCGACAGGCACGCCGCAGTGGGATTGACTGCCCCCGTACACTGGGGGAAACGAGGGGTCGAGGCGCGTCCTCCTCATCGCGCTTGCGTTTCTGCGTGAGGGCGCAGCCCCACGGGAGGCGCATGCGATTGGAAATCGCCAATGGGATTTACAGCCTCGGGCAGCGCCGGGGTGGCCGCGTCCACGCGTTCCTGGTCGATGACGGGCATGACCTGACCTTGATCGACACGCTTGCCGACGACGATGCGCGGCGGGTGCTGGCGGCGCTGCGCCACCTGGGACGCAGCCCGGCCGATCTGAGGCGGATCGTGCTCACTCACGGCCACCGTTCGCATCTGGGCGGGCTGGCGGCGTTGAAGCGGATGACCGGAGCGACGGTCTATGCCCACGCGTGGGAGGCGGACATCATCGCCGGGGAGCGGCGGGCGCAGCCGGTGACGTTTCGGCCGACGCGGCCGGTGCGGACGTGGTGGCGCATCTACCACCTGCAGCTCGGGATCAATTTTGGACTGAAACCGCACGTGCCCTGCCCGATCGACGTGGCGGTTTCGGAGGGGGACGCCATCGGTCCGTTGCAGGTGCTGCACACGCCCGGCCATTCGCCGGGGCACCTGGCGGTCTATTGGCCGGAGCGGCGGACCCTGATCGCGGGGGACGCGATCGCGACGTGGCCGGCGCTGGCGGCGGGGTGGCCGGCGTTCAACCTCAACCCGAGGCAGGAGCGGGCCTCGCTGCGGCGCATGGCGGAGCTGGATGTCGCCGCGATCGGCGTCGGGCATGGGGAGCCGATCGTGCGGGATGCGGCGGAGACGTTGGGCCGGGTCGTCGGGATGGCGTGATGCGGGGCTATGGAGCCGCGTCGATCGTGAGCTGGTTTGGGCTTCGCAGCGTCTTGCCGAAGAGGCCAAAGATCCCGAAGATCCAGCGAGCTGAGATGAGAGCTGCTGATGCGGAATGCGCGTTCGAGCGGCGCACCGCATCTGTGTCATTCCGAGCGTCAGCGAGGCAACTCGGCTCCGGCGAGACGCGGTCCTCCGAACGCCGAGATTCCTCCTTCGTCGGAATGACACGTCTTTGGCACGGCGCTGTAAAGCTCGGGGGACGGCGCGTCAGGCTCTCCGCTGCTCGAACGCCACTGGAGCGAGCACCGACCCGTCCGGGAGCGTGGCCGGTTCCTGGTTGAAGTTCATCCAGGTCGCCAGGTCTCCGCGGCGGGCTACTCGTATCCCTTCGGGGAGCTGCTCGTGGGGGATGCCGCGCTCCGTCAGAAGCCCGGAAAGGACCTCGCGGATGAGGTCGGGGCTCCAGGCGCCGATGGTCACGGCGTTGCCGTGGCGGACGACCGCCGCCTCCCCTTCCATGGGGCCGTCGGCGTAGCGGTGGGTGGCCTCGCCGCCGAGGAGGCGGTACGACTCGGCCCAAATGGTGGCCCTCACCCCCCTACCCCCCTCTCCCGTCGCGATGGGAGAGGGGGCAATCGTGCAGTCAAGGCCGGGGCGCATGGAGTCGAAGTTCAGCAGTTTGCAGCCGAGCAGTTCCGTGAGCGGTCCCGGCTGGCCGTCCTCGTGGACGCGGCCGGAGGGTGTGCGGTAGGCGAAGCGGGGGCCGGCGAGGAAGAGGGCGGCCTGTGCGGCGTTGTGCAAATAGCCGGCGCGGTCCTCGCCGCCGAGCTGGATGGCCGGGGCGACGATCAGGTCGTAGCCGGAGAGGTCGTGGTCGGGGTGGCGGACGTCG
>CALMZR010000281.1 GCA_937870845.1 uncultured Chloroflexota bacterium
TGAGGATGTGAACACGCGCAACGCGATCGTAAGCTGGGCGCGCAAGTCAACAGATGAGCCATCGCGCATTTTCACCGGAAAGCTACAGAAGTGGAAAGGCTTGAACCGTTCCAAGCTGTTCCAAACCATCACCTTCGCGCAGGTCCATCATTCAATTGAAGAAGGCATTCCGAAGCTGGCGGACGATCTTCAGGTCCGCGTATTCGAGACGCTTCTAGGCTACTCGGCTCGCCTTGGTTCTTGTGTGCAAGGTATTGGCGGTCGAACACTTATGCAAGCTTATGAGGTGGAGGAGCCAACCGTTTTCGTTGCCGGCACGGCCTATAACTTCCTCAATGCATTCCAACGGCCACCCAGATGGACCAAGCCCGAAGGTTGTCTGACGGAGAACGGACTAAACGCCGTCCGTTGCGCGAGCGAGGAAGATGCAAATGCAGTTTACGCTTTGCTATCGAGCAATGTGGCGTTCTGGCTGTGGCACGTCACTGGAGACGGATTTCACGTCACCCGGCAGTTCATTCAGGAGCTGCCACTCGGGCCAGTCCTGGACGATAGAGAGCGTTGGGGGAGGCTGGGCAATCTTGGCTCGGACATGTGGCGGCGTGTCCAGTGCGAGCCTCTCGTCAGCCGAAATGCTGGTCGAACATCAGTCGCGTTTTCAATGCGCGATGACCAGAGCGTGAGTGAAGTCGATGCGCTCATTCTAAGCGCCGCCAAGATTGATACGAGCTGGCACTCGCGACTCCGTGATTTCGTGAGCGACGTTGTCGGCGCGCACCTTTCAAACACCCCCAACCAAAAAGAAGCGGAACGAGCATGAGAAAGCCGCCGATCATCTCGACCACGCCGTAGCCCAGATTCAAGGTGACGACGATCCAGAGCGTCCGTTTAGAGCCCGGGGCGAGGTGGGAGGAAGTGAGTGGCGCGGCGCCGCCGTCGCCGCGTGGCTCGTGGCGATCGAGCCGGAATCCCAGGCCGCTGACTGCCCGCTCCAGCTCAGACAATGGGGCGAGGCCGGCGGCCGAGCGCACTGTCATCGCGTGCGAAGCAAGCGACACGTGGGCCTCCGCGATGCCGGCGACAGCGCGGGCGGTCTTCTCGATCGCGGCGATGTCATCCGGGCAGTCCATGCCGATGACCTGGTAGCGCATCGTCCGCGCTTCCGTGGCCGCGGCATTGGGCGCCGTCACCTCAGCGGTCCCTCCCGGCGACGCGGTAGTAGATGCAGGCAGCGATCCGATCGGCGTGGCGCATGAGAACAACGTCGGCGGCACTGAGCACAGCATTCATCTGCGGGTCGGCAAGGCGGTAATGGACGAAACGGCCGTTCCGGCGTGAGACGACAGGACCGCAGTCCTTGAGACAGGTCAGATGGCCGGAGACGTTCGACTGCCTGAGCCCGGTCGCCTCGACTAAGTAGGTGGGCACTGGATTCTGGAGCGTCCTGGGGGCGGCGTGGCTCGGAGCCGGGCACGGCATGCCGTGCCCCTACCAACGCTCATGCCAGAAACGCTCCAGGAACGAATGTCTACCTACTTAGTGCCCCGTTCCTCAAAGGAGGTACACGAAGCGCTGCCGGTAATGGCGCGGAGCGGGCGGCGGCCGGCCCCAGACCCAAGGCTTGGCGCACCGATTCAACTGCTGCGTCGCGACCCGCGTGGCGCGGTCGATCTCGGCGCCATCGACGAAGGTCTGCCCGCTCAGGGCTTCCCGGCGGAAGAGTCGCCACCAGCCCTCTTGCAGATTCAGCCAGCAGGCGCCCTTCGGGAGGAACACCTGCTGGACACGCGGGTGGGCGGCGAGCCACGCTTGGATCGGCGCGCTCTTGTGGCTGGCGAGGTTATCGGCGATGAGGTAGAGGTCGCCGGTGGGGTCGGCCTCGTCGATGGCGTCCAGCAAGCGCAGATAGCCGGCCGTGTTGCGCGAAGGCGCGGTCAGCGTCACCTCTTGGCCATCCCGCACCCGCAGCGCCCCGTAAACCCAGACTTTCTCCGGTCCGCGGCTGTATTCCAGCGGCGCCTTGATGCGGTGGCCGTCCGGCGACCATGCCGGCGCCGGCGGGAAGGTCCGCGGGCTCACCGGCCCCAGCTCGTCGAGGCAGAGGACGGTCGCCCCGGGCGGTGGGTCCGTGTAGAGCCGGATGATTTCCGCCCTTTTGGGACGAAATCCGGGTCCTCGCTCTCTGCCCAGGAGTGGGTCTTGCGCCAGGGCACGCCTTCGCGGAGCAGGATGCGCCGGAGCTGGCTCCGCTCGACGGCGATACCGCGCGCGTGGGCGGCCGCAGTCAGCGTATCCAGCGTCCAGTGGGCGGGCTGCCCTTCGTCCCCTGCGGCCAAGGTCCCGTCCGACTGGCGCGTCAGCTTGCCCGGCGGCACCGAGCCGGCCAGGGCGATGATGGCGCCGCGCTCGACCTCCGTCAGACGGGGCTTGCGCCCCGGGCCTGGCCGGTCGCCGAGCCCCCCGAGGCCTTCGACGTTGAAGCGCGCGATCCGCTCGCGCACCGTCTGCGGGTGGCAGCCCAGCTCGGCGGCGATCGCGGTGGTGCGCAGGCCATCCCAGCTCCGGGCGATCATCCTGGCCCGCCGGATCCAGTCGCCGGGCGCATGGCGGCTGGCGGCCAGCTTGCGGACCTGGCGCTCCTCGGCGTCATCCGTCGGCAAGCGCGCAAAGCGTAGCTTGGGCATGGCGCCCCTCCTTTCGCGAGGCCACCACTTTACCAAGATATCCACTCCCTTTGAGGAACGGGGCACTAAGCAATGGTTCCACAACCTGGCGGTGGCGGAGGCGCTGGCGCAGCGCCTGCGCCCGGAGCGAGAGCGCTGGGTGCGCGAGCGGAACACGCGCGGGAAAGCGAATCGGGCAGAAGCCGAGCAGGCGCGTCGGTAAGGCGGCGGCTACGAGCGCCGCGAGCCCCTGAACAATGCCACCGGCACGGTAAACGTCCCGTCTCCTTCGACGTGCAGCACATCCCGCACGGCGGCGGGGGCGGCGGCGAAGAGCGCCTTGATCTGGGCGGCGACCGGGGCGGGGGTGCGCATGCGCTCGGTCCAGGACTCGAACTCCAGGCGCAGCGGGAAGCGGCCGAGGTCTTCCACGGCGATGCCGGCTCCCTCCAGCATGAGGAACCACTGGGCGACGGTGTGGTCGCGGACGTGGGAGGGGTCGCGCAAGACTTCGGCGGCGTTGAGGACGGTGTCGGCGGCGAGGTCGTCGGGGGAGACGACGTCGACGAGGAGGAGGCGGCCGCCGGGGGCAAGGACGCGGGCCCACTCGCGCACCGCGGCGGCGGGGCGCGGGAAATGGTGGGCGGCGTAGCGGCAGGTGACCAGGTCGACGGAGGCGTCGGGGACGGGGAGGTGCTCGGCGTCGCCAAGGGCGAAGGCGATATTGGTCAGGCCGCGCTCTTCGGCGAGGAGGCGGCCCTGGGCGAGCATCTCGTCGGTGAGGTCGACGGCGAGGACGCTGGCGACATGCGGGGCGAAGGCGAGGGCGGTGTGGCCGGCGCCGGGGGCGACGTCGAGGACGCGTTCGTCGCCGCGCAGCTCGGCGGCGTCGAGCATGGCGGCGAGATCGGGGCCGGCGGCATGGACGGCGCTGGCGGCGTAGGCGGCGGCGGCGGGGCCGAACTGGCGGCGGACGGAGTCCTGGCTGTCCATGTCGCTCCCTTCGTGACGCCGACGGCGCGCCGCCGACTGTACGAGGCGATCGGCGGGCCTGTCCAGCGGCGCGGCCGCGTGGATTCCGGCGCGGCTCATACGGCATCAGGGTGGTTGCCGGGGCGGCGCCGGCAAAGGGGGCTAAGGGGGCTAAGGCGACGGGAGGCAGGGGGAATGCACCCTTCGGTCGCCGGAGGCCGTCCACGCGCCCCCGGCGGCGTCCACCCGGGTTCCATATCAGGCCGAGCAAGCCCCGTTCACGCAGGCATTCGTGCAATTGCCGTTCAGATAGCACGCTCGACAGTCGACATCACGGGCGCAGCGTCCGCCGGGCGCCGAGAGGCACGCGCCGCTGGTGCAATCGCTGAAGCAGCATTGGGCGTCGGCGGCGCAGGAGACCGCCCGGTCGCGGCAGCCGTCGCAGAATCCGCCGCGGCAGTCGAGCCCGCCGCAGCAGGTCCGCTCGGCGCTGCACGAGCGGCCGCGGCAGGGGGCGCAAGAGCCGTTCCTGACGAGAAAATCGCAGGTTCCGGAGCAGCACACCTCCGCACTCTCGCAGGCGGCGCCCTTGCGCTGACAGAGAGCGGGCTGTGGCTTGCGCTTGCGCTTCTTGCGGCGGCGGCGCTTGCCGGCAACGACGTCGCGCTTGGGTGAAAGCCTGAGCAGGCCGGTTGCGGCGGCGAGGGCGAGGCTGCCGCGCCGGGTCGTGGCCGCGGCGAGCAACGTGGCCAACCGGTCGAGGGGCGAGACGGCCATGGGCACCTCCGTGTCGATCCGGCGAGGCGTCTCGGAGCAATCGCGCCGCCGCGGTGCCGGGATATGGGGCCATTGCAGCAGGGGGGAGCGGGCGCCCGCCGTCAACGAGATGACTGGCCGCTGGTCAATTCGGGAACGGCGGAGCGAAAGGCAGAAACGCACAGGAGTTCTGGAGCGGACGATTCGACCCGAGTTCGGCACTTTCGTATATCAACAGCGGCACCAATGGCATCGGTTGTGCGTTGGGGAGGGGTGAGGGCCCGGGCCGCGGGTCCGCGCAAAGGAGGTCATCGTCATGATCGATCCCGTCACCGCCAGCAACGATCGCCTTCGGGACACCGGCCGCTGGGGCTACACCGGCGAGGCGCTCGAGGATCCGGTTGTCGTGGAGGAAACGCGCGGGTCGAACCGGCTGCTGTGGATCGCGCTGCTGGCGATCGCGGTAGTGGTGCTGATCGCGCTGTTCGCCAACCCGATGTAGCGCGACGCAATCTCCAATCAGCGACCGCTTCAGCCCTCCCTAGGCGGCGGTGGTGAAACCGGGGCTGGTCCGATTGGCCCCGGTCTCATCGTGTCTGGCGGCTGGCGTAGCGCCGACGCCGAACCGCCGCCGCGAGGTGGCGCCGTTTCTGCAACCCTGGTTCTTCTGAACGCTGCCCATCCGCCTTGACGCCACTGAAGGAGCAACAGGATGTCCGTCGATGCCCAGGAGCGAATCGATCCGGTGCGGCAAGCGCGCACGGACGATGCGATGAAGGTTGGCGAGCCGATGCACGATTCGCGCGTAGCCCCGCGGGTCATCCCCCTGGTTGTGGTGGTCGTGATTGGTTTGGTCATCATCGCCTTGCTGTTCGCCAGGCCGTGGGGATAAGGGAGCGAGAGGAGCGCGGGGTGAGCGAGCAGAGGCCCGGCAGGGAGACGTCCATCAGCAGGGATCCCATCGGGGTCGACCCGATCGGCAACGATCCGCTCGATCTGTCCGACGCCCCGCCCAAGCAGGGGCCGGGGCCGAACCGGACGTTCCTCGGCTGGACGGCGACGGCGACGACATTCTTCATCGCCGCGGTCGTGCTGGGGGTCATATTCGTCGCCGTCATCGTCTTTTTCTCGGGGCGCACGTAACGGCCGCGACGTGGCGTAGCATCGCCGCCCGAGCGACGCATTCGGGAGCAGGGGCGCGATGGGCCGGCGCGATGCAGCGTGGCAGGACGACGAGACCGTTCGTTACTACCTCGATTCGGTGCGCGCCGCGATTCCGTTCGCGGCGGAGCAGGTCGCGGTCATGCTGCGCCTGGTGGGGCAGGGACGGCTGCCGGTTTCGCGGTTTCTCGACGTTGGCTGCGGCGACGGCTTCCTGAGCGCGGCTATGCTCAGAGCCTATCCGGGGGCCGAGGCGGTGCTGGTCGATTTTTCGGAGCCGATGCTGGATGCGGCAAAGGCTCGGCTTGGTGAGCGAGTTCCGGCGCCGGTCCTGGTGACCGCCGATCTGGCGACGCCCTCCTGGCTTGATGCGGTAGCCGAGCGCGCCCCGTTCGACGCGATCGTCTCCGGGTTCGCCATTCATCATCTGGAGGATGGCCGGAAGCGCGGGCTCTACGGCGAGCTGCTGGCGCTGCTGGCGCCGGGCGGAGCGTTCGTCCACGACGAGCACGTGGCCCCGGAGGCCGCCTGGATTGCTCGAGCGTTCGACGACGGGATGATCGACGCCGTCTGGGATCACGGGCGGCGCGACAGGCCGGCCCTGACGCGGGAGGAGAGCGCCGCCGCGTATGCTAACCGGGCCGACCGGGAGGCGAACCGCCTGGCCCCGCTGGAAGCGCAGTGCGATTGGTTACGCGCGGCGGGGTTCGTGGACGCATCGGCGCCGTTTCGCTGGTACGCATTGGCGGTATTCGGGGGCTATCGGCCCCGCTGACGCCGGCCGGGGGTGGTATACTTCGTTCAGCAACGCGGCCCGTGCGGATGGCGCACGGGCCGTTCCGCGTGCGGCGCTTTGCCCTCACCCCTACCCCCCGCCCATCCCCGATGTGCGAGGGGGCTCTTGCCGCCTCCGTGCCGCTTTGGACATCGGATTCACGACCTGCGACTGACAAGGAACGCCCACCGATGGTGACCGCAACCCGACAACCGGACATGACCGACCACGCAACGCACGACCCGGCGCATCTGCGCAACGTGGCGATCGTGGCCCACGTCGACCACGGCAAGACGACGCTGGTCGATGGGCTATTGAAGCAGTCGAATGTCTTTCGCGACCCGGAGAGCGCGGGGAGCCTCATCCTCGACTCG
>CALMZR010000282.1 GCA_937870845.1 uncultured Chloroflexota bacterium
GGCCGGAGCTGCGGTGGGGCTTGCGCGGGGGCGGGGGCAACTTCGGCGTCGTCACCGAGTTCGTGTTCCGGCTCCATCCGCTCGATGGCATGTACGCTGGCTTGCTGCTCCATGCTCGGGATCGCGCCAGCGAGGCGCTGCGGTCGTTTCGGGAGGTGACCGCATCGTCGCCGGATGAACTAACGACCTTCTTCGCCCTGCTCAGCACACCCGACGGCGCGCCGGTCATCGCGTTCATGCCGATGTTCGCCGGGAACGCCGAAGCTGGCGCGGCGGCCGTGGCTCCGTACCGCGCGCTGGGGGAGCCGATCGCGGACATGGTCGGGCCGATCTCGTACGTCGATCTGCAGCAGACGCTGGACGACGGGTTCCCGCCGGGGCCGCACGTCTACTGGCGCTCACACTTCCTGACCGGCCTGCCGGACGAGGCGCTCGACGTCATCGTGGCCGGGGCCAACGCGGCGCCCTCGCCGCTGAGCGCGGTGCTGATCGAGCACCTCGGCGGCGCCGTGGCGCGAGTTGGGCAGGACGCAACCGCGTTCGACCACCGCGACGCCGAATACAACTTCGCCATCATCGGCCGCTGGCTCGACCCGGCCGATGCGGAGACGAACATCGCCTGGGCGCGCGGGTTGTGGGAGGCGATGCGCCCGTTCGCGCGGGGAACATACGTGAACTATCTGGGCGTCGGGGATGCGGCCGAGCGAGTGAAAGATGCGTATAGCCCGGAGAAGTACGCGCGGCTGGCGGCGCTGAAGCGGGAGTACGATCCGGAGAACGTGCTCCATCGGAATCAGAACATCGTGCCAGCCGGCGAATAGGCCACGCCGCAAGCAGTCAACCGGACCTTGGGAGTTAGCAGGATTCGCGGCTCTTGCTCGCCGTTCGGCTTGACAATCGGGGCGAAATGCCTAGAATTAGGGTAGATCACTGGACTAGGGGCGTGTGCATAGCCAGTCCTGCTTGGTCTGATGACCAAGTCCGTCCTGGACAGGATGGATACCCAGAAATGGGGAAGAGGTTCGCCCAGAGATCTTGGCTCGCCAAGGTCGGATAGGCCCGAAAGGGCCTATCTTCTTGTCACCAGATTCGAGGCGCTTTTCGGTTCTGGCCAGTGATGCGTCCTGGCCGTTTGCCCTGCATCCGCAACGCCACGAGGTGTTTGAACCTTACGGACCCAAATGTCACGAACGGGCTCGCGTCCGCCGGGTACGCGGTCTTGACGCGCAAGTGCAACCCAACGGGCAAGCCCTTTACCCTGTCCAGGCTGAATACGATGCGATAAACGACCTCATCGTCGGCTCTGTTCACGACAGGGACAGCCGCGTAGTTGTCTCCGGCTACGGTCCAGACGCTGCCTCGGCTCATCATGCGAATGTGATGCGGAAGGTCAAGAGAAAAGTCGTATCGATCGAAGCAGAAATACCCCGGTTGACGATCGCTGCTTGGGTAAATCAGCTCAGGGTCAGGCGCTTCGGGCTTTCGCGTGAAGCAAGGGTCGCTGAATGTGACGGCGGGGAGGCGAGGTGTAGTCACACTGTCGGGCACCGCAAGCTCGGACTCGTCAAGGTGCGAAAGGGTGAAGTGTCGCCCCCGGTAGACGAATGGGGGCCAACTCGATTTCTGTAGGTATGGGCCCGGCGTGGGTCAGCCACGCCCTCCAGTATCGAGCTTGCAAAAAGCGGCCGAGATTTCCTCCGCTCATGTTCGCACCTCAGAATTGACTCGTAAACAGCATCGGGTCCTCTTCACCCTGGACAAGTATCATGAGACCACTACCCCCGGGTTCGGGCGATGCGAAACGGCGCCGAGGCTTGGCATTCTTGCCAGGCCTCGGCTATCCTTATCGGGCTGTGACCGGGAGTAGTAGACCCTGCTTCCCAGCGAGCCGCCGGACGGTGCGAGGCGGCATCTCTGGGGTCGAACTCGCCCGCGAGCCGCGCCGGTGAACGGTTCAATCCGCTAGCCGTCGCCGGATGGCCTCCGTTATCGGGCCGCAGAGTGGATCGGCGTTGCGTGGGGCATTCCTGGGGCTGTAGCTCATCCGGGAGAGCGCAACACTGGCAGTGTTGAGGTAAGGGGTTCGAGTCCCCTCAGCTCCACCAGACCCCGCCGCGCCGATCAACCAGGGTGGCGCCCCGGAAGCGAATGCGCCTTTCGTCCCTGACCGGGGCGGAGGGCGTTTTTGTTTGGCCATCAGGGCAGCATCCTGAGCGAAGCGAAGGATCTCGGCAGATGGAATCCAGGTGGTTGGCAGCGCCGAGATGCTTCACTCCGTTCAGCATGACACGCGTTGTCGGGTGGCGCGATCGACCGGGTTCGTGGCGAAACAATAGGTGAACGATATGGCGACGACCGAAACATTCACACCAACGACAACCAGCAAAGACCATGCCGAGCGCTACGACCCGGCCGCCATCGAGCCGAAGTGGCGGCAACGCTGGCAGGACGACGACCTCTACCGGGTCGAGGATGACGCGCCGGGCGAGAAGTTCTATGCGCTGACGATGTACCCCTACCCCTCTGGGGTGCTGCACATCGGGCACTGGTTCGCCTTCGTCGCGCCGGACATCTACGCCCGCATGCTGCGCATGCGCGGCAGGAACGTCCTGTTCCCGATGGGCTTCGACGCCTTCGGGCTGCCGGCCGAGAACGCCGCCATCCGCAACAACATCCACCCGGCGACGTGGACGGTCGAGAACATCGAAAAGATGCGCGAGCAGTACCGCCAGATGGGAGCGGGGATCGACTGGAGCCGCGAGCTGGCCAGTTGCGACGCCGACTTCTACCGTTGGAACCAGTGGTTCTTCCTGAAGATGCTGGAGCGCGGCCTGGCCTACCGCGCCATGGGCCCGGTCTGGTGGTGCCCCACGGACCGGACGGTGCTGGCCAACGAGCAGGTGCTGGAGGGCAACGTCTGCGAGCGCTGCGGCAGCGAAGTCTCCAAGCGCGACCTGGAGCAGTGGTATTTCCGCATCACCGACTACGCCGAAGAGCTGCTGCGCGACGCGGAGGCGCTCGACTGGCCGGAGCGCGTGCAGACGATGCAGCGTAACTGGATCGGCCGCTCCGAGGGGGCGCGGCTGCGCTTTGCGCTGGAGACTCCCCCCTCCGGTGGAGGGGGGCTCGGGGGGGAGGCAGGGGACGAGCTGGAGGTCTTCACCACCCGCCCGGACACCGTCTGGGGCGCGACGTTCATGGTGCTGGCCCCGGAGCATCCGCTGGTCGCCAGGATCACCACGCCGGATCGCCGGGCGGAGGTCGAGGCGTACGCCGAGCAGGCGCGGCGCCAGACCGAGATCGAGCGGATGTCGACCGACGAAGCGCGGGAGCGGACGGGCGTCTTCACCGGCGGCTACGCCATCAATCCCGTCACCGACGAGCGCATCCCGGTCTGGATCGCCGACTACGTGCTGATGGGGTACGGCACCGGGGCGATCATGGCGGTGCCCTTCGGGGACCAGCGCGACTTCGAGTTCGCCCGCGCCTTCGAGCTGCCGATCCGCGCCATCGTGCGGCCGGAGGAAGGCGATGAGCTGGACCCGGCGACGATGACCGAGGCGTACGCCGGCCCCGGCACGCTGCTCGACTCCGGGCCGATGACCGGCAAGCGCGTGCCGGAGGAGCTGCCGGACGTCATCTCCTGGCTGGCGGAGGCAGGGCGCGGCGAGGCGGAGGTCAACTACCGGCTGCGCGACTGGCTGATCTCGCGCCAGCGCTACTGGGGCACGCCGATCCCGGTCGTCTACTGCGACGACTGCGGCATGGTCCCCGTGCCGGAAGACCAACTCCCGGTTGAGCTGCCGCTGGATGCGGCGTTCACCCCGACCGGGCAATCGCCGCTGGTGACGCACGAGGGGTTCCTGCACACGGAGTGCCCCCAATGCGGCGGGCCGGCGCGGCGCGAAACCGACACCATGGACACCTTCGTCGACTCGTCCTGGTACTGGTTCCGCTACACCTCGCCCAACGAGGAGAACGCCCCATTCGACCGGGAGGCGGCGGCGCGCTGGACGCCGGTCGATCTCTACTGCGGCGGCATCGAGCATGCCATCCTGCACCTGCTGTATGCGCGGTTCTTCACCAAGGTGATGCGCGATCTGGGGCTGGTCGACCACGGCGAGCCGTTCCTGCGCCTGCGCAACCAGGGCATCATCCTGGCCGAAGACGGGACCAAGATGAGCAAGAGCCGGGGCGCCGTGGTCTCCCCGGACGACTTGGTCGCCGCCCATGGCGCGGACGCGCTGCGGCTGCACCTGATGTACCTGGGCCCCTGGGAGCAGGGCGGCCCCTGGAACGCGCGCGGCATCACCGGCATGGAGCGCTTCATCCGCCGCGCCTACGGGTTGGTCACGGAGACGGGCGACGGCCCGTTCGACCAGGCCGCGCCGGAAGGAGACATCGCGGCGCTGGCTCGGCTGCGGGCGAAAACCGTCCAGCGCGTGACCGACGACCTGGAGGGGTTCGAGTTCAACACCATGGTCGCGGCGCTGATCGAGTACGTCAACGAGCTGATGCGTCTGCAAGTGCGCGAGACGGCGGTCGTGCAGACCCCCGCCTGGCGGGAGGCGCTGGAGACGCTGGTGCTGCTGATGGCCCCCAGCGCGCCGTTCGTGGCCGAGGAGCTGTGGGAGCGGCTGGGGATGCCCTACTCCGTCCACCGCCAGCCGTGGCCGAGCTACGACCCGGCGCTGACGCGGGACGACGCGGTCGAGGTGGTGGTCCAGGTCAACGGCAAAGTGCGCGACCGGATCATGCTGGCGCCGGATCTGGCGGAGGATGCGGCGCGGGCGCGCGTGTTGGCGCTCCCGAAAATTGCCGAGGCGCTGGCGGGCCGGGAGCCGCGGAAGGTGATCTACGTGGCGGGGCGGCTGGTCAACGTCGTGGTGTAGGAGCAGCAAGCCCCGGCTTCTCTCATGCAGCGGCCCTGAAGGCTATCATGAGCTTTCGGAGCCGATCGCGTGGAGCCGAAGCCATGAGCCAAGTGCTGATCCCCTTTGACACGAGCGTCGCCGAGTTGCTTGGGGACTCGCCCGAGCAGATCGAACGCAGCGCGCAGGAAATCGTCGTCCTCGATCTTTATCGGCGCCACGAGATTTCTGTTGGCCGCGCTGCCGAGATCCTGGGCCTGGATTTGCTCTCGTTCATTCGCTGGTCGGGCGCCCGTGGGGTTCCCTATTTCGATTTCGACGAGGAGGATTGGGAGCAGGAGCTTCGCGGCATCGCCAAAGATTAAGCCCAGGGAAGATGCCGTCAATCTCAAGCCGGATGTGACGGCACAGACAGTAGGTGATCCCCGAAACGCGTCGATGTACCATTGAGCAAGAGGTCTTCGGTAGGGCACGCCAAATGAGCCAGGTTCGGATACCGGTCGACATGGACAAGGATGTCGTTCACCTCCTCGGCGACTCGTTCGAGGAGATGAAGCGTCGTGCTCTGGAGATGATCGTTCTTGAGCTTTACCGGCGGCGCGAGCTGTCGTCTGGGCGAGCGGCCGAATTGCTCGGACTCGATCGCTTTGCGTTCATTCGCTGGTCGGGCGAACTCGGTATCCCGTTTATCGATATGACGCTGGAAGAGTGGCAGCAAGAGCTCCGGGTCATCGACAGCATGTGACCGAGAGTCTTGCTGTTACCGATTCCAGTCCGCTCATCATCCTCTGGCAGACCGGCCGCCTTGAGCTTCTCAATCAGGTCTTCGATCGCGTCGCCATACCTCCTGCCGTGGAACGCGAGGTCAGGCCCTCGCTTCGCGGCCTGCCATCGTGGATAGACCAGCAAGCCGCGCTGCCACTCCTGGATGTGGACTTGGGCCCAGGCGAGCGAGAGGCCATCGCGCTGGCGCTCGCCCTCAACGCCGACTATCTCATCGTCGATGATCTGCCCGCGCGTCGGTTGGCCACGCGGCTCGGGCTGCGTATAACCGGTTCGGCAGGACTGCTGGTGCGAGCACGCAGGCTCGGTCTGATCGATGCAGTGCGGCCAGAACTCGATGCGATGATCGCCAGCGGTCTCTACATGAGCCGACAGGTCTACCTTGAAGTTCTCGGTTCAGTAGGCGAAGCCGGTCGCTGAGTGACCGCCAGATCGTTCTACACTCGTTGGACAGACCATCCCACCTTTGATAGCCTGCCGGGGCCGAGCCAGCGCGATGGTGAAGCGGCCCCCAGGGGTCGATCACGGCGTCGTGGCGCGGGGGGTCGATTCGTATCAGCAGCGAGCCGGAACGGAGGTCTGCACCATGGGCGACGGCGACATCGGCACGGCAGCGGCGACGCAAACGATTACGCGGCGGCGGCTCGTCCGCGACTCGGCGTTGACGGCGGGGGCGCTGGCGCTCGCTTCGCAGATCGACATCACGTATGCGCTGGCGCAGGACGAGGGCCCGATCAAGGTCGGTTGGCTGGGCGACCGCACGGGAGACTTCTCGGTGGTTGGCATCCAGAAGTTCAACGCCGCCAATCTGGCGGTCAACGAGCTGAACGAGGCCGGCGGGGTGCTGGGGCGGGAGCTGACCCTGGTTGCCGAGGACGCGCAGTCGGACAACCAGCGCTACCAGCAGATGACGCGCAAGCTGATTTTGCAGGACCAGGTCGACGTGCTGCACGCCGGCTTCACCTCGGCCTCGCGCGAGGCGATCCGCCCCATTATCGACCAGAACCAAGTCCTCTACTTCTATAACAACCAGTACGAGGGGGGCGTCTGCGACTCCTGGGTTTTCCCGACCGGCGCGGTGCCGGACCATCAGGTGGTCCCCTTTGTGCCGGCGGTCATGGAGCGGTTCGGCAACCGCTTCTACACCATCGCCGCCGACTACAACTTCGGCCAGTTGACGGCCGACTGGTTCAAGACGACGATCGAGGCGCAGGGCGGAGAGATCATCGGCGAGGAGTTCATTCCGCTGTCGGTCTCGCAGTTCAGCACCTCGATCACCAACATCCAGAACGCGGCCCCGGACGTGCTCATCGTGCTGCTGGTCGGCATCGCGCAGTCGTCGTTCTACGAGCAGAAGAACGCGGCCGGGATGCAGGTGCCGATGGCGACGACCATCAACATGGGGCAGGGGTACGAGCACCTGCGCTTCCCGCCGCCGGCGCTCAACAATATGTACGTCACCGTCAACTTCATGGAAGAGCTGGCCGAGCAGCTCGAAACCGACTTCCCCGACCGCATCCGCGCCCTCTACCCCGACGCCGAGTACGTCGGCATGGAGGCGGCCGCCGAGTACGAGGGGATCAACCTGTGGGCGCTGGCCGCCGAGGCGGCGGGCACGACCGAGCAGGACGCGGTGCGCCAAGCGCTGGAGACCAACATCACCTTCGAGGGGCCGGCCGGACCGGTGACGATCGACCCGGCCACGCATCACACCATCCGCAACATCTTCCTGGTCCACGCCGACGAGGAGCACAACATCGTCCTGGACGACACCTTCGAGGCGGTGCGCCCCGACTGGCTGTCGCAAGAGATGGGCTGCAACCTGGCGGAGACGCCGGATAACACGCAGTACGTGCCGGAGTAGGGCTGAGGGGGGCGCTTCGCTTGGGGGGCGCTTCGCTGAGGGGGGCGCTTCGCTAGGGGGGAAGAGGGAAAAATACTTCGGGGTCTTGACCTCGCCGTCCTCTTCCCCCCTCAGGCCGCTCGCGGCCGCCCCCCTCAGCGAAGCGCCCCCCTCTCCTCCCTCTACACCCGGAGGTCACGCTTGGACGGTGTATTCAACGCGCTCTACCAGTTCCAGGTCAGCTTCTCGCTGCTGTTGCTGTCCGCCATCGGGTTGGCGGTCATCTTCGGCATGATGGGGGTGATCAACCTCGCCCACGGCGAGTTCATGATGCTGGGGGCGTACATCACCACCATCGCCGGCACGAATGGCGCGCCCCTGGCGCTGGCGATGCTGCTGGGCGCGCTCGGCGTAGGGCTGTTCGGGGCGGTGATGGAGATCGTCGTCGTGCGGCGGCTCTATGGGCGGCTGCTCGACACCGTCGCGGCGACGTGGGCGGTGGGATTGATCCTGAGCCAGGGGACGCTGATTCTGACAGGGCCGTCGATGCAGGGGATCTCGTCGCCGTTCGGGTCGTTCAGCGTGGGGGCGACGAGCTATTCGTGGTATCGGGTGGCGCTCGGCCTCGTGTCGGTGGCGCTGCTGATTGGGCTCTATCTGCTCTTCATGAAGACGAAGTACGGGCTGCGCGCCCGCGCCACGATCCAGAATCCCTCTATCGCGCGGGCGCTGGGGGTCGACACGCCCCGCATGTACACCATCACCTTCGCGCTGGGGAGCGCGCTGGCCGGGCTGGCGGGCGGGCTCTTCGCGCCGACGGCGACGATCGTCCCCTTCTTCGGGGTGAACTACATCGTGGAGGCGTTCGTCACCGTCATCGTCGGCGGGGCGAACGCTCTCGTCGGGACGCCGATCGCGGCGGCGCTGCTGGGGGCGGTCAACGCGGCGCTGGGCACCGAGTTCGGGCTCTACATCGGCCGCGTCGGGCTGCTGCTGACGACGATCGTCATCATCCGCGTGCTGCCGGACGGCATCTCCGGGCTGATCGACCGCTGGCGGATGCGGCCGACCGACTCGAGGTCGGGTCGATGAGGCGCGGCGCGGCGCTGCTGCGGGCGGAGAACGTCGCCTTCGTGGTCTTTCTCGCCTTCATGCTCGTCTACCCGCTGACGACCGACGAGTTCAGCATCCTCAACACCGCCTACTTCATGGCCATCACCCTGATGGCGCTCAGCCTGGCGATGATCTGGGGGAAGGCGGGCATCCTCAGCTTCGGGCAGACCGCGTTCTTCGGCATCGGCGGCTATCTGTACGGCATCTACACGCTGAACGTGCTCGGCGCCGGGGCGACGTGGGTCGGCATCCTGGTCGGGGTGCTGGCGGGCGCGCTGACGGCGGCGGTGCTGGGGTACTTCATGTTCTACGGCGGGGTCAACGACGTCTTCGTCGGCTTGACCACCCTGGCCCTGACCCTGGTGCTGCAGACGTTCATGGCGCAGACGGCGGGGCCGGAGTGGACGGTCGGCGAGGCGCGTCTGAACGGGTACAACGGGATGTACACGCCGCAAATCAGCGTGGGCGACATACCGCTGTTCGGGCGGCCGCTCTACTTCCTCTATCTCGGCATCCTGGTCGGGGTCTATCTGCTGCTGCGCTGGCTGGCGGGGACGCGCTGGGGGTACGGATTGCTGGCGTTGCAGGAGAACCGGCCGCGCACCGAGACGTTCGGCTACAACGTGCGCTTGATGCAGGTGCAGGTCTTCGCGCTGGCGGGGGGCGTGGCGGCGCTGAGCGGGGTGCTCTACGCCTCGTGGGGGAGCTACATCGACCCGTCGTCGATGGGGCTGACGGCCGCGATCACTCCCGTGATCTATGTCGCCATCGGCGGGCGGCGCAGTCTGACGGCGGCGATGATCTCCTCGATGGTTCTGTTGAAGCTCTCGCAGTCGCTGGCGTCGGAGGCGCCGCAGTACGCGCTGGTGATCTTCGGGGTGCTGGCGCTGCTGGCGGTGCTGTTTGTGCCGGAGGGGTTCGTGGTCGCCATATTCAACGCGCTGGACCGCTGGATCTTCCGCCGGCCGTCCGCCGGGGAGCGCGTCGCGCCGAGCGAGGTCGCGGCCGATGCGCGGAGAGCGGGCTGACGTGGCCGAGCCGATCCCGGAGACTCCCCTGCTCGTGCTCAAGGGCGTCTCGAAGCGCTTCGGCGGCTTGCGCGCGGTCTCCGACCTCGACCTCACGGTCGGGCGCGGCGAGCTGCGCTGCCTGATCGGGCCGAACGGGGCGGGCAAGAGCACCGTCTTCAAGCTGATCGTGGGGTTCGAGCGGCCGACGACCGGCGCCATCACCTTCGACGGCGCCGAAATCGACGCCTGGCCGACGTGGCGGCGGGCACGGCAGGGGCTGAGCATCAAGATGCAGATCCCCGGCGTCTACCCCGAGCTGACGGTCGAGGACAACATGCGCGTCGCGGCGCAGCACCACGTGCGCGGCGAGCAGATGGAGGAGGCGATCGAAAGGCTGCTGGCCCGCGTCGGGTTGAGCGGGACGGGCCACATGCTGACCAAGAACCTCTCGCACGGGGAGCAGCAGTGGCTGGAGATCGGCATGGCCCTGTCGGTCAACCCGAAGCTGCTGCTGCTCGACGAGCCGACGGCGGGGATGGGGCCGGGGGAGACGGAGGCGACGGGGCAGCTCATCGCATCGCTCAACGCCGACGGGGTGACGATCCTGGTCATCGAGCACGACATGGCGCTCGTGCGCCAGATCGCGCGCACGGTGACGGTGCTGCATCTGGGCCGCATCTTCGCCGAGGGGACGATCGCCGAGATCGAGGTGAACCCGGCGGTGACGGATATTTATCTGGGTAAGACGTGATATGGAACGCGCACCACGGCATTACGCATCATCAGTAGGCAGTCGCGGGATTGGGCGCCGTGGCGATCGCTGATGCCGCCACAGTGACGATGCTCGACGTCTCCGGGATCACCGCCGGGTACGGGCGGACGATGATCGTGCGCGACGTGAGCCTGGCCATGCGGCGGGGGGAGATCGTAGCCATCGTCGGGCGCAACGGGGTGGGCAAGACGACGCTGATGCAGGCGATCATCGGGCTCCTGCCGCTGGCGAAGGGGAACATCGCCCTGGACGGGAAGGCGATCTCGACCGCGCCGGCGAACGAGCGGGCGCGGCTCGGCATCGGCTACGTGCCGCAGGGACGCGGCGTCTTTCCGGGACTGACGGTGGAAGAGAATCTCGAGATGGGCGAGCTGATCAATGTGCGAGCGGGGGTGACGCGGCCGCTGGATATC
This sequence comes from uncultured Chloroflexota bacterium, assembly GCA_937870845.1. Lineage (GTDB taxonomy): Bacteria > Chloroflexota > Chloroflexia > Thermomicrobiales > UBA6265 > JACCXM01. The sequence goes on from CALMZR010000282.1 coordinate 10,806, forward strand.
GCCTTTCAGTATTTCCCGCGCTTGGCCGAGCGGCGGAGCCAGCGGGCCGGCACGCTCAGCGGGGGGGAGCAGGCGATGCTGGCGATCGGGCGGGTGCTGGTCGGGCAGCCAAGCCTGATGCTGCTCGATGAGCCTTCAGAAGGGTTGCAGCCGAACCTGGTGCAACAGATCGGCGACGACATCCTCCGCATCAACGCCGAGCTGGGGACGACGGTGCTGTTCGTCGAGCAGAACATCGAGCTGGTGATGCACCTGGCGCAGCGCGGCTACGTGATGGACAAGGGGGCGGTGAGCGCGGAGCTGGGCGGGGCGGCAGTGACCAGCCAGGAGACGCTGATCCGCTATCTGAGCGTATAGCGCGGCGCGGCGGTCAAGGCTTACGTAGGCGCCGTCGATCGGCGGGTATCATGTCCGGGCGATCCTCGTTCTCAAGGGGTATTCGGATGGGCGTGATTCATCTTGACGTCACGGAAGACTTCGAGGAGTTGCTCGGGGACTCGCCGAAGCAGGTCGAGCGCCGTGCCCTGGAAAGCATCGTTCTCGACCTGTATCGGAGGCGAGAGCTCTCGGCTGGCCGAGCCGCTGAATTCCTCGATCTCGAAAAGTTCGCGTTCATTCGCTGGGCTGGCGAGCATGGTGTTCCGTACTTCGACATGACTCGGGAGGAATGGCAGGAGGAGCTCCGCGCGATCGAGAAGGCATGACCTCCGGGATTGCGGTCTTCGACGCGAGCCCGCTCATCGTGTTCTGGCAGGTGGGGCACTTCGATCTCCTGCGCGGACTGTTTCACCACATCGCCGTACCGGCGGCGGTTGCCCAGGAAGCAGCGCCATCGATTGGCCGGCTTCCCGATTGGATTCAGGTGCAACGTGTTCCAAGTCGTCCACCGCTGCCGCGCAAACTGGACCCTGGGGAGCGAGAAGCGATAGCGCTGGCCATGGCGCTTTCCGCGGACTTCGTCGCGTTGGACGATCTTCCTGGACGAAGGGTCGCGGCGGGTCTCGGATTCACGGTGATCGGATCGTTCGGGCTTCTGGTCAGGGCCAAACGTCGCGGGTTGATCGCGGACGTGCGGCCAACGATGGACCGGATGGTCGCGAGCGGTCTGTACGTGACTGAGCCGCTCTACCGGGAGATTCTCGAAGCTGTCGGCGAATCGGACGTGTGAGGCGCGACCAGAATTCAGCGTGTTGAGCGTCCTCCTCGAAGCTGAGAGAATCGTCCTTCGCCTTGGTATCCAAACGGCGATGCGGTAAGCCATGCTCAGACCCGAGCAGGCCGCGGAGGAGAGGGGGATCGACGTGCAGGAAATCCGGCAGCAGGGGCCGTACCACTACGTCTTCAGCCGCTATGTCGATCCCGTGGCCACCGTCAAACCGGGCGAGACGGTGGCGATCTACACGGCGGACGCCTTCGAGAACCAGATCACCAGGCCGGACGACGTGCCATCGCAAATCCTGGGCACATATCTCAACCCGCAGACCGGCCCTATCTACGTCGAAGGGGCGGAGCCGGGCGACACGCTGGCCGTGAAGATCGAGAGCATCGAGCCGACGCGGGATTGGGCGGTGAGCGTCTTCGTCCCCTTCTTCGGCGGGCTGACCAGCACGAAGCTGACACGGATGCTGCAAGACCCGCTGCCGGAGAAGGTCTGGATCTACCAGCTCAAGGATGGCTGGCTGGAGCACAACGAGCGGCTGCGCTTTCCGTGGCGGCCGTTCATGGGGACGGTCGGCACGGCGCCGGAGCTGGAAGCGCTCTCGGCGCTGACCCCGTTCGACCACGGCGGCAACATGGACGTGCCGGACGTCAAGCCGGGGAACACGATCTATCTGCCGGTGCGGGTCCCCGGCGGGCTCTTCTTCACCGGGGACTGCCACGCCGGGCAGGGGCAGGGCGAATTGTGCGGGGTGGCGCTGGAGATCACGGCAAAGGTGACGGTGACGTTCGACCTGATCAAAAACCAGGTGATCGCCTGGCCGCGCATCGAGAGCCCCGAGGAGCTGATGACGGTCGGCAGCGCGCGGCCGATGGAGGACGCGGCGCGCATCGCCTACACCGAGCTGATCGAGTGGCTGGTCGAGCTGGGCTGGGAGCGGTTGGAGGCGTACGAGGCGCTGACCCAGATCGGCGATTTGTACGTGGGGAACATGGTCGATACGTACTACTCGCTGGTGGCGAAGATTCGCAAGGAGTATGCGTTCGTGGGTGACAGGGTGACAGGGTGACAGGGAGTACGACGAGGAACCCCGATCACCTAAACACCCCATCACCCTGTCACCCTTCGTCGCTCGCCGCGCTCACCACCTCCAGGAACCGCTCCCAGGGCGTGGCCGGCCAGATCTCCGTCGTGGCGTGGCCGAAGGAGCGGACGATGACGGCGACCTTGGCCGCCGTCTCGTTGTCCGGGGCTTCGAAGAGGTCGAGGTAGTCGTAGGGGCCGAGGGTGGCGTAGCTGGAGAGCCAGTTCGCCTCGGGGCATTCGGCATTGAGCTTGTCGATGACGCGCCGGCCCAGCTCCTTGATCGAATCGGGCTCGGTGATCGCGTCGGGCGAAAGCCGGGTCAGCATGATGTAGGTCGCCATCGGGTCGCTCCTCCTCGGGTCGCGCTGCGAGTCGCATGTCTCCGGGGTAGCCGAACCCGTGCCAAGCCCTGCCTTTCTGGACCAGCTCAGCGCCCTTGTTTGCGCAACTGCCGATGGCGAAGGTCGTCGCGCTCCCACTCGAAGCCGCTGTCGCGGACGCCTCGGTGGGTCATCGTTTCGGCGGCGTCGAGCATGGCTGCGAGGACGGCCTGCTGCGTGGCGGCGTCGCCGACCGCGCCGAAGGTCAGGCCGAAGGGGTGGCCGACGTAGAGCGCCCGCGAGGGCATGACGATGGCGGTGATCTCCAGGTTCTGGGTGATGGAGAGGGTGCAGAGCCCCGCCTCGTCGAGCACGCGCTGAACCAGTCCCACGGACTGCTGGCAGACCGGTCAGGTCGGAGCCAGCAGCACCAGGTCGGCGCGGTCCTCCAGCAGGCGCGTGGCGACGGCCGGTGCTTCGTCGAGCAGCAGCCGCTCCGTATCGGCGGCGTACCCCATGAACGAGTAGACGCTCGGCGTGAGCGCGCCGATGCGCCCCGCCTCGCGAAACGCGCGCAGGTGGTCGAGCGGGAGGACGACGTTCTTGTCCTCGCTGGCGCGGCGGGTGTCGTAGCCGCCATGGCTGAGCACCAGGTCCGGCAGCGGCGTCTCGACCGGGATGGCGCGCCAGGAGGGATCGCCCGCGTCGGAGTCGACGTCGAATGGCGGCTGGCGCCCCAGATGGACGCCCGCAGTGGTGACGAAGGCGACGCGCGCCTCCGAGAGCGGCACGCGCAGCGGGGTGTATGGCGAGAACTGGTCGAAGGGATGCCAGTCGAACGGGGCGTACACCCGCGCCCGCACGTGATCCCGCTCGATCTGGGCGAAGTTCGCCCCCCTGGCAGCAACCGCTGTCATCCCGTTCCTTCCTCGAATGCCATAGCCGTCGGAATCACTCGCCGTCCGGCTCCAGCGCTTCCATCTCCAGCGAGGTCGTCGTCTCGACGCAGCCCCGGATGGTGCGGTAGACCGGGCAGCGGTCGGCGTGGACGGCGTGGGCGCGCTCCGCCGCCGCGCGTTGCTCGGGCGCCAGACGCAGGTGATACGTCACGTGGATGCGGCGCACGACGAGCACGCCGTCCTCGGTCTCGATCTCGCCGACCGTCTCGGAGGAGAGGAGATCCTCTCCGGCTGGGATCTGGCGCGCTTCCAGCGCGCCGCCAAAGGTCCCGGTCAGTCAGCCCGCGGCGGCGGCGACCAGGTAATCGAGCGTGGTGGCGTTCGGGGCGTGGATGTGGGGATCGACGCCGTAGTGCGCGGCGACCTCGGAGTGGACGCCGAAGTGGACGGCGTCGTCCTTGGCTGGGAGATACGCGCGGCGCAAGGGGCCCTTCACCCGTTCGATGCGCACCCGCGAGCGATAGACCACCGGATCCGTCATGGCTCCCCTCCTGCCGTCGCACGGCGTCACGCCGTCTCCAACCATGTGCTGACCACGACCAGCGCGGCCAGATTCACTGCCTCACCGTGTAGTCGCGCGATGCGCCCTTGCCGTTACGAGACGCCGCTTCGACCCTGCCGCACCATCACGCCGGAACCGGAACGGGTTCGACGCTCGTGACCATCTCCGCCTCCGCCGGCGTACGCCGGGGCATTCCGCTGGCCAGCGGCTCCAAGTAGCGTCGGATCGACAGCGCGGCCGCCGCGCCTTCGCCGGCCGCCGAGGCGGCCTGGTTGGTGCTGCCGGCGCGGCAGTCCCCGGCCGCGAAGACGCCGGGGGCGCTGGTCATCAACCCGGCGTCGGTGACGACGAAGCCGCGCTCGTCCATGGCGACGATACCCTGCACGAACCCGGTGTTCGGCGTCAGCCCGACGAACACGAACACCCCGGCCGGGGCGATCTCCCGCCGCTCGCCCGTGCGCGCATTCTCCAGCACCACCGAGCGCAGGCGGGAGTCGCCCCGCAGCTCGGCCACGCTCACGCCGGTGAGCACCTCGATCTTCGGATCGTCCTCGACGCTCTCGCGCACCACCTGGCTCGCCTTCATGCGGTCGCCGCGGACGGCGATCGTCACCTTGTCGGCGAAGCGGGTGAGGAAGATGCTTTCCTCCCCCGCCGAGTTGCCGCCGCCGACGACGAGGACCTCTTTGCCCTTGTAGAAGGGGCCGTCGCAGGTGGCGCAGAAGTGGACCCCGGCCCCGATGAAGTCCTCCTCGCCCGGTACGCCGAGGCGGCGATAGGTCGAGCCGGTCGCCAGCAGGATGGCCCAGCAGCCGTACTCGCTGCCGTCGGCCGTGCGCACCACGCAGTAGTCGCCGTCGCGGCTGATGCTGGTCGCCTCCTGGGCGGAGACGATCTCGACGCCGAAGCGTTCCGCCTGGGCGCGCAGCCGGTCGGCGAACTCGGCCCCGGAGACGCCCTCCGGGAACCCGGGAAAGTTGTCGAGGCGCTCGGTGATGGCCGCCTGGCCGCCGACGCCGCCGCGCTCCAGGACGAGGGTTTCGATCCCCTCCCGCGCCGCGTAGAGCGCCGCGGTGAGCCCGGCCGGGCCGCTGCCGATGACGATCAGGTCGTAGAAGGCGCGTTTGGCCGCCGTGCGCACCCCCAGCTTCGCCGCCAGCTCGGTGTTGGAGGGCTCGACGAGGACGGAGCCGTCGCCGAAGAGGATGGTGGGCACGATCTGCTTGCCGGCGTTGACCTCCTCGATGAAGGCGAGGCCGGCGGCGTCCTGCTCGACGTCGACGTAGTCATAGGGGATGCGCTGCTCACCAAGGAACTTCTTGGCCCGCTTGCAGTCGCCGCACCAGATCGTGCCGTACATCGTGATGGTGTCGCTGGACATTCCCTGCACTTTCTCTCGAATCGGGCCGTCACGCTCAGCCGGCCGGGAACGCTCCCTGGATTCGGCCGCGCGATCACCCAGGAATCCTCATGCACCGAAGATACCGGCAGGCGTCAAGCCCGGCTGTAAGGAGGGTTACGCGCCGGGCGTTTGCCGTTACGACGCGGGCATAGGCGCCACGACAGACGACGCCAGCGCGGCGGTCCAGGATGGGGACGGCAATGCACGCCGGTCCCCGCCCCTCGGCTCCGACGCGGCGCGGTCTCGGCGCTCATGAGCCCAACACACGCGGAGCGATATCCCGCGGTCACGCTCTCCTGCCGGCTCCCGACTCGTGCTCAACACGCTCTCGCTCAATAGCCTCCCGCTCGGCGACGCCGACCAGCCGTCCGTCCGGGGTCGTGACGATGATGCGGCCGACGTGCGTGTCGCGCATGCGCGGCCAGAGCGTCGTCAGCCGTTCGTCCGGCCGCACGGTGGTCGGCCCCGGCTCCATGACGTCCGCGGCGATCGCCTCCGGATCGCCCGCGAGCGCCGCGGCCCGCAACCGTCCCAGCACCACGCGTTCGTCGTTGAGCACCAGGCACTCGTCCCAGCCCGCGGCCCGCGCCCGATCCCGGACGTCCCCTATGCGGTCGCCCAGCGCGCAGACCGGCGCATCGCGGCGCGCGATCTGGCCGACCCGCGGCTGATCCGCGTCGTGGCCCTCGGTCGGCAGACCGAACGCGAGCCAGTCGGCCAGTCCGGCCGCGTACTCGTAGACCTCCGCGAAACCGAGACTCTCGAGCCGCCACGCGGCCCGCGGGCTCATGTCTCACTGCAGGTCCCAGCAGTAGGTGATCGCGGGACGACTCGCATCCAGGCGCGCCGTAGTCTCCCGATCCAACGTCTTGAGCGGAATGGAGATCGCCCCGGCGATGTGCTCGGCGTCGTACTCGGCCCGCGGCAGGACGTCGACGAGCTGCGCGCCAATGGCAACCAGCCGCATCACCTCATCGCGTCGGACGTCGGTTGGCATCGTCTTGTGCTCCTGCTCTGGTTTCAACCTCGAAGCGGCGGCCGGTCTCGGTCATGCCACTCGCTCCGGGCGTCTCTCGTGTGGGCGCGCCGCCCCTGTCCCATGCGGGACCACTCAAGCATGGGCGCTGCGGCGGGTTAGGGATGTATGCGCCCTTACCGGATGTGCGACGCGCGGCCGGAAATGCGCCATGGCCTCATGGCGTTGCGCCATGTAAGCACGCTTACGGACAAAACGGCGGCGGCGGCGCATGATGTCGACAGTCGAGCCAGGTCCCCCAGTTCACGACCCAGGCTCGGCTCCCCATCCCCTCTTCAAGGCCCCGGCCCCGAGCGCCCAGCTCGGGGCCGGCGGCGCGCGCCCGGCGGCCGCGTTCCCGCTGCGCTCCGTCCGCGCCGGCAAGGCTCGCCGGTTCTGGCACACTACCCGCGACAGAGGAGAGGGTGGAGATGTTTCTCGGCACGCCGAAGATCTGGTGGATTGCCGCCGCAGTGCTGTTCGTGGGCGGGCTCGCGCTCCTAGGGACCGACATCGGCGGGACGCTCGGCAACGTCGCGGGCGTGGTGCTCATCTTTGCCGCCATGATCACCTTCGCGGGAGCCCCGATGCGCTACGGACGCCCGAAGGTGAAAGCCGCGCCTCCGGCCGAGGAGCCGATTCGGCCGATTCAGCCGCCCGCGCCCGCGCCGCGAGCGCCTCGGCCTCGGGCGGATATCGAGGCGAAGGATGCGTCGGAGGTGTAGGCTATTCGCCTCGCACAAACGCCCGGACTGCCTGTGCGCGGCTCGTGAAGCTTGAATCCATGGCTCGAACAGAGATCACGTGCGGATCGAATGGACCCGGATATATCTCCTGTGGTCGAACGTGACACGTGAAGAGTCTCAACATGGCTGATCCGAAACGGCCAACAACGCCGCCTCCGCTGCATGCCGGCCCGCCCGATGTCGAAGAGGGTTACTACGACCTCGAAGAGCACGAGCGCAACCAGATGTGGGAAGCCATAGATCGGCACGCCGACGCCGTTGCCCTATGGTATCAGGCGCTCACTCAATATCGGCGGGCCATGATCGGAGGATGGCACTTCGAGGGGGCGAAGCCCGGAAGCGTCGAACTTGCGGCGATGGGCTTGCGGATGCAACTGCTTGGGCTTGGCGTCAGCGCGGCGAAGTCGAGCCTCGACGACCTTCTCGCGGGCTACTACAGCCAAGCGTTCGGCGGCATCCGGCACATGCTGGAAACGTTCGCGCAGTGCTTCTACGTGGACCGCAACCCCGACGCGTCGAGGCATTGGAACGAGCAACCCGGCGGCATCGACGCCCAGATCGACCCACCCGGCATGAAGCAGATGTGCCAGACGATTCAAGCCGAGTCGGAGTTCGCGTTCACGAAGGTGCCGGGTTTCATGGACAGGGTCTACAACTCGTGGCACTTGATGAGCAAGGGTGCCCATCCGTCCGGTGTCGGCATCCGGCAGACCGAAGGGGAAGTCGAGACGAAGTACCTCATCGGCGCGACGTACAACCCGGACCTCTGCCTCGCCGGGTTCGATATCGGGTTGTTCGCAGTCGGGACGCTCTTGCCGCAAGCACTGAGGATGACCAAGCCCAAGATCGGCCCATGGTCGGACGAGTGGGCGCGGATCGAGGATGAGATCGGCGTGTGGCGAAAGGCCAAGGCGGCTGCGCTGCAGGCTGCGGAGGGCATGGACCTCGAAGAGCGAAGGAAATCGACGCCGCGTCCGGTCCCGCAGGTGAGCGGCGACGACGTAAAGCGGTGCCGGGACCTGTTCCGGTTGCGATACGAGCAGATGAACCGGTTGCGGCGTCCGATACCGCAGGCCGAATCGTCGCGCAAAGGACGAGACAGTGGAGTGACCGAAGCCGCCCCGTGATCGTCCGCGTTACGGCGGTCGGCATAGGCCGCGCTCCCATCCTCGCTAACGCCTCCCGCTATGCTGACTGCATATCGCTCATCGCTAGGAGGTCCTCCATGTTCCCCTTCCGCCTCTACGCCGTCACCGGCGACGCCATCGCCCAGATCGACAGCCTCGAAGGGGAGCGCGCCAAAGTTGGGTCTCCCTCCTCAGGAGCCCGCGCCGGGATTCCCGGGTCCGGCGGCGTGCCTCATGGGAGCGAGGCGTGAGCTTGCTTACAGCAGGCGGGCGCGGTGAGGCGTACCCTCGCGGCGTCTGAGCAATGGAATGGGACCATCCTCGCGTCGGTGATCCCCGCCATTCGCCACGGTTCCGAGGCGCCGCATGACAATGCA
>CALMZR010000283.1 GCA_937870845.1 uncultured Chloroflexota bacterium
GCTCTTTCTCATGTCGGATGCGGCCTCCTGGATCACCGGGGTCGTGCTGCCGGTGGACGGCGGGCTGACGGCGGGGTTGTTTCGCATGGCGCGGGAGCTGTCGCCAGAGTGAAGAGGAACGATGATTCTCCCTCCCGTAGGCCGTCGAAAGTACGGCCTTCCAGGGTAGCGGCGCCTGATGCCGCCGGTTGACTTCCTTGCCCCGCTCGATGATGAAGGACTGGAGTGGATACGGTGTCGGTTCACCACCGAACGCGGGCAGGTGACGATCTTCACCATCCAGTACGAAACCACGGTCGGCGAGCAGACGATGCCGGTCGCTCGCTACGACAACGCCCACGGCTTCCCGCACCGAGACCTTCTGGATCGCCGAGGGCGTATTATTGCCAAGAGTCCGCTCGCTGGAGCCCCAACGCCCAAGGAGGCGTTGCACATCGGTGAGCGAGATATTGTGGAGAACTGGCAGCGCTACCGGCAACGATTCTTCGGAGACCAAGGGTGAGTGACCACAGCATTGATCCCGAACGAGCCGCGCTCATCACCAGACGCATGGGCCAAGCGTTCGCTTTTGCCCGTGATGTCATCGACGCCCCGTCCATCCTCGACGAGATCCCGGACGGTTCCACACTGTTGTTTCGCGACATCGAGTATCACGGCGAGCAGGTGCGGCTGACCGCTCATCCCTCGCCAGATCGACCCGGTTGGTGGACTGCCCGCGTGACCGGACCTGCGCAACTCGTCACCGAATCTCGTCGGTGGGATCCGCCTATCGAAACTCGAGCCATTGGCGGCAAGTGGAGCAGCCCGCCGTCATTCCCGGAAAGCGGGCCGACGGCGACCGATGCGCTGGATGCGCTCGAGGAGAAGCTCCACGAGTCCGATCGACCGCAGACGATGGCGCGAGGCGCAAAGGATCGATAGCAAGGCGACACACCCCGCCTGGATGCGGCTCGGTCCCGCGGCTGCTTGCTGTTCTTTGGCCCGATCGAGTCGCGGCCGGCAGACGGCGGGGTAGGAGCGACGCGCCCACACAATTCGGGCGCCCCCTTGACGCGGCGGCGGCGCGTTGGTGAAATGGCGGCATCGGCAAGGAAAGGGGGACGACGATGCCAGGTCGCGCCAGCGCGGACCCGACCTACATCATGGGCCACAGCGCCGAGGAGCGCGAGCGGCTCATCCAGCAGGGCGGCCTCTTCGGCCCCATCACCGAGCGCTTCCTGCGCGGCGCGGGCCTCGCGCCCGGCATGCGCGTCCTCGACGTCGGCTGCGGCGTCGGCGACGTCACGCTCCTGTGCGCCGATCTGGTCGGCGCGGATGGCGCGGTGGTCGGCGTCGACCGCGACCCGGCCGCGCTGGCCCGCGCCCGAGAGCGGGTGCAGGCTGCCGGGCTAGAGCACGTCGAGCTGCGCGAAGGCGACTTCCGCGAAGTGACGTTCGATACGCCGTTCGATGCCGTCGTCGGCCGCGCCGTGCTGATGTACGCCGCCGATCCCGCCGCGGCGATCCGCGCGCTGCTGCCACATCTGCGCTCGGGCGGCATCGTCGCCTTCCAGGAGCTCGATTTCACGCAGCTTGGCGCCCTGCCGCAATCCGACATCGCCGACCAGATCGCCGACTGGTGGCGGCGCACCGCGACCCAGGCCGGGGTCGAGCTGCAAATGGGCCTGAAGCTCTTTGCCGCGTACCGCGAGGCGGGTCTCCCCGAACCGGAGCTGCAGGCCGAAACCATCGTCGGCGGCGGGCCGGATTACGGCGGCTACGCCTACCTGGCTGGCGTCATCCGCAGCGTGCTTCCCCTCATGGAGCGATTCGGGGTCGCTACGGCGAAGGAGGTCGATATTGACACCCTGGCCGATCGCCTTCGCGCGGAGTTGGTGAGGAGCGGGGGCGTGCTTCCGTTGCAGATGATCGTCGGAGCCGCCGCGCGCAAACCCTGACCGCAATTCGGCGTCCGGGATCGAGGCCCCGTTCGACGGCGAGATCGGGCTGCGTCCAGTCTTACTTGATGATCCCGCAGCCAAAGTCGCGCCGATTCTTGATGCCGCCGACGATCTTCTTGCAGCACCGCTTGCAATCGGCTGCGCACTGACCGTTGAACCGCTTGCCGCACCGCCGCTCCGACGACGGCGCAATCTGGCAGCTGGCCAACGAGGGGACCACATCGATGGCGGACATGGTCGCCGTGGAAACGGGGAAGCCGGTCGGCCACCCCGGGATCCACCACTGCGTACATAAGGTCGCCCTCGACCCGACGCACCCGGAGACGCTCTACATGCAGCAGCACGAGGGGGGCTTCCGCTCCGACGACGGCGGCCGCTCCTGGCGCGACATCGGCGGCGGGCTTCCTTCGCCATTCGGCTTCCCCGTCGCCGCCGCGCCGAGCAACGGGCCGGCGGGCTGCCGCGTCTGGGTCATCCCGGAGAATGGCGAGACGATTGGCGCCGACGACGCGCTGCGCGTCTGGCGCACCGACGACGGCGGCGCGACCTGGACGCCGTCGGTCAACGGCCTGCCCAAGGGGGGCACAACGTGCTGCGCGAAGGGATGGCCGCCGACGCCCTCGCACCGGCCGGGGTCTTCTTCGGCACGACGGCCGGGGCGCTCTTCGCCTCGACCGACGGCGGGGCGCACTGGGCGCCGATCGCCGAGGGGCTGCGGCGGATTCAGTCGGTCGAGGCATCGGTCATGCTGAGGCGCCGCGCCGGTCCCGTGTCATGCCGAACGGAGTGAGGCTCCCGAAACGACGTTTCCTCAGCGCCGAGATTCCTCGCTGACGCTCGGAATGACACGGACGCGGCCGCGCGAGAAAAAGCCCCTCGCCCCGTGCGCGGGGCGAGGGGTTGGGGTGAGGGGCCTCAGACGCAGCTCGTCACCGGCTGCCCAGCCTCCACCAGCCCGGTGAAGGTGACGACGACCTCCTCGTCGCCGGCGTTGCGGGCGCTGTGGGCCATGCCGGTTTCGATGAACCAGTCGCCCGGCTCCAGCACCGTCTCCTGGCCCGCGGTCAGCGGCTCGGCCGCGGCGGGGGTGGCCGGGTCGTCGCTGGCGCGCATGACCATCATCTCCATCCCCTCCTCTTCGAGGGTCACGCCGAACTGCCCCTCCTCGACGACGACGACGAGCGTGCCGGGGTGGGTGTGCGCCCCGATGCCGCCGCCGACGCCGAAGTAGGCGCGCACCAGCACCAACGATTGCCCTTCCGCCGACGCCGGCGCGGCGTTGCCAAGGACCTGAATGCTCATGTCGGTGGCGCATTCGAGCGTCACCGGCTGCGGCTCGGGCTGCGCCGCCTGAGCAGCCCCGGCCGACAGTGCGCCGCTGGCCGCGAGGGTCAGGGCCGTGAGAAGGGGAACGAATCATCGCATGATCTCCTCCGATCGTGGCTGTTTGTCGAGCATCGCAGACCTCGCTATGCCCGTCCGGCCAGTGCCGGCTCCGCGCCCTGGGCCTGCAGCGCCTTGACGTCCTCGGCGCCCATCGCCTGGCCGCCGATCCCCCAGTCGCCGCTCTGCACCTCTTCCACGACGACCCAGGTGACGCCGCGCATGGCCTCGCCCTCGATCTCGACCATCGTGTCGGTCAGGCGGGCGATCATCTGCCGCTTCTGCTCCTGGGAAAAGACCCCTTCGATCACCTTGACGTTGACGAGTGGCATGGCTGACTCCTTGTGCCTTGTTTTCTGGCTTCGGTTCCCGTACTGGCGGCAAGCGCGCGTTACATCGGCACGTCCTCCTCTCCGGTTTTTTGGCAAACACGATCTCCTCCACGGCGCGCGGCCGCGGCGCGACGGATCGTCGGTTGAATGTGGACGTGAGGCGCTAGCGGATGGCGCCCCGGCTAAAGAGGGGCGGATCGAGCCCGCGATGGGCGAACTGGTCTTGCATGACGCGGCCGAGGGTGGCGACGCCCCGTTCGATCTCGGCCTCGTCAACCGCGGCGAAGTTCAGCCGCAGATAGGGTTGGTCCGCCGGCTCGGCGAAGAAGGCCGCCCCGCACGCGAACCCCACCCCGGCCGCCAGCGCCGCCTCGTGCAGCGCCGCCACGGAGATCCCTTCCGGCACGCGCACCCACAGCACCAGCCCGCCGGAGACGCCGCTCCAGCGCGAACCCGGCGGCAGATGGCGCTCCAACGCACGCAACATCGTCGTGTGGCGGCGCCCGTAGACGCGGCTGACGCGCCGCCAGTGGCGGGCCACCGCGCCGCTCTCCAGGAACGCGGTCAGCGCCCGCTGCATCAGCGCCGAGCCGAACAGGTCGGTCGCCCGCTTGCGGGCGATGAGCGCCTCGCGCAGCGGCCCCCGCGCCACGACGTAGCCGATGCGCAGCGTCGGGATGAGCGATTTGGTGAACCCTCCGGCGTGGATCACATCGCCGTGCCGGTCGAAGGCGGCCAGCGGCGGCGGGATCGGCTGCCCGAAGCGCACCTCGCGCACGTGGTCGTCCTCGAGAATCGGCACGCCGAACCGCTCCGCCAGCTCGCACAGGGCACGGCGGCGGCGGGCGCTCATGACCGTGCCGGTCGGGTTCTGGAAGGTCGGCACGGTGTAAATGAGCCGCGGCCGCTCCTGCTCCAGCGCGGCGACGAGCGGGTCGAGTTGCATCCCTTCCTTGTCGAGCGGGATGCCGCTCACCCGCGCGCCGACGGCGGCGAAGGCTTCCAAGGCGCCGGGCCAGGTCGGCGACTCGACGACGACCGCGTCGCCGGGTCGCAGCAGCGTTTCCGCCACGAGCATGATGGTTTGCTGCGTGCCGGCGGTGATCAACACGTCGTCGGACGTGACGTCGATGCCGTTCTGCCGCAGGTAGCCGGCCAGCCAGTAGCGCAAGGGGAGATAGCCGGAGCCGCCTTCCGGCCCCAGCGCCGCCGCCCCGTCGCGGTCGAGCGCATCGCTCAGGGCGCGGCGAAACTCGGCCAAGGGGATGAGGCGCGGATCGCCCGCGCCCCAGGCGAAGGCGATCGCGTCCGCCGTCAGCGGGCCGCGCAGCACGTGCGCCAGCATTGCCTCGCGGGTCGGGTCGATTTCATTCGAGAGGCGCCGCTGCCAGACCGGCAGATCGTCGCCCGCGGCTTCGCCGTCCTGGCGCGCGAGCTGGGGCGGCTGCCACGGCGGCAGGACGAAGGCGCCCGAGCCGGCGCGCGACTCGATGACCCCTTCCGCCTCCAGCTCGGCGTAGGCGGTGACGACGGTGACGCGGCTGACGCGCAGATCGCGCGCGAGCTGACGCGAGGAGGGGAGGCGCGTCCCGGCCGGGAGCGCGCCGTCCGCGATCTCGCGGCGCAGCGTCTCCATGATCTGGTGGTAGAGCGGGCGGTTCCCGCGCGTGTCGAGCGTCAGCATCGGCAGCCTGCCTTCGTTCGATATGGACCGTCGCGTCTGGCTCCGAGCACGATCGCCTGATGCCTGACCGCATTGTGCCGGCCAAGTGGCCCGGTGTACAGGTCCAGTTCGCGCCTGATTCGATAGGACCGCTTTCGTCGCCTGTTCTTGACCTTCGCCTTGGCGGTGATTTCCAGCGCCCAGCCGCCCATGACGGCGCCGGGGTCGAGCGCCCCGTCCCGGTCTTGCACCGAGAGGCAAACAGGGCGCCCGCGGCTCCTCGCGTCTACGTCCCGGACTCGACCGACAGCCCGGCCGCCCGCCACGCCTTCAGCCCGCCCTCCATGTGCGCGACTCGGCCATAGCCAAGGCGCTGCGGCACGTCGGCGGCGAGGGCGGAGCGGCCGCCCGAGTCGCAATGGAGGATGGCCCGCCGCCCGGTGTCGAACTCGGGACGGGGCGCCGGGCGGCGGATGCCGGGACGATCGCGCTGCTGGCCGCCGCGCTCGTGGGCGCGGCCCTGCCGCCC
>CALMZR010000284.1 GCA_937870845.1 uncultured Chloroflexota bacterium
GAAAACCGAGCCCCAGGGCGCGCTTCTTTGCTACGTTTCGCAATCGACCACCTGTCAGTTCTGGCTACAGACCGTGAATTCCTCTGATGCGCAGACAACGTCTGGGCCCAGCGCCGCGCTGGGCCAGCTCCTCGTGCGGCTGCGCGGTGAACGAAAACTGGCCCAGAAAGAAGTCGCCCGCCTCGCCGGGATCGACAACAGCACGTTGAGCCGGCTGGAATCGGGCGATCGCGGCGTCAGCCGCGACGTGCTCGACCGCATTTGCGCCGTCCTTGGCCTCGCTCGGCAAGAACGGCTCGATGTCCTGGCCGCGGCAGGCTTCCTCACCCCGGAAGCCGCCCAGCTTCTCGCCGACCCGGACATTTCGCGGCTGGCGCAACTCCTCCAGGATCCAGCGCTCCCGGCAGAGGAAGCGCGACTGCTTCGGGACTACGTTCGACTCGCCCTTGCCCACGCCCACGCCCTCGGTCACGACGTCGATTGAGCTCAGCCGATGGGCGGCGCGGCCTCCGGACCCTGCCGATGGCGCGTCCTCACCCGTTGCATCCGCTGCACTCGCGCCTGGTTGGCGCGGACGAGCCCATACGCGCCAACAGCGACGAGCAGCAGCGCCACTACGCTCAGCACCGTCACCACCCCGAAGAAGTCGGCAGCCGCGGCGGCGAAGAAGATGGGTACGAAGGAGACGACGCTGGTGATGGTGAAGAACGTGGCGTAGACCCGCGCCCGGATGTGCTCGTGCGACCGTTCCTGCAGGATCGTTTGCGACGGCACCAGCACGAGCGCATTGCAGACGCCGAGGACGGCGGCGAGAGCGCCCGCAACCGCGACTTCCAACCGTTGCGGCACGTCGCCGGCTCCCAGCACGACGGTCAGGATTTCTCGGCTGAGCGCCAGGAGCAAGAGCGAGAGCCCACCGATGACCACCGCCCAATCGACCAGCGCATCGCGTCGAAACCGGCTCGAAAGCCTTGGCACCAGCACGACGCCCGCGATGACGCCTAGTCCCGCGGGAGCCACCAGATACCCGATGTCGCTGGGCGCCAGACCGACAACAGTCGAGATGAAGTTCGGCGCCAACGCGGCGACGAGCATGAAGACCGTCGTCGCGAACGTCAGGTACGCGATCGACTTCATCAGGATCAGATCCTGGCGGATGTAGACCAATCCCTCCCGGATGTCGGCCCAAATGCGCCGGAACGGATGGGCTGCTTCACCGGTCGCCACCCTCGCGGGGAGGGGCATGGGCGGCAGCCACACGGTGAGCAGCGCCGAGATGACGAATGCCGCCAGCGTCACCATGAAGAGCGTATCGACGCCGAGCGCCTGCGCAAGGAGCGGCCCCAGGAGGGCAAATCCGAGGAGTTGGGTTGCCGTGAAGGTCAAATTGAACAGCGCGTTGGCCGCAGTGAGCTGATCCCGTGGCACCAGCGCCGGGATCGAGGCGCCCTGGGCCGGCATGAAGAACTGGCCAGCGGCGCCGAACAGAAACGAGATCGAATAGTATGACGTCAGGGCGATGAACACAGGCCAGGTGGGTTGCACCAGCAAAAACAGCAACACCAGCGCGGCGCGGGCCAGGTTCGTGACCACCATGAGGTTGCGGCGGCTGACGCGATCGGCGACCGCTCCGGCAATCGGGCCAAAGATTACGGCGGGGAGCGAAAAGGCCAGGATGACGAAGCTGACGGCGGTGTTCGCTTGCGCCACGTTGTGGTAATTGACCGCCTCGCCAACGCGCAGCAAGAGCGAAAAATCGACCATACTGTTTGCCGTCTGCGACACCGATTGCGCGATCCAGAGCCGCAAGAAGGGAAAGTTACCCAATACATCCCGAAACGAGCCTCGCCCCTGCGGGCGAAGAACGCGCCGCACGCGAGTCGCCTCGGCCTTGATTGAGACCGACGGATCAGGTTCTGGAGTCGCGGGCGCTTCGAAAGGGTCGCTCAAGGGGGAGCCCCATCGGCGTCGAACGTCGCTTCTTCGCGCTCCCTGGGAGGCTCAGGGGCGTCTTCGCTCGACGTGCGATGGAGGAAGAGCTTGAGTCGGCGCTCGAGCTCGCGCCGCGGAAGGAGTACGCGACGGCCGCAGCCCTGGCATTTCAAGCCGATGTCGGCGCCGAGGCGAACGACAGCCCAGTCGGACACTCCGCACGGATGTGGCTTCCTGAGCCGCACCACATCACCCACGGCAAAAGGAATCGGCTCCGAGCGCGACATCTGCTGCGACGAGTGTTTCGGGCGAAGAATAACGCTGCGCGGCTACATCAAGCCGGGGATGCGCATGCCGCCTGTAAGGGCGCCCATCTTCTCGTCGGCCATGGCGTTCGCACGGTTCATCGCGTCTTGAATGGCGACGGTGATCAGATCCTCCAGCACATCGACATCCTCCGGATCGACCGCGGACGGGTCGATGGAGATGCCGCGGAACTCCCGCGCGCCCGTCACCCGGGCCTTGACCATGCCGCCACCGGCGGATCCCTCGATCTCGGTCTCTGCCAACTCGCGCTGCATCTTTTCGAGCCGCGTCTGCATCTGCTGGATCATCTTCATATTCACGCCCATGTCGCGGCTCCTTGGTGATCTCGTGCGCTTCGGGAGGGCGGCTGCATTTCGCAACCGGAACCGGAGTATAGCAATGGGTCCGCTCAGGCCCTCACGAACCGCGGCGGGTCAGCTCGCCCTTCGCAGCGGCGGCTCTCTCCACCATCTCGAACGCGTTCTGTCTTGAGCTTGGCGAAACAGGAACTCCATCGAGCATCGCCGCCAGCTCTTCGAAGCGCTCCTCGCCTGCCAGCTCAGTGATGGTGGAGATGACGCGGCCTTCCATCTCGGATTTCGCGATGCGGTAGTGCGCGTCGCCAAACGCCGCGATCTGCGGCAAATGGGTGATGACGACGACTTGATGCCCAGCGGTCAGCCCCCACAACGTCTCGCCAACGACTTGCCCGGATCGCCCGCCGACGCCGACGTCGATCTCGTCGAACACGAGCGTGGGCGTGCGGTCGACGTGGGAGAGCACCGACTTCAGGGCGAGCATCAGGCGGGCCGTTTCTCCCCCAGAGGCGACTCTTCCCAGGGGTTTCAGCGCCTCGCCGGGATTCGGTGCAATGTGGAACTCGACGCGATCGATCCCCGTGGCGTCCGCCGCAAATCGCTCGAAAGCCCCGTTCTCATCTGGCGCGGGGACGCCCCGCGGGTCGGCAACGCGATCCATCGCGACCGCGAACTCCGCCGAACCCATGTTGAGCCGCGCGATCGCCTCCTCGACCTGATCAGCGAGCTCGATCGCCCGCTCGGCGCGCTTTCGCGATAACTCGCTCGCCAGTCGGCCGGCCTCGTCCGCCAATTTCGCCTCGCATGTGGTCAATGCCTCCGCATCGACGGCCGAGCCAGTGATGCGAGCCAACTCCTCTTGGGCGGCCCGCGCGTGCTCGAGGATCGCCCCGATGTCGGCTCCGTATTTCCGCTGCAGCTGTCGCAGATCCGCCAGGCGCTCTTCGACCGCCTCGAGGCGCGACGGGTCTGCTTCGACCTCGTCCCGGTACGCGCGAACATCCGCCGCCAGGTCCTCCAGAAGGAAGAGCAACTCGTTCGCCCGCTCCACGATCGGGATCGTCGTCGGGTCGATCGCCCCAAGATCGACCAATACCTGTGAAGCCTGCCTGATCGCCGGCAGCGCGCCCCTCTCGCCGACCGGATCGTCGTCGCCCGACATCAGTGCGTACGCCGCCGCCGCATCGCGGACGAGTCGATCCGCGTTGGCGAGTCGGGCACGCTCGGCGATGAGCTCGTCCTCTTCGGCCGGGTACAGATTCGCCCGCTCGATCTCTTCGATCTGGTAGCGCAGCAGGTCGACGCGCTGCATCCGTTCTCGCGCTCCCGAGATCGACTCCTCTAGCTGCCGCCGCGTCTCTCGTAGCTCCGCCAGGCGGGCGGCGAAGACCTCTCGCAACGACATCGTCTGTGCGTACCGATCGAGCAAGTCCAATTGCGCGGCAGGCCTCAGCAACGACAGGTGGTCGCTCTGCCCGTGGATATCGACGAGAAACGCCCCGATCTGCCCAAGGACCGCCGCCGTCGTGGGACGGCCGTTCAACCGCGCGCTGCTGCGCCCGCTCGCCTGAATCTCCCGCCCGAAGATCAGCAGCCCGTCTTCATCCTCGACCTGAAGTTCCTCGAGCAGCGCGGCGACTTGGTCCCGGTTCGGCAGCCCCGAAACATCGAACGTCGCGTCGATCGACGCGGATCGCGCCCCGGTGCGGACCAGCTCGGCGTTGACCCGCTCCCCAAGCACCGCCCCCAATGCATCGATCAGGATCGATTTCCCGGCCCCGGTCTCCCCGGTCAGCACGTTGAGCCCCGGCCCAAAAGCCAGATTCACGCGCTCTATGATGGCGAAATTGCGAATGGCGAGTTCGACGAGCATATTCCAGCTGCTAGTGGGTCGGCTCAAACGGGTCTGGCGGGGCTGAATGACGCGAGTGTGCGCTAGCCTTGCGCCCAAGGAGAGTCGTTGGAGCGTTTCTCCGGGATTCAGGCCTCACGCCCCCGCACGCTCATGCGGAGCGGATCGACGGCGCTGGGAGTTTCACGTCGATGGTCACGCCTTCATGGAGGGGACGACCTCGTTCCCGGCAGCCGTTGTCTTTCGCGCGAGATGTGTAGCGCCGCGGCTTCCGATCTGCCGGAACTGGCAGGCCTCGCTCCGCGAATCCTTCGAGGTGAAGTTCGATGGCTTCGCGCGCCGGTTCAAGTGCCTCCTCGCTCGTTCGGGCCGACATCAGCACACCAGGCATCGCCGGCACGGTGACGTTCGCGGCGCTTCCGTCGGGCTCCGGAGTCAGCACAACGGAGTATCGCATCAGAGCAACTCCCGGAACTCCACCTTCGGCAGCCCCATCCGTTTGATGATAGCGTCGAGCGTTCCCTTTGGCAGGTCGGCGTGATGCATTGGAACCGTCAGGTTCTCGGCGTAGTCAGTGTGGCGAAGGCATCAGTCGCGTCGTTCCTGGCGAACCTCGTTCCAATCAGCGTTCTTGTGCGCCTGCACGATACCGATTGCGCTGACTAGCGGAAGCCTCTGGACGCGTCAACTCAATCCCTAGACGGGTTCCCTTTTGAGAAACCCGGTCATACAGTGGATGCCGCCCCCAGCCTTGATGCACTCGCCGACATCCACCGTGTGGCAGCGCACGCCGGCAGCTTCATACCGTTCTCGCATCCGGTCGCCGCCGGCCGGCATGAGGATTTCACCCGGCGCCACCGCCACAGCGTTCATCGGCAACCAATGCTGCGCCTCGTCCTCGTCCTCGACCTCGATCAAGCGGAATCCTCGCTGCCGCAGCGTCTCGACCACCTTGTACGGCGTTCGCCGCGGCCAGACGGCGGCCAGGTCGCGATCGAGGATCGCCAGCAGGCCGTCCAGGTGCATCGCCCCGTGCGGCAGCCCGACGCGCACGACGGGCGCCACGCCAATCTCCCGCAGCATGCGTTCGACCTGATCGGCGCCCTCTTCGTTGGTCCGGAGCCCATCGGCCAGAATGCACAGGTCGCGGTCGACCCAGGCAACATCCGCGCCTTCGAACGTGCCGGAGCCGTGGACCGACATGAGGATCGGCACCCCGAGCCGCGCCAGCGCCTCCGCGAGCAGCCGCTCCTCGCCCGCCCGCACCGTCGAGGCTGGGCGCGTGACGATGGCGCCCTCCGGCGTCATCAGCATCAGATCGCGCACGAACATCGCGTTCGGCTTGTCGATCCGGCCCTGCTCGACGTGATGCACCGCCACGCCATACCCGCGGTACGCCTCCGCCAGCGCGTCGTGCTGCGCCCGCACGACGTCGGGGATGAGGTCCGAGCGCATTTGCATGGCGTCGAAGTCGATGACGGCGTCCAGCTCGGGTCCGGGCCGACGCAGCGGCACGGCGCGCAGGCGGCCGATCTCGGACGAGACGCCCCAGTCGCCCCAGGTCGACGCCATGTCCTCGGTCATCGACGCCAGGCGGGGCGACCATCATTCGCCCCCGTACGCCGCCGGGAGGGTCGACGGGCTTCTCACGTTCGTGCGCGCGCCGTCAGTCCGCCGCGGGAGCGGAAGTCGCGTCCCAGAGGGCGCGCGCCACCTGCTCGGGCCGGATGGGCAAGCTCGTCAAACGCGCCCCGGTCAGATCGCGGATGGCATTGGCCACCGCCGCCGCCCCCGGAATCGCCGGCGGCTCGCCGATGCCTTTGGCCCCGTAGGCGCCATGCTCGGACGGAACCTCGACGAGAACCGTCTCGATCGCCGGCGCCATCTCGGCCCTCGGCAGCGCGTAGTCCATCAACGTCGCCGTTAGCAGTTGCCCGTCGCTGTCGTACACCATCCCTTCGTACAGCGCCCAGCCGAGCCCTTGCACCACGCCGCCGTGGATTTGCGCCTCCACCTCGGCCGGGTTGATGGCGAACCCGACGTCCTGGACGGCGACGTAGCGCACGGGCCGGGTTTCCCCGGTGACGTCGTCCACCTCGACCTCGACCAGATGCGCGGCAAATCCCGGAGCGCTCTCGCGGATCGCCGTCGAGCCGGTCCCGTAGACCGGCTCGTTGCGAGCGGCGAAACCCATGGTGCGGCTCGCGATGTCCTTGAGCGAGATGGCGGAGCCAGGGACGCCGCGCACGCGAACCGCGCCATCCACCAGTTCGAGATCGTCCGTGGAGGCTTCAAGCGCTTCCGAGGCCACCGCCAGGATCTGCTTCAGCGCGTCCTCGGCGGCCCGCTGCACCGCCTTGCCGACCGTATAGGTGATCTTCGACCCGCCCGTGCCGCCCGCGAACGGGGCCGCGTCCGTGGGCGCTGTGGTCACCGCGATGTCGTCGGCGGTCATGTTGAACGTCTCGGCGGCGATCTGGGCAAAGGCGGTGTTGGTCCCCGTCAGGTCGACCGAGCCCAGCACCACCGTCAACTTGCCATTCGAGTCGAGGCGGCAAACGGCCGTCGCCGGCTCGATCCCGCCGGGCCAGCCGCCGACGGCGATCCCCACGCCGCGGCCCTTGGCCCGCGCGCCCTCCCGCTCACGCCAGGCGGGATGGTCCTTTAAGGCTTCCAGGCACTCTTTCAGCCCGATGCGCGGCCAGGCTCCGCCGTTCGGCCGCTCGTCGCCCTCCACCGCGCAGTTGCGTAGGCGGAATTCCAGCGGGTCAAAGCCCAACTTGCGCGCCAGCTCGTCCACGGCGGACTCGATGGCGAACGTCGCCTGTTGCGCTCCGGGCGCCCGGTAGGCCCCTGCCCCCGGCTTGTTGGTCAGCACCTCGTGCCCGCGCAGCTCGAGATTGGGGAAGCGGTAGTACCCGCCGAGAAGAATCGCGGCGATCTGGAGCGGCGAGCCGCCACTGGAGCCGGTGTCGAAGACCAGCCGCGACTCGAGCGCGGTGATCTCCCCCGCCTTCGTCGCCCCCAGCTTGACAGTAATTCGGCAATCCGGAGCCGGATTGCCCGCCAGAAAATCGTCCATGCGCGAATAACGCAGCAGCACGGGACGGCCAACCGCCAGCGCCGCCGCTGCCACCATCGGCTCGATGAGGACGAACTTGCCGCCGAACCCGCCGCCGACGGGCATCGGGACCACGTTGACCCGCTGCGTCGGCATGCCGACGGTCTCCGCCACCCGCGTCCGGCAATAGAAAGCCGCCTGCGTGCTCGTGTAGACCGTCAGATCGCCGAGGGGCTCGATGTCGACCAGGCAGACTTGCGGCTCGAGATACCCCTGATGCACCGTCAGCGACTCGACCGTCAGCTCGACGATCTCGTCCGCCGCCGCGAACCCCGCGGCGACGTCGCCGCGCGCGAAATGGACCGAGTTGGAGACGTTCGGCGCGACGAACTCGTCATTCTCCTCGGCTTGGACCGCGGCGTCGGCGTTGTGCATCGCCGCTTCTTCTTCGTTGGCCTGCTGCCGCGTCTCCCGAATATGCGGGGCGTTCGGGTCGAGTCCCTCGTCGAGGGTCGCCACCACCGGCAGCGGCTCGTAATCGACCTCGACCGCCGCGACGCCATCCTGCGCAGCCGCATCGGTCTCCGCCAGCACCAACGCCACGAACTGACCGGCGTAGACCGCCTCGCCTGAGGCGATCGGAGCCTTCACCGGAGCCCCGGCGGCATCGCGGGCGATCGAAAGATCGTCCGACGTAAGGACGCGCACGACGCCAGGCACGTCCAAGGCCGTGGAGGAGTCGATCGAGCGCACGCGGGCATGGGCGTAGGGGCTGGTCACGGGGCGTGCGATGAGCAGGCCCGGCACGCGAAGATCACCGGTGAACCGCTCCTGCCCGGTCAGTTTCTGCGGAGCGTCGATGCGCCGGACTCGCTGGCCGACGGCTCGAGATTCAGCCATGGTTGCGTTTCCCCGATCGTTCTGGAGGCGCCGAGGCGGGCTGCCTTTGACGCCCGCAACCCGATTCTAGCATCGGGGGCGCCGGCGCCGACTGGACGTCTGAATGCGCTCTATCGTCAGTCGGAAGCGAGTACGTCGTCCGGGCCCCATTCCCTGACCCGCAGCGGGGCCGCGTCCATGTCATCCAGAAACCCGAACTCTTCCAGCGCCGCCCTGATCTCGTCGGCCGAGGCCGCCTCCCAAAGCGTGAACAACCGGTCGTCATGCAGATCGGGCGACCAGGTCTTCAGCCAGCGGGGCATGCGCCCATCCCCGCGCGACGCGTCGGCAAGGTCTCGCAGCTTCGTCGGCGGCCGCACGCCTGCTTCAGGAAGCTCCCTCGGCGTGTGGACCACCAGGTACAGCGCCATCTCAGATCACCACTCGCCACGGCGCGCCCGGGGTCACGACGATCCTCTCCCGCGACGTCCGCTGCGCCGGCGCCGGCGCCGGCGTCCCGTTCCGGCCGCGGCCATTGCGGTTTCATCGCTTGCGTCATTCTCGAGTGAGGGGACGACGTCATCTGCGGGCGCACGTTCCGCGGCGGGGACGGCCGGGGCCGGGCGCGGAAGGGCTTTGCCCGCGCCGAGCCCGAGCTCGTCGGCGCGAAAGATCACGTCGCCGTTTTCGCTCTCGAGTCGAACCGTCACCAACTCCTTGAGCAGGTGTAGCGAGACGACCTGCCCAGGTCCGCCCGGCGTCTCGATTGACTGCCCCAGCTTCGGCATGACCGCTTTCATCTGCCGGTATTGGTCGTTCTCATACGACAGGCAGCAGAGCAGCCGCCCGCAGACCCCCGAAACTTTTGATGGATTCAACGGCAACTCTTGATTCTTTGCCATGCTCATCGAGATCTCGGGAAAAACCGGAAGCCACGACGAGCAGCAAAGCGTGCGACCGCACCGACCCAATCCGCCCAGCAGCCGGGCCTCGTCGCGAGGCCCGACTTGGCGCAGCTCGACGCGGCTGCCGAGCTCGGCGGCCAGCTCCTGGGCGAGGTCGCGAAGCGCTGAGGCGTCGGGAGCGCGGTCGCGGTCGGGCACCGAGTAGCTCAAAGTCACCGCGGCGCCGTCAAAGCTGAAATCGGCGGCGATGCTCTTAAGGCCGAGCCGGCGCGCGCGGGCGCGTTCGCCGAGCCGCCGCACTGCCCCGGCGGCCCGCTGCTTTTGCGCCGCCATGCGGTCGGAATCGTCGTCGGTGAGCCGGCGCACGACACGCCCCAGCTCGCCCTTGATCATGGCGCCCCGCACCTGATGCGGCGCGACCACCACGCGGGCTGCCTCCTGCCCTCGCCCCGAGCTCGTCACTACCCAGTCGCCGACATCGAGGTCTTCCTCTCCAGGCCGGAAGTAGTACAAGCGCCCCGAATCGCGGAAGCGCACGCCGACGACGCACTCCACGGGCGAAGCATCCTGCGATCCGATGACCGCGTCGTCACCGCACCCACATTCGCCGATCTTCTCTCCGGACTCCAGCCGGCTCTTAAACCGCTCGCGGGCCCGCGCCCGCGCCTCTTCGATCGAAACCGGGGGCGCCCACAACCGCTCTACCCCGGCGGCGGGTCCAGCCTCGGCCATTGCATCACCATCGCTTCCAGGGCCAGTCGTGGCCTCACGTTCGCTTCGAGATCGGAAAGGCATCGCAGGGAGGCGGCCAACGCGACCCCGATCCCCGCCGCGCCGGGCTCGGAATCCGCGGCCTGGAACATCCGCTCGCGCAGTAATTGCACCGCGGCCAGCACAACGCCGATCACGTCGTCGCGGCGCTTTCCAAACTGCTCGCCGAGCTTGTATGCCGTCACCAGCCTCTCATACGGCTCGCCCTGAAGCCACGAGCGCGCCGCGTCCAGTTCTTCCAGCCGTGATCGCTTCAGTCGTTCGTCAGCCACGGCGGCAATGGCCCAGCCCGGCGCGCCGCGGCTTAACGCGGCAATTGTTGTCGCCTCGCGCTCGTCAATCCCACGCTCCGCGAGCGCGCGTACGATCGTACTTTCGGAGACCGGCCGTACGCGAACCTCCTGACATCGAGAGCGAACGGTCTCGAGCAGCGCCTCCGAGTCATCGCTCAAGAGCAGGATCGTCACCGCGGGCGGTGGCTCCTCGAGAGTCTTCAGCAGCGCCTGCTGTGCCGGCTCGAGCAACGTCTCCGCGTCGTCCACGACGATGACGCGGCGGCTCGCCTCAAGCGGAAACAACGCGGCCGAACCGCGCAAGCGCCGCACCGTATCGATACTCAACGACGTCGCCGAGGCCTCCTTGTCAAGGCTCGTCTGCGAAGCCAGGTCGAACCACTCGACGTCAACGTGAGTCCGGCGTGCGACGTTGCGACAGGCCCGGCATGCCGAGCAGGGGCGCGAGCGATCGTCAGCGTCGCTTTCCGTGCAGCAGAGTGACTGGGCGAAGGCGCTTG
The DNA here is from genome assembly GCA_937870845.1 of uncultured Chloroflexota bacterium. Lineage (GTDB taxonomy): Bacteria > Chloroflexota > Chloroflexia > Thermomicrobiales > UBA6265 > JACCXM01. The sequence goes on from CALMZR010000284.1 coordinate 10,817, forward strand.
CTAGCGCCGCCTTGCCAAGCCCTTTCGGCCCTGCGAGAAGATAGGCGTGGCCGATGCGCTCGCTCCGGACATGGTCCCGTAGGCTCTGCACGGCCAGGGGATCGGCCCAGTCCGGCCAGCCCATTTCAATGGGCGGCAAGGGTCGCGGCTCGTTCGTTTGGCGGCCGCTGCGAGATGCCACCTTACGCGGCCCGCCGCTTCACCGGACGCCGCGTTGGCGCCGCCTGAGGCGTCTCGAACGTGCCTTCCGCGGTGAGAACCTCAACCAGGCGCTGCCGCTCGGCTGGCTGCAGCGCGGGCTGCGCCGGTAACGACGCGATGTAGGGCGCCAGCCCTTCGCCGTTCGTCACCGGAAAATCGGGCTCCTCGACTTCGATCGCTACCCGCGGATTGACGAAAGCCACAACCGCATCGACGTCCGTCTCCATGTGGCTCTCCGCCAACTTCGCGCTGACCGCTTTGACGTCATTCGCCGCGTCGGCGGTCGGGTTGCCGAGGAACGCGCCGCCCATGCCGAAAAATCGGCTGAACCCCTGGTTGACCTTGCGCCACCGCCCATCGCGGTGCGAGACGCCCCCGGGAAGCTCGCGCGCGGTGATGGTCAACACCCCGCCTGGGTAAACCATCGCGTGCTCGACCGTGCGGTCGCCGACTTTCGGGTAGTGGATCAGCGTGTACCGCTCCCCGAGCCCCTCGAGCAGTTTGTCGAGGATCACGTCGTTGCGCTGGGCGCGGTTCCATTTCCCGACCTGCTGCATGCCGAGGTGGAACATGATGATGCCGGCCAGCAACGGGACGTACGCGAACACCGTCCGCCAATCCGCCTGCCCGGCCGTGAACACCATGAAGTAGGACGATCCGAGGAGAGCGACCCCCGCCAGCGACGTCAGGACCGCCGCGCGCTTGCGCTTCTTGACGTATGCGAGGTCGCGGTACACCTTCATCTGCGTGGCTGCCTGAGGCGCGGCAAGTCCGCGCCAGCCGCGCCATGAAACCGATCGGGGTTCGCCATTTCGCCCGGCCGCGAGTGTAGCACAGCGCGACTTCGACGCATGAATTATGTCAATATCGGCGGGCCGAGCCACGTTTCCAGCCCGACCCGCATGCCCGCGAGCGCGGCGATCAGCCCGACGGCCGTCACGACCCCGACGCACGCCAGCGCGCCCATCTCGGGAAACGAGCCGTAGGTCCAGGCGCGGTTGCTGACCAGCGCCAGCGCAATCATGGCCAGCGTCGCGAAGACGCCCACTGCCGCGACGAGCAGCCCGAGGGCGAACGGCCCATACAGGATCGGCAACCCCGAGAGGGCCAACGCCCCGAGCGCCCAACCGATGCCCAAAGGAACGGCCAGCGCCGCCAGGCCATTTACCACCGGCCGCGACCGGTCCGGTCGCGCCCACATCGTTGCCGCGAAAAGAAACGTCAGCCCCGCGCCCAATGCCACCCCTCCGAGAACGCCGGTTGCCAAGCGCAGCACGTTGGATGGCTCATACGGATGCGGCAACCCCAGGTCGAACGCGAGCGCGTTGAATCCGTCCGACGCAAGAAGGACCACGAACAGGGCCACCATTGCCACGACGCGGCGCGGCGGCACGCCCGCCTGGGTGGCGGCCCCGGCCGCGACGAGCCAAGTCGCGGTGACGGCGGCCCCGATGTAGATGCCCGTCATGCGCGCGTCCAGCGGCAGCAACTCGCCCCCGATGCGCAGGCTATGGCTGGGGCGCTGCGCGCAGATGCCGTGCAGCGCCAGATGGGTCTTCGAGGCAATACTTCCCGGCAAGAAAAGGACCGCGCACACCGCCGCCATCGCGATGGCGGCGAGGAGGAACCACCATCGTGCCCGCCCGAACCTCATCGGCCGCGACGCTCTCATCAGCGTCGACACAACATGTCCTTTCGCAATCCAGGCGGTCGGCCTGTCCGATGGCGGCCCAAGCCGCAGCCAGCTCGGCAGGACAACCGATATCCTTCCTTGTACCAGACAGCCGGCCGACCCGGCCATGCTGAATCGATCTGGCCCCGGCAGAGGGACCCCGCGCCTGCTTCAGGAGACGCCGACCGGCCGGCTCTCGGTGCGGCAAGTCTTTCCTCCCGGCCGGGCCATCGCCCGCGGGCGCGCAGCCACGCTTGTTGCCGGCATTGCCCTCGCCACGTCCGCCGTGCTGTTTGGCCTCGTGCGGCGCAACCGGAGCCGGCTGTTCGATCTCCACGTGACGCGATCGCTGCAACGGATCACGCTGCCCGGCTTCGATCGCCTCATGCACGTCGTCTCCTGGCCGGGGTTTCCGCCCCAATCTCGCATCATCCCGCCGGTGCTGTCGCTCTTGTGGCTCTCGCTGGGTTTCCCGATCGAAGCGGGCTTCCAGCTTCTTGCCTGGGGCGCCGGCGCCATCTCGGCCGCTGTCAAGACCGCTATGGGCCGCCCGCGACCTGCTCCCGAGGACGTGCGTGTCGTACCCGGCCGCATCGGCGGCTCGTCGTTCCCCAGCGGCCACGTCCTGATCTACAGCGGCGTGTATGGCTTCCTGGCGTTCCTGCTCGAGACGCTGGTCCGGCCGGACAAGCTCCGCAAAGCCGCCACGGCAGCCCTCGTCTCGCTCATCGCCCTCGTCGGCCCCAGCCGCATCTATCTCGGCCACCACTGGTTCACCGACGTCGTCGCCTCGTATCTCCTGGGCAGCTCGTACCTGCTGGCCCTGATGGCGATCTATCGCCGGGTGAAAACGCGATGGCTCAACCGTCGCCGCGCGTCTGTCGTGTAAAATTACGGGCCGTAGACGAAAATCGCCCGTCCCGCTACTATTTTCGTCCGAGGCAACGACGGGGACCACGCCCGAGCGGAGTCGCGTCCAGAGAGCCCGATGCGCTGAGAACGGGTCGCAGGACCGCTCACGGATATCGCCCCTGAGCCGGCGCCCGAACGACGCCCCGTCGGGAGACGCGCCCGGGTCCGCCCGATAGCGCGGGTGTTGCTGCGGCCGCCATGCCGCGGCGGAGTGGGTCACTGCAAAGCGGCCAACTGAGGTGGTACCGCGGGTTCGCCCGTCCTCGGATGCGAGGGCGGGCGTTTCGTTTTCGTTGTATGCCAGCCGCCGACGAACGGAGCATTAGACACATGACCGAAACTCAAGTCGGGATCCAGCAAGTGAACAACCGGCCCGACTTTCCGGCGCTGGAGCGCGATCTCCTCGCCTGGTGGGAGCGCGACGGGATCGTCGAGGCGTACCTGCGCCGCAATGAGGACTCACCGGAGCGCTACTCATTCCTGGACGGCCCCATCACCGCCAACAACCCCATGGGAGTCCACCACGCCTGGGGCCGCACCTACAAGGACCTCTTCCAGCGGTATCAAACGATGCTCGGCAAGCGCCAGCGCTACCAGAATGGGTTTGACTGCCAGGGTCTCTGGGTCGAGGTCGAAGTCGAGAAAGAGCTCGGCTTCTCCAGTAAGCGCGACATCGAAACGTTCGGCATCGCCGAGTTCGTCGAACGCTGCAAGCAGCGCGTGCTCGCCTCCGCCGAGCGCATCACCAACCAGTCGATCCGGCTCGGCTACTGGATGGCCTGGGACGACTCGTACTTCACCATGTCGGACGAGAACAACTACACCATCTGGCATTTCCTCAAGACCGTCCACGAGCGTGGCTGGCTCTACAAGGGCCACGACGTGATGCCCTGGTGCCCCCGCTGCGGCACCGGCATCTCCGAGCACGAGATCGTCACCGAGGGCTACCAGGAGCGGTCACACCTCTCCGTCTTCGCCGCCTTCCCCTTGCTGGACGAACCGGACGCGAGCCTCCTCGTCTGGACTACGACGCCCTGGACGCTGCCGGCCAACGTCGCAGCGGCCGTCCACCCAGAATTGACCTACGTCCGCGCCGGGCAAGGTGGCCAGACCTACTACGTAGCCAAGGACGCCGCCCGCTCGGCGCTGCGCGGCGATTACACCGTCGCCGCCGAGGTGACGGGAGCCGATCTGATCGGCCGAACCTACCGCGGCCCATTCGACGAACTGGAAGCGCAGCAAGGCGTCACCCATCGCGTCATCGGCTGGGCGGACGTTGGCGCCACAGAAGGAACCGGCGTCGTCCACATCGCTCCGGGAGCGGGCAAGGAAGATTTTGCCCTGTCCAAGGCGAACGACCTCGCCGTTATCGCTCCCATCGACGAGTTCGGCGTCTACGTGGACGGCTTCGGCTTCCTCAGCGGCCGCTATGTCCACGAGGTCGCCGTCCCCATCGCCGAAGATCTGAAAGAGAAGGGCTTCCTCTACCGCGCCGAGCAGCACCGCCACCGCTACCCGGTCTGCTGGCGCTGCAACACCGATCTCGTCTTCCGCCTCGTCGACGAGTGGTTCATCGCCATGGACGCCCTGCGCCAGCCCATGATGGACGTCACCCGCCAGACGACTTGGCGCCCCAGCTTCGGCCTCGACCGCGAGCTCGACTGGCTGGCGCACATGGACGACTGGATGATCTCCAAGAAGCGCTACTGGGGTCTGGCCCTGCCGATCTACGACTGCACTGCCTGCGGCAACGTCGACGTCATCGGCAGCGAGACCGAACTCGAAGAACGCGCCGTCGCGGGCTGGGACGCCTTCGCCGGGCACACGCCGCATCGCCCCTGGATCGACGAAGTGAAGATCGCCTGCTCGGCGTGCGGGGAAACCGTCTCCCGCATCACCGATGTCGGCAACCCCTGGCTCGACGCCGGCATCGTCCCCTTCTCGACGCTTCGCTATCGCCACGACCGCGAGTACTGGGAAGACTGGTTTCCCGCGGACATGATCTCGGAGAGTTTTCCGGGGCAATTCCGCAACTGGTTTTACTCCATGATCGCCCAGAGCACCGCGCTGGTCGACCGCCCCGCCTTCCTCAACGTCTTCTCCTACGCCCTCATGCGCGACGAGAAGGGCGAGGAGATGCACAAGAGCAAAGGCAATGCCATCTGGTTCGACGACGCCGCCGAGGAAATCGGCGTCGACGTCATGCGCTGGCTCTTCTCCCGCGCCAACCCCGACGCCAACCTCAACTTCGGCCCCCACATCACCGACGAGGTCCGCCGCCAGTTCATCCTGCCCCTCTGGAACTCGTACGCCTTCTTCGCCACCTACGCCGCCCTCGACCGCTTCGATCCGACCGATCCCAGGAACACAGTGCCCCTGGCGGATCGGCCGGTCCTCGACCGCTGGATCGTTTCGCAACTCCACCGGCTCATCGCCGAGGTCCGCGCCGCTCTGGACGACTACGCCCCCGAACGCGCCTCGCGGGCAATCGAGCGCTTCACCATCGACGAACTCTCCAACTGGTACATCCGCCGCAACCGTCGCCGCTTCTGGAAAAGCGAGAATGACGCGGACAAGGCCGCCGCCTATCAGACGCTGTACGAGAGCCTCACCACCCTTGCCGCGCTGCTGGCCCCCTTCACGCCGTTCCTCGCCGAGGCGATGTACCAGAACCTCGTTCGCTCGGTCGATCCGTCGGCGCCCGGGTCGATCCACCTCACCGATTTCCCCGTCGCCGACGAGGCCCGCATCGACACGTCGCTCTCCGCGGATATGGACGCGGTGCTGGAAATCGTCGGCGCCGGCCACGCCGCGCGCCAGGAAGCGGCGATCAAAGTGCGTCAACCACTCCCCAAGCTCCTCGTCCACAGCCGCGACCCGAGCATGCTCGACTCGGTCCTCCGCCTAAAAGACCAAGTGCTCGACGAGCTCAACGTCAAGGGCATCGAACCGCTGGGCGATCCCGGCCGGTTCGTCTCGTACACCATCAGGCCGAATCTTCGCGTGCTCGGTCCCCGTCTCGGCAAGCGGCTGAACGCCGTCCGCGAAGGGTTGGCGGCCCTCGATCCGGGAGAGGTCGCCGCCAGGGTCGAAGCCGGCGAGTCGGTCCTCGTCGAGACGCCCGACGGCCAGGAGAGCCTCGAGCCGGATGATATCCTCGTCGATCTCGA
>CALMZR010000285.1 GCA_937870845.1 uncultured Chloroflexota bacterium
CGCCTCCGCACCGTTCCACCCTGGGCGCAAGCCCCCCTCCCCCTCCCGCCGCGGCCCGGTCGATCGACCGGGCCGCGGCCACGTCCCTCACCCCAACCGCCGCCCAGAGGGCGCCCGGCCTCGTGCGCGGGGCGAGGAGCTTTCGTCATTCCCGGCGCCTGACACCCGACACCCCCGCAATGCGGCTTGTACGGATCGCGAAACCCGTATTCGTACCTATTGCCAAACAGGGCCACATCCGATAGCGTAGCGGCACGTCACAACTCGGCAGTTGGCAGCCGCTCGTGAGCCCGGTCGTTCTCGTGCATCAGGGAGGGGTTCGTCATGCGCAGCGCGGTTTTCGCGGTCGTCGCGGTTCTCGGCCTGTTCGTCGCCGCCTTTTCGCAAGCGGCTCCCCGGCACGTCGTCGCCCTTCATGACGCCACGCCGGCGGGGAGTCCGATCCCCAACCTGCCGCCTGGGGTGAGCGAGCTGTGCAGCGAGCATCAGTTGGCGCAGGGGGAGCTGGTCTTCCGGGCGCCGCCGGGGAAGAACTCCGGGTCGGTGCTGCCGTTCGACATGGACACACACCGCCTCTACCTGACGGTGATGACCTTGCCGCCGGGCGCCTGCATCGGCTGGCGCGAGCGGGAAGGGCCGGTCATCCTGCTGGTGCAGGAGGGGATCATCGACTTCACCGCCCACTACAGCGGCGACGCCGAGGTGCTGACGGGCGACAGCGACGACCCCGACTGCGTCTTCGGCTCTCCTGGCTGCCCGACGGCCGACTTGGCTTCGGACGAAACGATCACGTTGGCCGGCAACGACTGGGTCACGCTGGACCAGAGCATGTGGTACACGTTCCGCAACGGCGGGGCGGAGGACGCGACGGTGTCGGTGGCGTCGTACGTCATCCCGTGGGATGAGGAGGATCCGTGCGGCGGCGGGTGTAGAACTCCATGATCCGACGCTAGCCCCTCACCCCAACCCCTCTCCCATCGCGATGGGAGAGGGGCTCGCTTGCGAGGCGATTGGCCGCCTCGCGTCACTGCATCTCAGACGGCGGACATCTTCATAATCAAAGAACAGTGATGAAAGGCGCACGAATCCAACCCGAACTTCGGGCAGTATACGCTTTGGTCTCAGGTTTGATGTTCAAAGCTTGGACACTGAGTATCCTTCTAGGACGATTGTCGAGGGTGTTTGCACAGTGGTGGGTATGCCAGTGGCGTTTGACTCCGTCGAAACGCTAAGTTCTCACCTACCGATCCCGCTCACTCCATTGATAAACCGGGAGCGCGAGTTGGCCGCAGCAGAAGTCATGCTGCGGAATCGTGAGGTCCGCTTGTTGACCTTCACCGGGCCCGGCGGCGTGGGCAAGACGCGACTCGCTGGTGAGGTTGCCCGCACTCTGCAAGGCGAGTGGCGGGACGGCGCACACTTCGTCCATCTTGCCGGCGTCAGCGATCCCGCATTAGTTGCACCAGCGATCGCTTGGGCTCTAGGCATTCGCGATGCGGGCGACCGCCCGGCGGCGACAACACTGCTCGAAGAGTTGTCGCATCGCGAAGCACTCGTCGTCCTGGACAACTTCGAGCAGGTGGAATCAGCGGCTCCATTGCTGACCGATCTGCTTACCGCCGGTTCTGGGCTGCAACTAATCGTTACGAGCCGGACGGTCCTGAGACTGAGCGGCGAGCACCATTTCCCCCTCTCTCCGCTGGCATTCCCGGATCCGAACAAGCTACCGCCGCTAACGGAACTCGCGGGCATGCCCGCCGTTCGTTTGTTCGCCGAGCGCGCCCGTGCCGCCACCGGCGACTTCACCCTCACGGCGGCGAACGCGGCGCAGGTTGCCACCATCTGCGCGCGTTTGGATGGGCTGCCGCTGGCCATCCAACTTGCCGCCGCCAGGCTTCGGCACATGCCGCTGTCGGCCATCGCGGATCGGCTCGAGCGTCGCCTCTCGCTTCTCGTGGGCGGTCCGCGCGACAGTCCGGCGCGATTGCAGACGTTGCGAGCGGCGATCGATTGGAGTTATGCCCTGCTTGAACCATCCGAGCAGGCGCTTTTCCGGCGACTGGCTGTTTTCGTTGACGGCTGGACTCTGGAAGCTGCGGGCGCGGTCGCCGGAATCCCTGATGACCTCAAGATCGACACCCTGGATGGGATGGCATCGCTCGTCGACGACAACCTAGTCAACCGTTTACATGGTGCGGACGCAGAGCCACGATATTCCATGTTGGAGACGATCCGGGAGTATGGGCTGGAGCAGCTTGCGATCAGCCGTGACCAAGAAGCATCGGAACGTCGCCACAGTTCCTACTTTCTGGAGATGGGCACACAGGCACGTGAAAACATCGACGGTCCGGAGCAGGCAACGTGGCTAAGGCGGCTGGCTGTCGAGCATGGCAACACACGAGCGGTCATTGAGCGATCAATTGCCTCGGGCGATTCGGAGACAGCTCTGAAGCTTGGTGTGTTCCTTTGGAAGTTTTGGGCACATCGCGGATACCTAACCGAAGGTCGTCGTGCGCTCAAGCGAAGTCTGGAGATCGGTGGCGTCATCGATCCGACTGTGCGCGTAAGAGCAATCTACTGCTTGGGAATCCTTGCCCTTGACCTCAGCGACCTCAGCGAGGCGCGCGACTATTTCACGAAGGCTATGGCTATCTGGCGGGAGCTGGGAAGTCAGGATGGAGTTGCAGCGGCATTGAACGGATTGGGACTCGCGGCGATGTACTTGGGCGAGTACTCTCGAGCCGACGAACTCTTCACTGAAGCGCTGACGATTTGGACAACACTGCATGACGACTCCGGCATCGCCTTGGCTCAACACAATCTTGGCCGCGTTGCGACAGCTGAAGGTCGATACGAGCGAGCCTTGGCGCTCCACGAAGTGGCGCTTGCCGCTCACCGTAGGGTAGGTAACGCCGACGGAGTCGCGTACTTGCTTTGGGGGCTAGCGAACATCGCCCGTCTCCAGGGTGACGTAGCGAGGGCCGGACGTCAGTATGATGAGAGTCTCGAAGTGTTTAGAGAACTTGGCGACCGGCAAGGCGAGGTGTTTGTTCTCCATGGATTGGCATGCCTCGCCCACATGACTGGCGACGATATTGAGTCTTTGAAGCTTTTCAGTGATGCCTTGACGCAAAATCGATCGCTGGGCGAGCGTTACTGGGCTGTCGCCTGCATCGAAGGCATCTCGGCAGTCTTGATCCAGCGCGGCCATGTGGAGCCAGCCGTGCGATTGCTCAGCGCAGCCGATGCCCTACGCAAGACGATCCAAACTGTGCCAACCGTTGCGGAGCGCCAAGAGATCAAGCAAACCCTGGCCATCGCCCGCCGCACGCTCACCAACTCCGCCTACGAGGAGGCATGGGCGGTCGGGCAGAAGCTGTCGCTGGAGGAGGCGACGGCGGAGGCGCTGGCGCTGACGGAGAACCCCGAGGTGCTGCCGCGACCGGTCTCGCCGTTCAACCTGACGCGGCGGGAGCAGGAGGTGCTGGCGCTGCTGTGCCAGCACCTGACCGACCCGGAGATCGCCGAGCGGCTCTTCCTCAGCCCGCGCACCGCCTCCAACCACGTAGCGAACATCCTGGGCAAGCTCGGCGCGGCCAACCGGCGGGAGGCGATCGCGCTGGCGACGCGGCATGGGTTGGTGTGACGAGGTCGGGAGTCGGGGGTCGGGGGTCGGAAGCAGGTGGGTCAGCGATTACCGCGCTGACGGCCAGCGACCCACGGCCCCGCGTCTCACGATTCATGACTCCCGACTCCCGACCCCCGACCTCCGACCTCCGACCCCGTTACGCCAAGTCCCCCCGCGCCACCAGCGCGTAGCCCTGGCCGTTGCGGCCGGCGTTGACCTCGGTGGGGACGACGAAGATGTTCCAGTCGCCCGGTTCGGGCTGCTTGACCAGGACCATCTCGACGTTGTTGGCCGGGTCGGGCTGGGCGGGTTGGAGCGGGGTGTCGGGGGCCGACGCGCCGGTGGCGGGGGCGAACCAGTTGCCACGGTAGGTCGCGTTGCTTGGTGAACGCACCACCAGGTCGAGGTTGTTGACGACCGGGTTCTCCGACTTGAGGTCGCCGGGCGGCTCGGTCCAGACCAGCGTGATCTTCAGCGGCTTCGTGTTGGAATTGACCCGTATCTTGTGCGGCGGGGGCGTCGTCGGGTTGCGGAAGAAGCCTTGCGCGTTGGGGATGTCCCAGAAGGCGATCTTCTTCACTTCCCCCGGCAGGCGCAGCACGCGATCGAGCTGCAACAACCCCCAGCCGGAGCCGATGGCGGGGTACGGGCCGCCGGCGGGCACGGACAACTGCTCGGTGGCGTTGAGCAGCATCGCCTTGAGCAACGCCGCGGTCGGCCGGTGCTGCGGCCCGCCCGGATTCCCCGTCGTGTGCCACCCTTGCATGAAGTACTGGCGCACGATGGCGGCCGCGGCGGAGGCGACGGCCGTCGCGTAGCTGGAGGCGCAGTAGGCCGGCGGGTGCTCGGCGTCGACCGGGTCGCATTCGGGGTTGCCGGGAGAGGCGGCTCCATGGACGAGGTCCGCGTCGCTGATGATGTCGCATGGCAAGACGGCGCCGTCGAGCTTGACCGACGCGATGTTGCAGCCCGGCGCGAGCAGATCCGGTTTGCGGCGTCCGCCCTCGACGTTCCCCGTCAGCTCGCCGTCGACCTTCTCCGTACCGAGTCCGACGTCGGCGAGGCAGGAGACGTTGTCGTCGACGTAGGCCGCGCCGACGGAGAGGGCGTTCTTGCCGGAGCCCGGCGGCCCCATCACCTCCCCGGTGTTGGCGGCGGACCCGACGATCAGGATCCGCTCGTTGCGCCACGCGAAGCGGTCGGTATCGACCGAGTGCAGGTTGTACGGCGGATTGGCTCTGGACCGCCAACTGTTGTTGATGACGGTCGCCTTGTTCTCCCGCATCCTGCTGAACACCTGGTAGAGGGTCAGCGTCCCGTCTTTGACCAGGTCCCGGTTGGCGTAGGCGAACTTGGCCTTGTAGGCGATCCCCCGCCGCGCCGGGTCAGCCAGATCCTCGCCGCACAGGATGCCGGCGACGAAGGCCGCGTGCGTGGGCGGGTCGCCGGCGCTGCCGTGGCAGGCGATCATCTTGCGGTGCAGCGGGCCGTAGGTGGGCTCGTTGGGATCGCGGAACCAGCAGTGATCGACCGTCAGCAGCTCGTCGTCCAGCACGCCGACGATCTCGTCCTCGCCGCGCAACCCGTGGGCGGCGGCGGCGAGCTCGGCGGTGCCCCCCCACAGCCAGCCGGCGGGGATGCCGGCGCTCGGCGACGAATCCGGGTCCTCCTCGATCCAGTTCACCGTCTCGATCTCGGCGATCTCTCGCAGCGGATCGAGGGAGTCGATGGTGAACTCGATGCGCAGGAGTCCCTCCGCCTGCCGGTCGTCGTGGACGCGGATGTCGGTGGCGTTGGCCTCGGTCAGCTTTGCCAGAACGAGATCGAGATCCTCGTCGGAAAAAAGGGTCGCCCACAGCCGAAACCCCTCGACCGCGTCCCGATCGGGGTCCTGGAACACGATCTCGCCGATGCCGGGCGACTGCTTGTTGACGGCTTCGAGCGGGAAGAGGCCGTTGACCAGCTCTTGCTGGATCAGGCCGGCGACCGTCTCCTCGCCCACCCGCTCGATGTAGGCGAAGCTGGGAATGTACGCCTCCAGCTCCAACCCGAACCGCTCCTGGATCGCCGTCCGTTCTTCCTCGAACAGGGAGTGCGTGAATTGAATGACGTAGAAGCGGGTCTCGCCTTGCTCCCACGGCCGGACCGGTTTTTGTCCTAGCCGGGGGTCGCCGAACCCCTGCTCGACAAGTTCCTCGAACCCGTGCAGCTCGATCGGAATGCTGAGGTCAACCACGGCGGCCTCCATGCACCATGCACCGCGCGTTCCTGTCGCTAGTCGCGATACCGCATCATGGGGCACGACTCGCCAATTCGCATCCGTAGTTTGTACGGAGACGAATGAGAAAATCCGCTCACGCCGAATGCCGAGGACCCCCGCCAGGCCGATCACTCTTCTGTGTGGCGAAGGAAGCTCGCCAACCACCCCCTCCCGTCAGAGTTGGCAATCTTGGCAATCTTGGCAATCTTTGGGGCGCGGTCACGAGCCGGGCAGCACCTGGGTTCCGCCTCAGG
>CALMZR010000286.1 GCA_937870845.1 uncultured Chloroflexota bacterium
CGCCGATCGGGTTGGCGGTCCCCACGCGGGCCGCCCTGACGGTTCGCGATCTTCGCCTGACCCCGGGCCAGAGTGGCGCGGTCGTGGCTTGGGAAGCGGGACTCGATGTCGCGGTGCTGGCGGCGATCTCGGCGGCGTGGCTGGCGCTCGGCGGGCTGGAGCTCGTGCAGGCGCTTGATATCGATGGGCGCGCCGTACTGCTTGCCGCAGGCGCACTCATGATAGGCGCTGTGGGAGCCGTAGCCATTTCGAGGGTCGCTGTCGTACGGCGGCGCGTGGCGCCGTTCATGGGCAATCTGCTATCCGGGCCGAGGCGGCATCCGGCGCTGGCGGTGCTGGCCGTGCTGCTGACGGTGATCTTCTGGGGCGCGCAGATTGGCGTGATGGCTGGGCTGCTGGGTATCTTTGGCGTGTCCCCGTCGCCACCATTGCTTGTGGGCGTGATGGGACTCCCGGTGCTGATCGGGATGCTGAGCCCGGTCCCCGGCGGGGCCGGGGTGCGCGAGGCGCTGATGGCGGCGGTCGCCGGGTTGAGTGGGTTTGCGGCGGGGCCGGTGATCCTGGCGGCCGTTGCGTATCGCCTGGCGCTGTTTGCCGTGACGCCGCTCGTCTGGATCGCGGTGCGATTAGTCCGAACCGTCATGAACCGGCGATAATGCGCGCATCGCGGCGCAAGACCCCAAGATTGCGAAGTGGAGCATTCCCCGCATGAATCTCGAAGCGCATGCCCGGCTGTCGAGCAATTACCGCAAGCACACCGCGGCAAACCCGATCCAGCGGGCGTTGATCGAGCGCTTTCACGGCAAGATCGTTTCGGAGATCGCCGCGCTCTCGCCCCGGACGTTCCTCGACGCGGGGTGCGGCGAGGGGTTCGTGGCGCGGCGGGTGTTGCGCGAGATTCCGGGGATCGCGCTGACCGGCTGCGACGTCTCCGATACGGCGTTGGCCGTGGCCGCCCGGTCGAATCCGGATGGTCGATTCGTTTCAGGAAGCGTGGTTTCCCTGCCATTCGCGGACAAATCGTTCGACATCGTCGGCTGCTTCGAGGTGCTGGAGCATCTGCCTGGCGATCTGCCGCGTCAGGCGCTGGCCGAGATGGCGCGGGTGGCGCGGCGCTCGGTGGTGCTCAGCGTGCCCCACGAGCCGGTCTTCTGCCTGGCGAACGCGGCGCGCGGCAAGAACTGGGACGTGCGCCCGCGCGGCAGCGATCCCGACCACAAGCAGTTTTGGTCGCGGGCCGCGTTTGGCCGGCTGGTGGAGGAGCAGCTTCGCGTGCGCAAGTTGGAGGGCTCGCTGCCGTGGACGATCTGCGTCGCGGACGTGCCCGAAGCCTGACCGCGACCCACACGACCCGCGGCCTGGGCTGAGGCCGCCCGCAAGCTCCGCGGCGGATCGGATGACGTGACATGGATGCCCGAGAGCGTCGCTGCGGTCTCTGCGGACACGTGAATCCCGCGGTGGCGGAGTTCTGCGCCGATTGCGGGATTCTGCTGTCGAGCGTCGCGGTTGCCGAATCGGCGCGGGCGCGGCAGACGCAATTCGCGCTGCCCGATTATCTCCTGGCCGCGAGAGAGCGAGACCGTGAGGAGCGGCGGCGGCGGTTGGCCCTGGAGACCGGCGAAGGGGTCGGATTGCTCTGGACGGGCGCCATTGCCGCGGTATTCGCGCTCTGGTTCGGCGGCGGGGCCGGGATCGGGGCGCCGGTCTTCGCGCTGGGCGTGCTGGCGCTCCTGACGGGGTTCTGGCGGCTGCGCCGCGACGCGCGCAACATGGCGCGGGCGGGAACGGCGACGGTGGTGATCTCGGCCGTCGTGCTTGGCGCCGCGTTGGCCCAGACGCTTGGATATGGCGACACACGAATCCCTACACCGACCCCAACGCCGGCGGCGCCGACCCCGACGCCCGATCCGGCCGAGGAGCCCGGCGCGCTACTGACGGCAGGCGCGGTGGCGCCCATGCTGCGGGGCAACGCGGCGCGCACTGGGGCGCTGGCCGGTCCGGCGCCGCTGGAGCGGCCAGTCGTGCGCTGGAAGGCGTTCGTCGGCGGGGAGAGCTACGCCTCGCCCATCGTGGGCGAAAGCGCGGTCTACATTGCGACCAAGGCCGGAAGCGTCGTCGCTCTCGGATTGGCCACCGGCGAAGAGGTCTGGCGGGCCGACGTCGGCGACTACATCGCACGCTCCACGCCAGCGCTGAGCGGGGACACGCTCTACGTTGCCGCCGGGTACTCGCTGCTCGCCCTCGATGCCGAGACGGGGCGGGAGCGCTGGTCCGTGCCGTTGCGCTTCGCCGGCTCCTGCTCTCCCGTCGTGGTCGGGGACCTTCTCTACGTCGCGACCCAGGAGGGCCACGTCTCGGCGTTCACGACTGCGTCAGGCGACGAGGTCTGGCGCTACCGCAACGACAACCTGCTCTTCGGCTCCCCGTCCGTGGCCGAGGGTGTCGTCGTCATCGGCGACGAGGCCGGGATTGTGACCGGGCTCGATATCGGGACGGGACGGGAAGTCTGGCAGCAGCCGGTGGGCGGGGAAATCTTCGCCACCCCGGCAATCGCCGACGGGGTCGTTTACGTCGCCACCACTGCGCCGTCGCTGGTCGCGCTCGACGTTCAGACCGGGGAGGAGCGATGGCGGCGCGGTGTCGGGGGTGAATCGTCGCCGGCGTTGGCAGGCGAATCGGTCTACCTGGGGGGCGACGACCAGTCGGTGCGTGCACTCGACCGGGAAACCGGAGAGATTCGTTGGAGCAGCCCGCTGGGGTACGCCATCCGGTCGTCGGCGACGGTGACGGACGAGGCAGTGCTGATCGGCAGCGGGCCGACGCTGAACGCCATCGACCCGCGCGACGGGAGCATCCTGTGGACGCACGTCACGGGCGGCGAGGTCACGGCCGACTTGGCGGCCGTGGGGGGGATGGTTGTCGTCGGGAGCCACGACGGCTACATCTACGCCCTTGGGGCGCCCGAACCAGGAGGAGCGGAAGGGATGGGGTTGCCAATTACCGATGGGGGGGTTTTACTTGCGGGCGGCAGGTAGTACAATGCGCTGGGCGCACTGAGCGCCCGGCGACCAGCGGTCGGGGGGCTGCCTGTGTCGTCGGACTTGGGCTCGGGGTGAGAGTCGCGGAGGGAAAGGTCAATGAGCAACGTTTCGAAGAAGCGGCTGGGCGGGGCCCTGGTGAGTCTCGCAGTGCCGTTCATGCTGGCGGCTCCCGTTGCGGCGCAGCCGTCGGCTCCTGAAGTCGGCAACGTCGCGACGACGTGCATCATCGGGTATGTCATCGACATCAGCACCTGCCAGGGCGCCGTCACCGAGGGCGTCTACGAGGTGGTCGAGGGCGACGTGAACGCGGGTCTGCTCGAAGAGGGCGTGGACTACGTCGTCGATCTCGGCGCGGAGGCCGGCACGGAACCGGGCGACTTCCCGTACGACATCAACGACATCGCCATCAACCCGCTGCCGCCGCTGCCGCCGGCCCCACTGGCGCCGATCCCGGTGCCGGGGGTTCCGTTCCAGTAGATTGCTCTAAGCAGCCAAGAGGCCGCGGGATCGATCTCGCGGCCTCTTTGTTGCACTCCCCGCAGGATTCCAGCGCTGATCGGCGCTACCCGCTCCCTGGCGCCCTCCTCCTCTCGGGAAGGGGTCGGGGCCCATGCGTGATACACGGACCCGCCGCGCCGCGATCGCGGCCGGCGTCCTCGCTTACTTCGGGTTCATGGCCATGAATCAGGCATTGCCTGCCAGCGCCATGTCCTGCTTCACGATCGTTGGCAAGATGACGTGCATCGATGCGGCGGTCGCGCCGCCATCAACGCTCATGCCTCCCGCCATCACGCCGGTCGGCGGTGGGGAGGACGAAGAAGATCACCACATCGTCATCGAGGATGACGGCAGGCGGAGGGTGGCACGCGGATAGCGCCCGCCGAGCCAACATCGTTTCGTTCCGAGCGCCGCGAGGAATCTCGGCGTCAGGGACCTGAGCCAACTGGCAAAGCCGAGCTTCCTTCTCCGTTGAAACGACACGAAGTCCACGCGCGTCTGCTTCCGACGCCGAGCTATCCCGTGCTCTTCAAGCCGCCGGCGATGCCGTTGACGGTGCGCAGGATCGCGCGCAAGGTTGCGTCCTGGGCGTCCCCGGAGCGAAGGCGGCGCAGCAGCTCGACCTGGACGAATGACATCGGATCGACATAGGGATTGCGGCGGTCGATCGAGCGGCGCAGGACGGGCTCGCGGTCGAGCAGGCGTTCCTGACCGGTCAGGCGCAAGATCTCTTGCGTGGCGCGATCATGCTCGTCCCGGATGCGGTCCCAGATGCGTTGCCGCACCGCCGCATCCGAGACGAGGTCGGCGTAGCGCGCGGCGATGTCAAGATCCGACTTGGCGAGGGCCATCTCGGCGTTGCCGATCGTGGCCGCGAAGAATGGCCATTCCCGCTGCATCGCTTGCAGAAACTCCAGACCGAATTTCCGGCGCCCGCGGTGCAGTCCCTCGCCGAGCCCGAACCATCCGGGAAGCACGAACCGCGACTGCGTCCAGGCAAAGACCCAGGGGATTGCGCGCAAGTCCTCGATGCGGCGCGACTGCTGGCGCCGCACGGGCCTGGAGCCGATCTGGAGGCGGGCGATCTCGGAGAGGGGCGTCGCCTCTTCGAAGAATCGGGCGAAGTCCTCGTCGCCATAGACAAGCTCGCGGTACGCCGAGACCGATGCCGCCGCCATGTGAGCGATTGCGGCCTCGAACTCGGCGAGCCGACCGGGATTGGGCGAAGCAAGGACGCCGACCGTGCTGGCCAGGGATGCGCCGACGACCAGCTCGAGCTCACGGTGAGCGACGGGGGTGGTCGCGTAGCGGGAGGCGATGACCTCGCCCTGCTCGGTCAGCTTCACCCGGCCCATCACCGATGCTGGAGGCTGGGCGAGGATGGCGATGTTCGTTGGTCCTCCGCCGCGGCCGATGGCGCCGCCCCGGCCATGGAAAAAGGTGTGGCGCACGCCACGTTCGGCGAAGAGCCGGGTCAGGTCGCGTTGCGCCTCGTAGAGCGCCCAGGCCGACCCGAGATAGCCGATCTCTTTGTTTGAGTCGGAGTAGCCGACCATCACCTCCTGAATCTCACCCGCGCTGTCGAGGGCGCGGCGATAGGCGGGGGTGTCCAGGAGCGTGGTCATGGTCTCCGGAGCGTGGCGCAGTCCCTTTTCCTGCTCGAAGAGGGGGGCGATCGCCAGGCGCGCATCCGCGCCGCCGGGTTGGGCGAGCCCGGACTCCTTCATCAGGAGGAGCACGGCCAGCACGTCGGACGGCGCCTCGGCGCCGGAGACGACGTACGTTTCGATGGCCCCATGATGCGCGCCGGAGAGCGCCTCGGCGATGAGCCGGAACGTGCCGACGACGTCATGGGTCTCCGTGGTAAACCCATCGAGGCGCGTCGGGATCAGCGGGCGCGGGTTGTCGATCTCCTGGATGAGGAGGGCGGCGCGTTTTCGCTCCTTGAGGGCGAGATAGTCGCCGCAGACGCCGGTCTGGCGGAAGATGTCGGCGAGGGCAGCCGCGTGGCGCTTCGCGTGGTCCCGCACGTCCATGATGGCGAGGTGGAATCCGAAGACCTCGACGACGCGGATGACATCGCGGAGATCGCCGTCGGCGATCAGGTCCGCGCCTTGTGAGCGCAGCGAGGCGTCGATGAGGCGAAGATCGTCGAGCAGCTCGCGTGACGTGACGTATCCGCCGGTATGGAGTTCGCGGGCGGCGCGCAGGCGCTCCCGCATCAGCGTCAGCGCCTGCCGGTACGGCTCGCCGGCGTTGGCCCGCTGCACCTGCGCCGCGGTTTCGGGGAACATGGCAGCAAGTCGATCGACGAGAGGTTGGAGTAGCTCGGCCGGACCAGCCACGGCCTCAGCGACGGAGAGGCGGCCGGCCAATTCGATGAGGCGGTGTTCCAGTAGACCGAGCGCGGCCGAGCGCATCAGCCCAAGCGCCTCGCGTGTCACCTCGGGAGTCACGTTCGGGTTGCCGTCGCGATCGCCGCCGATCCAGGTGCCGAGCATCAGCAGCGGGGGCACGGCGATATCGGCGCCGGGGTAATGCCTGGCGATGGCGTCCTCGAGGTCGCGGTAGAGGCGGGGGATGACGTCGACGAACGTCGAAAGCAGGTAGACCAGGCTGGTCCGCACCTCGTCCAGGACGGTCAGCTTCGTGGCGCGCACCTCCTCGGAGTACCAGACCTCCTCGATGGTGTGGGCCAGCAACTGTCGGGCGCGCGTCGTTTCGGTGGGGAGCATGGCGCGCTCGTCCAGGTCGCGCAGGACGCCGAAGATGCGGGCCAACTTGGCGATGATCGTGCGCCGCCGCGCCTCAGTCGGGTGCGCGGTCAGCACCAGACGAATCTGGGCCAGCTCCAGCAACTCGCTGAGACGCTCGGCATCGACGCCGCGGGATGCCAGGAGGCCAATCGCCTCGTCGATCGAGCCGCGCCGGAACCCGCCGGATTCCGCTTCCCGGCGGCGGATGCGACGGATGCGCTCGCTGTCCTCGGCCAGGTTGATGAGCTGAAAGTAGCTGGTGAACGCGCGCACCAGCGTTTCCGCCTCGTCGTCAGGTAGCTCGCGCACGAGCGCGTCGAGTTGGACGCCCGTCTGCAGGTTGCCGCCGCGCAACTCCTTGGCGAGGCCCCGCGCCGTCTCCGTCTGTGCGAACGCCCGTTCCCCGCCGGAGGCGCGCAAGACGTCGCCAAGCATGCCCGCGAGAAGATAGATGTCGTCCGAGAGGGTTCGTGGCTCGCCCTTTGGACGCTGCGTCGATTCCGTCTCAGCCATGGCGTGGGTATCCGTGCCTTTCGCGCCGCCGCGACCGCCCTCAGCATTCTATGCGGCCTCCGTGCCGCCGCCTTATCATGGGCGCACAAGGACGCCCGTGCCGATCTGGCGCGCCATGATGGAGGAACCGTTGGTCACGAAAACCCTGGCCGTCGAACGAGTCTCGGTGGAGGCGGTTGCCGCTCCCGCGGCAGTCATTACCCCGGAGGAGCTTGCCGATCGCGTCGTGCCGTCCGATCCGCGCATCTCGCCTGACGGCGACCGGGTAGCGTTCGTTGCGGCGCACGTCGGCAAGAAGGGCGAGCATCGGGAGCGCGCCATCTGGATCGGTCAGGTTGGGGAGCCGGCGCGTCCGCTCACGGCCGGGACGGCCAACGATCATTCGCCGCGCTGGGCGCCCGACGGCGCGCGGTTGCTGTTCCAATCCGACCGACTCAAGCCGGGAGACGATGAAGAGCGGCTCTTTATTCTCCCGGTTGGCGGTGGAGAGGCCCAACCGCTCGGCGACATCGGCGGCGAGATGAGCCAGCTGGAATGGTCGCCAGATGGCCGCTTCGTGGCCCTGCTGCGCCGGGATCCGGTCCCGGAAGCGGTCACGGCGCGCAAGAAGGAGCGGGACGACGCCGTCGTCGTCGAAGAGGAACCTCGCTATACCCGCCTCTGGGTCATCGACGTCGAAAGCGGCCGGGGGCGCTGTCTCACGTCCGGCGAGCGGGAGATTCGTTGCTTCGGCTGGGTCCCCGATGGTGAAACGCTCGTCGCCGTTTCGACGGATGCAGCCGAGTACGATGCGGTGCTGGGCGCCGCAGAGCTCTGGCAGGTTCCCGTAACTGGAGGGATGCCGCGCCGCATCGCCCGCCTGCGCACGACGCCGTCGCTGCCGGTCGTCACCGAGACATCGGCGGGACCCGTTGTGGCGATGCGGGCAGACGGCCACCGTGAGCAGCCATCCGATTCGGTCTGGGTCGTCCCCCTATGCGGCGGAGAGGCGCGCAACCTGCTGCCCGAGCTTTCCGGCACTGTAGAGGAGCTGGCGCCATTGCCGGCGGTATCGGGGCACGTTGCGGCGCGAGTCATCGAGCGCACGCACGGCCGAATACAGGCGGTCGACGTGATGGATGGAAAAGTGACGCCGCTGACGCCGCTGGCGCTCGCGGAACGGGGAAGTGTGCTGCACGGCATCTCGTTCTCCGAGGACGGTTGCAAGGTGGCCGCCATCTGGAGTGACGCGACGACGCCGGAAGAGGTCTACCTGGGCGGTGTCCAGGGTTCGGTCGAAGCGGTGACGACGTTCGGTGAAACCTTCCAGGGGCGGCTGCAACCGACCGAGCACGTGACGTGGCTGAGCGACGATGGCGTCGAGATCGAAGGGCTCCTCACCTACCCGATAGGCTATCAGCCCGGTCATCGTTATCCCCTGATCGTCGAGGTCCACGGGGGTCCGTCCTGGCAGTGGGAAGATCGGGTCATGCTCGACTGGCACGACTGGGCGCAGATGCTGGCCGGCCGCGGGTATGCGGTGCTGATGCCTAATCCCCGCGGCAGCACCGGATACGGGCACGCCTTCCAGCAACTCCTGCAAGACGACGTCGGCGGCGGCGAGTCGCGCGATCTGGTCGCGGGGGCGCTGGCCATGGTTGAGCGCGGCATCGCCGACCGGGACCGGCTCGGCATCGCGGGCTGGAGCTGGGGCGGCTACCTCACCGCCTGGACCATCACTCAGACGGATATCTTCGCCGCGGCGGTGATGGGCGCCGGGCTTTCCAACATGATCTCGGACCACGGGCAGGGCGACATCCCCTCTGCCAACCTGCTCTACTATCCCGGCCAGCCGTATGACCACACGGACAGCTATTGGAGATCATCACCGATCCGTTACGCCGCGGCCGTGCGCACGCCGACGCTGATCGTGCATGGCGATGAGGACGCTCGCGTCCACCCCGCGCAAGGGATGGAGTTCTTCCGCGCCCTGAAAACGCGCGGCGTTCCGGTGCGCTTCGTCCGCTACCCGCGGGAGAAGCACGGATTCGAGGAGCGCGCTCATCAGATTGACCTGATGAATCGGATTCTGGACTGGTTCGGGCAGTACTTGCGTGGGTGACGGGACGGGTATCGGGTGAGTGGTGACGCGTTTTGGGCGGCCAGAACCGAGACGAGAAGCTGGCTTCCGACAGTCGTGAGACCGACCCGACACCTGTCAACCGAAACCCGTCACCCTCGTGATTGTCTCCACGTACACCCGCGCCTGGGTTACGAGGTCGTCGATGTAGACGGCCTCGTTGGCGCCGTGGGCGTTTTCGCCGCCGGGGCCGTAGCCGACCGTGTCGATGCCGGCCTGGCGGTAGAAGCGGCCGTCGGTGGCCCCGGCCCAGGCGACGAAGTACTCTGGCTCCTGACCGGTGACGGCGCGGACGCTGGCCTGGACCGCCTGCACCAGCGGGGAACCATCGTCGGTGATGTTGGCCGGGATGTGGTCGTCCAACGGATCGATATCGAGCACGTAGCGAAATGCGGGATCCTCGGCGGCAATGGCATCGAGCGTGGCGACGATCTCGGCGACGGCCGAGTCGCGTGTCTCGCCGGGGATGAGGCGGCGGTCGATCGAGAAGATGCATTCACCTGGCACCACGTTGTGGGCGACGCCGGCCTGGATGGTGTTGATGCTGATGACCGGCTTGCCGACGGCGGGGTGGAAGCGGTCGATGTCGCCTTCGAGGGCGAGGATCGCCTTCGCGGCCTTGGCGATGGCGTTGACGCCTGTGACGCGCGCGGCCGCGGTATGGGAGGCGCGGCCGAGGACCTTCACGTTGACGGCGAGCAACCCCCGCTCGGCGTTGCGGACCTTGAGGTCGCTCTTCTCGCCGATGAGGCAATAGTCCGGCCGAGGGAGACGCCCGGCCGCGATCTCGTCCAGGACGTGGAGCGTGCCGTACTTGCCGCCCACTTCCTCGTCGCTGACGACGTGGACCTGAGCGCAGCCTCGCAGCGGCGCGTCCTTCAGCACCTCGGCAACGTGGAGCATGACGGCGACGGAGCTTTTCATGTCCGAGGCGCCCCGCCCGACGAGCTTGCGGCCGTCATCGGACACGGTCGGATCGTACGGCCCCGATGTCCAGGACTCCAGGTCGGAGACCGGGACGGTGTCGAGGTGGCCGTTCATGACGATCGTCGGGCCGGAGGCCGGATCTCCGATCGTGACAATGACGCTGGGCCGCCCCGGGTCCAGGGCGACCGTCTGGTGGCGAAGCCCGACCTCGTCGCACCAGCGGGCCACATCTTCCATGATGTCGCGCTCTTCACCGCTGGTGCTGGGGATGGCGATGAGCCGGCTGGCTAGCGCCACGATCGCCTCGCGGCTCACTCGGTCGGACAAGGGCACTGGCGTTCAGCTCCTCAACGCACGGTGACGGGTAGCGGGGTGTCAGGGTGACAGGAGATGCACGGCCCGATCAGGGGCAGCGTTGGGACATCCCTCCACGCTTCCCTGACACCCTGCTACCCAGTCACCCTGTCACCCTCGCTACAAGCGTTCGAACCGCGAGACGTCGATGACGAAGACCACGGCGCCGCCAACTTCGACCTCGAAGTTTTCGGGCATGTACAGCAGCCCCGGTTCGAGGGCGGGGGAGTAGGGAACCGCGACCTGGGTCCGGCGACGGCAGGTGCGGCGCAGGATCCCCATAACGGCGGGCACCTGATCGTCTTCCACACCGATGAGCAGACTGGTGTTGCCGGTGCGCAGGAATGAGCCGGTGGTGCTCACCTTGGTGAAGCGGTGGCCTGCCGCAACCAACGCGTCGGTCAGGGTTGGCGTGTCTTCGTCCTGGACAATGGCGACTACGAGCTTCATTGATCCCCTCCTTTCGGGGGCGGCGCGCGGTGGGTTCGCGTCGCTCCATGGAGGCATCGCCGTGCCGCATGGGCCGCGCCATGATAGCCGATGGGATGCGTGGGGCTCCTTGGATCATGCGCCCAGTTGGATGGTGGCCGGAGGCGCATCACCGAACGGATGGCGCCCTATCACGGCCAGGAGTTGATCGTGGAGCGAACCGTTGGAGGCGAGGATCTCACGGTCATCAGAGCGATAAACGCCGCCGGCGAGATCGGACACCGTTCCGCCGGCCTCGACAACCATCAAGGCTCCGGCGGCGACGTCCCACGGCTGTATGCCGCGCTCCCAGTACCCATCCAGGCGTCCGGCGGCGATGTAGCAAAGGTTGAGCGCGGCGGAGCCGGTCTGCCGAATTGCCTGCACCCGGGTCAGAAAATCGCGCCAAATCTCAGCCTGATGCGCGCGCCTGGCGAAGTCGTATGAGAACCCAGTGACCAGGATCGAAGAAATCAGCGCATCGGTGTTGGAAACGCGGATCGGGACGCCGTTCAGAAACGCGCCCTGGCCACGGCGAGCCGTGAACAGCTCGTCGCGCATGGGATCGTACACGACCCCGATCACCGGGATCCCCGACGCTTCGAGCGCGATAGAGACGGCAAACGTCGGCAGGCCATGGGCGAAGTTGGTGGTGCCGTCGAGCGGGTCGACGACCCAACGGTAGGTCGACGGCAGCGCCGCCCCGAGACTCCCCTCCTCGCAAAGCAGCTCGTGGTCCGGGCAGGCCTCGCGCAGACGTCTGGCGATGAGGTCTTCCGCGGCGCGATCCGCGTCCGTGACCAAATCGATGGCCCCCTTGAAGCGAATCTCGTGCGGCTGGCCGAACCGATCGCGCAAGATGGCGCCGGCTTCTCTTGCCGTCTCCTCGGCGTGTCGCGCGTACTCGTCCAGAATCGTCGCGTCCATCCCCTCCCCGCATGTCTTCGCCGTCGAGTCAGGCGCTGCCGAGCGGCAGCCGAGGCGCTACGTCGGCTTCCCAGCCCGCAAGATCTCCTCGACGAATAACCCACGCGGCGGCCCCGGCGACCATGGCCGCGTTGTCGGTACACCAAGTGAGCCGGGGGAAGCTGACTGCCACGCCGGCGCCGATGCGCTCGCAGACCTCCTGTTGCAGCCGCTCGCGCAGCAGTGCGTTCGCCGCGACGCCGCCGGCAAGGACGATGGTCCTGGCCCCGAATTCCGCTGCGGCTTGCGCCGTCTTGGCCGCCAGAGGCTCGACGATGGCGATCTGGAACGACGCGGCGAGGTCGGCAATCGGTGTATCGGGGCGGTACGCGGGCGGCACGTGCTCCCGAAATGGCCCGGAGGGGCCGCCAGGGGAGCCGGCCGCCTCGCGGTCGGCAGCGGGCGCTCGCATCGGTTCGGTCAGCCGCAGCAGCGCGGTCTTGAGCCCGGAGAAGCTGAAATCGTACGAACCGGGCAGCCAGGCGCGGGGCAGGGCGAATGCCTCGGGATTGCCCGTCTGTGCGGCCTCCTGGATGGCGGGGCCGCCGGGAAACCCGAGACCCAGCAAGCGGGCGCCCTTGTCGAAGGCCTCTCCCGCCGCGTCGTCCAGCGTGCGTCCCAGGTGGCGGAACCGGCCGTGTCCGCTCATGAGGATCAGCTCGGTGTGGCCCCCGGAGACAAGCAGGCAGATGAGTGGAAACCCCGGCTCGGGCGGTTCCTGCCCAGATTCGCCGAGCCAGTTGGCGTAGATGTGGGCCTCGAGGTGGTTGATGCCGACGAGCGGCCGACCCAGCGCGTAGGCCATGGCTTTGGCCACGTTCATGCCGACCACCAGGGCGCCGGCCAGCCCAGGGCCTTGCGTCACCGCGATGGCGTCGAGGTCGCCGCGCTCGATGCCCGCGTCCCGCAGCGATTGCTCGACGACCGGGATGATGGCGGTGACGTGGCGCCGTGCAGCCAGCTCGGGCACGACGCCGCCGTGGGCGCGATGCAGCTCGATCTGCGAAGAGACGACCGAGGAAAGCACGCTGCGCCCGTCGCGGACGACGGCAGCGGAAGTCTCGTCGCACGAGGTTTCGATGCCGAGCACGATCACGGCGCAACCGTCTGCGACATTGGCCCTTCAAACGGGACGAGGTCTCCGGCCAGGATTCTTTCGCCGAGCCGACGCTGGAGATCACCGCGGCGCGCCTCGATGATGGCGCGAAATTCGTGGTCGTCGAGCGCCGGAGACCACATGATCAGCGCGTCTTCGTTGTTATCGCTGTAGTAACGCTTCCGGGAGCCGCGCACCGAAAAGCCGTACTTGCGATACAGGGCCTGCGCGGCCACGTTCGAGACGCGAACCTCGAGCGTCAACCACCTGGCGCCGCGGGCAATGGCCACGTCGGCCATGCACAGCAGCAGCAGTTCGCCGAGCCCGCGGCCGCGATGACCGGGATCGATACCGATGGTGGTGATGTGCGCCTCGTCGAATGCCAGCCACATGCCGGCGAACCCGATGAGTGACACGGGCTCGTGCCCGTTTGGTTCCTGGCGGCGACCGAGGACGATCGGGAACAACGAGCGCCGGGGCAATGCCTTGGCTGAGGCGTT
This sequence comes from uncultured Chloroflexota bacterium, assembly GCA_937870845.1. Classification (GTDB taxonomy): domain Bacteria; phylum Chloroflexota; class Chloroflexia; order Thermomicrobiales; family UBA6265; genus JACCXM01. The sequence goes on from CALMZR010000286.1 coordinate 13,239, forward strand.
CCTGACAACCTGGATGTGCTCTGCGCCGATGCCATTCTTCGCCACGTGAACGCTGCCTTCAACGGCGCGCACCACGACATAGACGTTCTGCGCCGGGTTTTGCAGTTCGCGGCGGTAGGCGGAAGAGGGCCAGGGGTTTGGAAAGCAGCGTCGCTCCACTCGGCTGACGTCGGACACGTCGGCCTGGGTCATGAGGTCCAGTCGGTACGTCGGTTCGCCTGCTTCCACGATGGCCGTGCCAGCGTGATGGCGCCGCTGGGTGATCATGGCGTGGACGGTAGCATCCGGCGGCGTTGCGGGGCAAACCGGGAGTCGCGAAAGCGATCTACTCTCTACTCCGTCATTCCGAGCGGAGCAAGGAACCTCGGCGCCGAAGGCGGCGCCGTTCCATGCAGCCGAGATTCCTCCTTATGACGGCCGGACAGGATGGTTGCCGGAACGGCGCTACCGAGAAGAATAAATTGGCTCCAGCGCCGTGGCGTCGTCGGGCTGGCCGGCCAGCCAGCGCCTCCAGCCCAACTCGGCCAGGCTTGCCGGGTTGCGCCATCGCAGCGTCGCGGGGGGAACGATCGCGCCGGCTATGCCGGAGAGCGTCTCGATCTGATCAGTGTCGAGCTCGCCGGTGACGATGACGCTGCCGGATAATGCCAGCTCGTCGGCCAGCTCCAAGATCGTGCCATTGCGCGGAGGCCGCGTCTCGGTGATGCCGGCGCCCTCCGCCCGAACGTGCGCCCACACCAGGCGGCCGCGGCCGGCAGCGACTGCTGCAACGAGTGGCCGACCGCATGAGACAAACGGCAGGGCGGCGGCTTCGAGGGTGGAGATGCCGAGCAAGGGCGCGCCGGTCGCCAGGTGAAAGCCCTTGGCGACGCCGATGCCGACGCGCAAGCCGGTGAAGGCGCCCGGCCCGATGGCGACGGCGATGGCGGCGATATCGAGTGGGGCGAGTCCGTCGGCGTCGAGGAGATGGTGGATCTCCACGAGCAATGTCGTCGTGTGCGACCGGTTCGCCGGCCACGAGCGGCTCGACAGGCGCTGGCCGTCGTACCATGCGATGCCGCCCTGAGCGCTCGAGGTATCGATAGCCAGGATCGGTCCTCGCTGCGTTGGCGATAGTGCGGCGTCCGACATGCCCTGCTCGCGAAGCGCGATCCGTGAGGAATCCCCGCGGGCAGTCTACCCGAGGCGCCGATCGCGACATCCGCCGTCATACTGCGAAGCATGGAGCGTGTCGAGTTTGGAGAAGGAGATTGGCCGTGTTGCTGCGGGCCGCGAGCGGGAGGAAAGTGCTCTGGCAGGAGATGCTGCGCCACGAGCTGCTGGATGCGTCAGAGGACCGGCCGGTGGTGATCGTACCGGTGGGATCGGTTGAGCAGCACGGGCCGCACTGCCCCCAGGACGTGGATATCAGCATCCCGTACCACCTCTCGCTGCGCGCGGCAGAGGCGATCGAGGAGTTCCCGGTGCTCGTGGCGCCGCCCGTCTCCTTCGGGTTTACCCACTACAACATGGGTGAGGTCGGCACGATCACGCTGAGTCTGGAGACGTTCATCGCCGTGCTGTGCGACGTGTCGCGCTCGATCTGGGCCAACGGGTTCGAGCGGATCATCCTCCTCAACGGGCACGGCGGCAACCAGCAGCCGACCTGGAGCGCCGCGGTGAAACTCGCCGCAGAGGACGTCTGGCCACTGGCCTTGACCTACTGGACCATGGCTTCGGACGAGCTGGCCGCCTGGAGCGAAGCCGACGAGGGGAGCATCGGGCACGGAGGGGAGTGGGAAACGAGCCTCCAGCTCTTTCTGCGACCGGAGTTGGTCGACATGTCGCGGGCGGTCAAGGACGAGTGGCGCCTCAAGTTCGGGGCGGAGGTCGGCCGCTACGCCACGTTTCCAGAGCGGCGGCGGGAGATGAGGCACGGGGTGATGGGGGATCCGTTCGCGGCATCGGCGGAGAAGGGGAGGCGGCTCTTCTCAGTCTTGTTGGAGCGGCTGGTCGCACTCTGTCGGGAGTATCACGACATCGAACCACCGCGCTACCGGGAGTTCGGCAGTCATTGTCCCTGATGGCCGCCGTTGGCGGCGTTGACGGCATCGAAACGTCTGCGCAGATCCGCAAACCGCGGCGACCAGGTCTCGTCATTCGGCGACGGCGCCATTCGGAGCTGGCGGCGATCCTCCCCGATAGCGGTGATCTCGACAAGGAGATACCGTTCGGGCAGCGACCCAGAAGCTCGTTCCGGCCATTCAATCACGGTGACGCCGTCCATTCGGGAGATGTAGTCCTCGTATCCGATCGACGCGAGTTCGTCGACGCCCTGGAGCCGGTAGAGGTCGAGGTGGTAAAGCTTCGTCACCGGGGCGAGCAAGCCGCCGTCGTACTCGTTGACAAGGGCGAAGGAGGGACTCGACACGACGTCGATCACGCGCAGGGCCGCAGCGATTCCCTTGACGAGCGTCGTCTTGCCCGCGCCGAGGTCGCCGTGGAGCAGCACAACGTCTCCATCGCGGAGCCAATCGGCCAGTGCGGCGCCAAGCGCCGCGGTGTGGGCCGGGTTCTCGGAGATGACGTTGAGCGTTGGCGCAGTCACACCGCGTCGAACCGTGGTCGGGTCACGGGGCCGCATCCTCGCTTGCATCCGGCGGCGGCAGGGACGGGTTTTCTGCCGGCGGCAACGCGGCGGCGGGCGCCCACTGCGGCGGGGAGATGAACGGCGGGCTGGCGTCGAACTCGAAGCTGACGGTCGAGACGTCGCGCTCTGATCCGGAGAGGTCGAGGAGGATGGTGGTGGAGTCGGCGTCCCACGGCGCGAGGAGGAGCGCCGTGCCGTCCGGGCTCCACGTCAGCTCGCCGGAAAGCGGCTCGCCGGAATCGAGCGTTTCCATGGTCCCCTCGGCATCGGACAGGACGATCGTTTCCTCTTGCGCGGTAAAGGCGAATCGCGTCCCGTCCGGCGACCAGACGGGCGTGGTTGGTTGGACATCGATGCCGGCGATCTGGTCGATCTCGCCGGTCTGCAGATCGAGCAGCCGGATCGACGTGGACGGCGGCTCATACCAGGTCTGGCCGAAGAGGCTGTAGAGCAGCAGGTCATCACCCAGCGGCGACCAGGCGACGCTCCAGACATCGCGCACGGCGCCTTTGGTGAGGTTCTCGAATTCGCCGCTGCCCAGGGTGGTGACCACGACGTCCCCTGGCGCGTGCTGCGGGCGCTCGCCGAGACCCTGGTGCTTGACGATGAAGGCGATCTCCGTCCCGTCCGGAGACCACGCCGGGTTGAAGGCGAGGAGGTGTTCGTCGCCGGTGACGTCGTATTCCTCGCGCGATTCCAGGTCAAAGACGCGGACGCCGATGTGACCTGTCTCGTACACCGGGTCGTAGGCGGCGAAGCTGGTGTAGGCGATGCGAGAGCCGTCCGGACTCCACGAGGGCGGAGCGTGGGCGGAGACGCCATCCGCCAGCCGCTCCGGGCCGGAGCCATCGAGCGCGATCCGGTACAATGAGGTGTTTCCCATGGGGTCGTCCGGGTCCGGGGCAAGGAACGCGATCTGCGAGCGATCCGGGCTCCAGACGGGCCAGATGACGTGCAGCGCGTCGGTGATCTGCCGCGGCTCGCTGCCGTCCGGCTCGACGATCCAGAGGGCGCGGTCGTTGCCGAGCACGATCGGCCCGTGCTCGCGTTGCAGGGAAGCCAAGCGTTCCCGGGCGCTCGCATCGACCGGGTCGAGGTTGACCAGCTCGCGCAGCAGCCGCTCGGCTTCAGGCCAGTTCTGGACCGTCTCCGCCGCGTCGACGTCCCTGCGCAAATCACCGGCCAGGAGGCGGCGCGCGTCGTCCAATCGGATGACCACGTCTTCGAGCCCAGGCGCCTGCTCCGCGACCGGGGCAAGCATGGCGACCGCTTCAGCGTACTCGCCGCGCTCGATGGCGCGGAGACCTTCAATGTAGTCGGCCTGGAGTGGTTCGAGCTGGTTTTCCATCTCCGTGGCGCGGGACGTCGCGTCGCGGTAGCCGGCGATGGCGGCAAAGCCGTCCCGCGCCGAAACCAGGTCCCCGGCGATGGCCGCGTCCTCGGCCGCGGTATAGGCGGACGCTAGCCATTTCTGCTCCGAGGTATGGCGTTGCACGAATCCCCCGGCGACGGCGAAGACGAGCAGGATCGGCGCGATGTACAGGCAGCGGACGAGAATGGGACGTTGGGATGGGGGAGATGCGTGGGCGCGTTGCAGGGTGGCAAGGTCGCGCCCCTCTCCGCACACGGGGCAGGCGGTGACCGTGGGATCCAGCGGTGAGGCGCAGGCGGTGCAGAATGTCATCGTTCACCCCGTGAACGGCCGGTTTCCAACCGGCGATGCCGGGATTGTCAGGGCAATCGTAACGGATCGGCGGTCTCCTTGACTCGGTAGGTGTACGGATTTTCTCGCGCACGGAGGATTCCTGGCGATGCGGCGCGACAATGATGCGGCCAGATACGGCGCGCGGCTGGCCGCGGGCGCCATCTTCGTCGCGCCGTTCATTGCCCTCCTCTACCGTGCCGAAGCTGGGCTGGTCGTGATGGCGTTTGCCCTCGGGGCCGTCTCGTTGCTGCTGCGTGACGCGATCAGCGAGGCGCCTCGGCAATCGAGGATTCGGCTTCGCCTGGTGCTTGGTTTCAATATCGTGCTGGCCGTGGCGTGTTTGGCGCTGGCAGGGTGGCTGCTGCTCGGGAGATAGCGCAAGAGTTTGCCGTGCCGCTCGTGGGCAGGGAACACGCGACAGGTGGGTCGCGTTTCCCGCGTCAGGCTCGTTCCGAGGCAGCAAGGTGAGCTGATGCCACCGATTTCGCGACGCAACGTCATGACGGCGGGAGTGATCCGCGGTGGCGGCGGCTTGCTCCTTTTTGTCGACGGTCAGGGGAAGCCGCCGACCGCCGCCTGGGTCCGGGAGCGGCTGTGGGGCGACAATCTGCTCGCCTACGAGGTCTGGGACGGCGCGCCGCGGGCAGTCCTGCGCATTGGCAACCGGGTCCGGTACGACCTGATGATTCCTGGCGACTGGTTCTGGCCGAACTGGCCGCCCGCGCCGCAATGGCAGTTGCTGGGGGCAGGCTATTCCATCGGCTCCTCGGACGCGCCGGCGACGGCCGGGTTCGCCCCCTGTGTCGGGATGCGCGGGGAGCGGCGCCGGCGGGACGTCGAACTGTTTGGGCAGGTCAACGATCCGGAAATCGTGGCCATGGAGGTGCTGATGGACGGCGCCTGGAAATCCTTCCCCGTCGCTGCCACGGGCTATGTCATACGAGTCGATGGGCTGACCGGCCCTCCGGCGAAGTATCGCTGGCTCGATGCTGGGGGCAGGGTGATTCGGGAACTCGCGGACCTTGCGCCGACCAAGCCTCAGGCATCTCCCGACAGACGCATGGAGCGATACGAACGGCGAAGCGGGCGACGATCAGCGGATCGCGATTCCATGCCGAGCCGCAGCGCCGACCCTTAGGAGCCTGCTCCGAAATTCGAGTAATGGATGGCGCCATGGCGTGCCGCGAAGAATGCGAAGAATGCGAAGAATAGCAGCGTTGGCGGGGAGCGCCGGGCGCCCGTGTCGTGCTGAGCGGAGCGAAGCATCTTGGCCGCGGGCCGCGCCCGATCGTTAGCGCCGAGATGCTTCGGCCCGCGGCCTCAGAACGTTGCGATTGGGGACCACTTCAGTCGCGGCCCGGTGGAGAGTTTCCCTTGCGGGAGCGGGTCGAGCGAGCAGGTCTCTTGCTTGGTGAGACCTCATCGGGCGAGGACCGGGGCTGCTTTCGGCCATTGCGGCCGGGGGGCGAGTTCTTTACCTCGGCGGGCTCGCGGCGGGACCGTTCGGCGCGGGCTGGCTTGGGGCGGCTGTCTGCTGGACGAGGCGCTTTCTTGGCTACCCTCGTCTGATTTGACCGGGTGCGCGCTCGCGGCGGCTCGGGGCGCTCGGCCCGGGCCGCTTCGATCTCGCCGCGGGCAATCTCGGGGAGCTCGATGGGGGCGTAGCCCAAGGCGAGGGAGTGCTCGACGATGTCGCGGCGCAGGAGCAACTCGGCCTGGCGGAGGCGCGGGATGAGGGGGTGCGCCGTCCGCACGTCGGTCAGCATCTCGTAAACCTGGCGCATCAGATCGATGGTCTTGTTGATGGTCATCACCAAGTCGCCTTCGGACAGCTCGATCTGGTCGCCGATCTCGAGCATGGTTGCGCCGCGGGCCCAGGCGCGCACGGCGCCGTAGAAGTTGGGGTTGTGCCCTTCCGAGACGGCGAGCCCCTCGCCCCGCTCTTCGCTGAGGACGGCGTGCTCGACGTCCTCGATGCGGCGGCGGGCCAGCACCAGGCGGTCGGGCAGGATGAAGCGGTTGCCGTAGCGGAACTCGCGGTCGAACGAGAACCAGGAGAAGACCTCGGCCACGTCTTCCGGTGACAGACTGTCGAGCACGCCGCGGTCGATCATTTCGCAGAGGATGAGGCCGTCGTTATCGAAGACCTCAGCCAACATGTCCGCCTTTTCGGTCGGGTAGCCGCGGTGCAGGTAGCCAAAGCGGTGCAGGACGTTGCGGATGCCGCGGATGACGTTGCGCAGCCGCTCCTCTTCGAGGTCGATCTCGCGGCCGAGGTGCTCTTCGAGCCCGCGACGCTCTTTCTCCAGCCGATCGACGAGCACGAGGTAGTCCCGGTGTTCGTTGCGGCGGGTGCAGGCGTGGCAGGGGTGCTCCTGGCGCTCGCGCCAAAGCGTCTTGACCTGCGCCGACGCTTGCTCCAGGTCGTCGTCGAGCCCGCGGATGCGGGAGGCGGATCGCTCCTCTTCGATGGCGCGATGCTCCGCGGCCATGGCGTCCAGATCGGGTAAGTCGAGCGCGTCGACGCGTTTCCAGAGTGTCGTCAGCCGGCGCTTGCCGCCCAGATGTGTCCCGTCGGCAACATCATCCGGGGGATTGGCGAACTGCTCGGCGAGCTCGATCTGCTTGTCGGTCAGGTGGTCGATCTCGCGGTACTCGGTCAAGAGCCGGATCGTCCCGTCCCGGAAGAGGAAGCGGCCGACCCCGCCGCGCGTGCCCTTACCGAGGAAGATGGCCCAGCCGCCGTCGCGGGCGTGGGCGACCGTTCCCGGCTGGGCGGAGCGGAACGCGCGGCGGAGGGCCTGGCGGCCGGGCTCGGCCCAGGGGGTGGAGGTCGACAAGGTGCGCCGGATGGTGATGCGCTCCCCTTCGAGGCGGCGCTGCTTGTTCTGAGCCGCGGTCAGGGAACGGTTGGCCCGCCGGTAATCTTCGAGCAGCTCGTCGCCGGCGTCCAGCCCGATAAGGCATCCTTGCGGGATGCGGTCGATCTCCTCGCCCATGGCGATGATCTGGTCCTCCAGGCCGCGGATGCGCTGGCTACTCTGAAATTGGGCCAGGCTCTGTTGCAGCAATGTCCGCACGCGCTCCCCGTGCGGGGGATCCCAGAGGTTGAGGACGGTGTTGTAGCGGATGGCGAAGGCGGAGCGCACCGGGTGCAGCTCGCCGGTGGCGATGTCGAGCGTTTCGCGAAACGTGAACCAGGGGGAGTAGGGGACGACGACGTGGCCGAAGGGGTCCATGCCGCGTCGCCCGGCGCGGCCGGCCATCTGCTGGAACTCGTTGGGAATCAGCATGCGGCGGCGGCGGCCGTCCCACTTGCTCATGCGGCCGATGACGACGGTGCGCGCCGGCATGTTGATGCCGAGCGCCAGCGTGTCGGTGGCGAAGACGACCTCCATCAGGCCCCGCGAAAACAGGACTTCCACCAACTGCTTCAGAATGGGCAGCAGCCCGGCGTGGTGGAACCCGATCCCCTTGCGCGCCAGGGCGGTGATCGTCTGAACCTGCTCGAGCTCCTGGTCCTCCGGGCGCAGACCCGCCAGGACAGCCTTGATGGTCTGCTCGATGAGGTCGAGTTGGCGGGGGGTGACAAGGTTCGGGCGCATCACGGCGAGGCGTTCGGCGTACGCTTGGCAGTCGTTGCGGCTGAAGAGGAAGTAGATGGCGGGCAACATGTCGCGGGCGGCGAGGGCGTCGACGATTTCGCGCGGCTGCGGCTCGTCCATCTCGGGGGTGCTGCGCTCGGCGCGGCGCTTGGCGAAGCCGCCGCGGGCGGCCTGGCGGCGCAGCTCGCCGCCGGTGTGCGGAAAATCGCGCACCTGGGCGCCGGTATGGTCGACCACGAGGTTGAGCTTGCCGTCGTTGAAGTAGTGCAGAGCCAGCGGCACGGCGCGCTCGGTGTGGGTGATGAGGCGGATGGGGCGGTGCGTGCGGCTTATCCAGGCGGCGATCTCGTTGGCGTTGTTGATGGTGGCGGAGAGACAGATCAGTTGCACATGGTCCGGACAAAGGATGATCGACTCTTCCCAGGTGGTGCCGCGCTCGGGGTCGGCGAGGTAGTGGATCTCGTCGAAGATGACGGTGTCGACGTCGTCCAGGTCCCACGGGGTCTGCAACAGCATGTTGCGGAGGACTTCGGTGGTCATGACGACGACGCGGGCATCCCGGTTCTCTGAGACATCGCCGGTGAGGAGCCCGACCTGATCGCCGTAAATGGCGCGCAGGTCGCGGTACTTCTGGTTGGAGAGCGCTTTGATGGGGGTGGTGTAGATGACGCGGCCGGCGCCCTTGAAGGCCTCCCAGACGCCGTAGTCCGCGATGATGGTCTTTCCGATCCCTGTGGGAGCGGCCACCATGACCGAATCGCCGGCGAGCAGGATGCGAATCGCCTCGCGCTGAAACTCGTCCAAGGCGAAGGGATAGTGCGACTCGAACTGTGCGATGGCGTCTTCGAAACGGCTCTGGCCGGCGGTTGGAGACCGCTCACCTGGCTCTTCGGCGAGCGCTATCTCGCCGTCGGCGATGGCGGTAGTTGAGGCCGTCAGGGTGGTGCTCCTGGGCTGAAGACGGCGGACGCGGAGAGCCGCGCCTCGCGCAATGCTACCAACCCTGCGTGCCAGGCTCACCTTTGAACGGGCCGACGATGTCCGGCGTGATCCATCCACCGTAGAAGCCGCCCGGCTGCGGACTGACCAATACGCTGTCGACCCTGCATTCATCCATCGGCGCGGGATAGATCGCGATGTGGTTCGCGATGGGCGAGAATGCCGGCGTTGGGCTCGGATAGCTCCACGCCGCATTCGGCGCCACGGCGTTGGCGGAAACCACGTCGAAGTAGGCCGCGCGCCCCTTCCACTCGCACCACGTCGCGCCATCTGCCGGGATCAGAACGTCTGCACGGACATCGTCGGGAGGGATGTAGTAGACGGGGGGATGGCTGGTCTCCAGCACGCGCCAGGCTCGTGTGGAATCGGCGATCTTCTCGCCGCCGAATCAGACTTCGATGTGGCGGCTGGTCTGCTCCAGCCGCGGCGGTCGCGGATAATCCCAGGCCGATTCCTGGTCTGGACCTGGTGGAACGCGGCTGGAGTCAACGGGGAGCGACATGCGTTACGGTCCTTTCACGCTCGGATAGCACGCGGCGTTGAACGGCGCCGATGACGGAGCAAGTGTGCGGTGAACCCGAGGACCAAAGGAAGGCGACCGCTACGCACGGGGCGCCGGCAACGATGACTGACGCGGACCTGACGGTTCGGGACATCGGCGAGTTTGGTCTGATCGACCGCCTTTCGGCGGCGCTTCCGCCTGACGTCCGTACGGCCAGTGATGTCCATGTCGGAATCGGAGACGATGCGGCGGTCTGGCGGCCGGACGCGGGCGAGGACGTGGTGATTACGACAGACAGCCTCGTCGAGGGAATCCATTTCCGGCTGGATTGGACCGATTGGGAGAGCCTGGGCCACAAGATCCTCGCCGTCAACGTCTCCGATCTGGCGGCGATGGGGGCCGCGCCGAAGCTCGCGGTGTTGACGCTCGGTTTGCGCGGCGACGAGTTGGTTCGCGATCTGGAGGCGCTGTACCGCGGGCTTGGCGACCTCGCCCGCCGGAGCAGCATGACCTTGGCTGGCGGCGACATCGTACGCTCGCCGCACGGTTTGACGTTTCACGTCACCGCCCTCGGTCAGACGCGACAGCAGCGTACCCTGATGCGCTCGGGCGCGTATTCCGGCGATCTGATCGGCGTGACGGGGACGATTGGAGCGTCGGCGGCGGGGCTGCGGCTCCTTGCTCTGGAGGACGACGATGCTCGCCGAACGGCGGCCACGGCAGACCTGCTGATCGCCGCTCACCTGAGGCCAGAGCCGCGGGTGGCGCTGGGCGAGGTTCTCCTCGAACGCGGCGCGACGTCGGCGATGGATCTCAGCGACGGCCTCGCGGGCGACTTGCCGAAGATTCTGACTGCCAGCGGCGTGTCGGCATGGATCGATGAGCGACGGCTCCCGGTCGCGGCCGCGGTGCGGGCGCTCTTCCCGAACGAGTGGCGCGAGCTTGCCCTGCGCGGCGGTGAAGACTACGAGCTTCTCTTCACCGCGCCGCCGCGCGCATGGGACGCGATCGCGAGCGAGGCTTCGGCGATCGGGGGACCAGTGACGGCGATTGGTGAGATCCTTCTTCGGGCCGGGACCGCATCGACGCTCGAGATCATCGATGCCCAGGGCGCGAGACGGCCTCTTCTTCCGGGCGCCTTTGACCATTTCGGGGGCGCCTGAGCGGATCAGGCGCAACCGCTGGCAACGGCGACTTCCGCGAGATCCATGGCAACCACCAAGGCGTCGAAGAGATCCGTGTTCTCGATCGAGCCGGACAGCCGCTCGGCGCCAGGGCCGGCGGCGGTGATCGGCACGGGGGCGGCGGTGTGCCCGGTGGTGGCCCAGCCGAGGACGAAGCCGTAGCCGGTCCCCGCGACGGGGAACGGGCCGTCTTCACCGGCGAGCATGGTATCGAGGAGGCCACCTCCGGGTTCGTAGGGGTAAGGTTGATCCAGCGAGCCGGCCACGGCGAGGCCGCCGCACTCGTGGTCGGCCGTGACGACGATCAGGGTGTCGTCTGGGGAGCGGCTGGCGAACGCGAGCGCGACCTGCACGGCACGATCCAACTCCAGCACGCCCTTGAGGGTCAGCGGGGCGTTGTTCTGATGGGCCATGCGGTCGATGGCCGATTCCTCGACCATCAGGAAGAAGCCGTTCGGATTCGAGGCGAGAGTGTCGATGGCGGCGGACGTGAGGTCGGCCAGGGAGACCGGCGGATCGTAGACGGCGCCGAGGCCTTCCGCAGTCTGGACGAAGAACTCCTGCGCGGCGAACAACCCCAACAGCGGCCCGCCCGGTTCCAAACGGCGGCGGCGCAGGCTCGCTTGAAACGACGCGGCGTCGCACACGAACTCGTAGCCCAGCTCACGAGCGCGGGCGACGAGGTCGCCGTCTGCGCCGATGCCGCGCCAGTGCGATGCTCCGGCCATCTCGGCAGGCAGCGCCCTTCCCGTGGGGAACCAATGGGCGCCGCCGCCGCCCAGAATCACGTCGACGCCGACGCGCTCGATGTACTGACGGGCGACTTCGCTCTGGTCGGCGCGGTGTGGGACGTGGGCGGCGAAAGCGGCCGGGGTGGCGTCGGTGATCTGGCAGGTGCTGATGAGCCCGACCGAGCGGCCCGACGCCTTGGCCAACTCAAGGATCGTGCGCTGCTGTCGACCATGCGAATCGATGGCGACGCAGCCATTGATCGTCTTGACCCCAGTGGCGATGGCGGTGGCCGCGGCGGCGGAGTCGGTGACGAACGTCGTCGGATCGACGCACATGGTGTTCATCAGACCGGAGACAGGCAGGCGGTCCATCGCCAGGCGGCCGTCGCGGCCGACAGCGAGCAACTGGCCGGCGAAGCGGTGGGCTTCGCCCATGCCGTCGCCAATGAGGAGGATCACGTTGCGCGCGATCCGGCGACTTGTCGGTTCGATGTCGATGGCGCTGGTCACGAATGCCTCGGCCGCTGGGCGGGGGTCACGCGAATCTGGCCTCGCCGCGGCGCCGGCGAGGCCAGACCGACACGTCTTACTTTCTGTCGCCAGTATCGGCGCTGGGCTTGGCGATGTCCACCTTGCGGCCGGCGCGACCGCGTCATCGCCACCCCGCCGCCAGGATATCGCTCCCAGGCGGATCGTTCGCTAAGCCGTCGTCAACCTCGACGAATCTTCATCGAGCTTGCCTTGCCGGGGGAAGATGGCGTACCGTTGGAATATCCGACTCATTTAGTCGGATATCGGACGCGGTCGGCCGGCTTCGAGTCGCCGCAGGGCCGCAAGCGAGAAGCGTTCGTCAGGAGGGGCAGACTCGTGGCAAGCAGGAAATCCGGCGCTGATTTTGTTTCCGGGGGCGAGATGAGCGAGGTTCGATTTGGCCGGCGGGCGCTGGTCGTGGGCGCTACGGGGGTGCTGGCGATTGGGGTCACGAACCCGCTACGAGCAGCCGCGCAGCCCGCAACGCCCGTGGCCGACCCGGAACCGGACCCCGAGCCAGACCCGGAGGCCGGGACGGACACCGCGTCTGGAACCGGCGCGTTCACGCTCTATTCGGGCCGCAATGAGGCGCTGGTCGGGCCACTGCTGGAGCAGTACGCGGCGGAGACGGGCGTCTCGGTCGACACGCGCTTCGGGGGCACCGGCGAGCTGGCGGCAACCCTGCTGGAAGAAGGCGAGAACTCGCCCGCCAGCGCGTTTCTGGCGCAGGATGCCGGCGCGCTGGGGCTGCTGGCCGACGAAGGTCGGTTCCAACAGCTTCCCGACGAGATTCTGGAACTGGTCGATCCGCGCTTCCGCGACGCCGAGGGTCGCTGGGTCGGCGTCACCGGCCGGGCCCGGGTGCTGGCCTACAACACCGATGTGCTGGCGGAGGCTGATCTGCCGGCATCGGTGAACGATCTGACCGACCCGGTGTGGGCTGGCCGCATCGGCTGGGCCCCGGAGAACGCGTCGTTCCAGTCGTTCATCACCGCCTTCCGGTTGCTGGAGGGAGACGACGCGGTGCGGGCGTGGCTCGAGGCCATGATCGCCAACGGGACAGTGAACTTCGGCGACAGCAACACATCGATCGTGCAAGCCGTGGGCGCGGGCGAGATCGACGCCGGGTTGGTCAATCACTACTACACTTATGTCGTCGGCCGTGAGGAAGGCGAGGGCTTCCCCGTGGCGAACCACTTCTTCGTCGAAGGCGATCCGGGGTCGCTCATCAACGTGACCGGCATTGGCATTCTCGAAGGCGCCGAGAACACGGATGCGGCGCTGGCGTTCACGGCATATCTGCTCTCTCCGGCGGCGCAGGAGTACTTCGCGACCGAGACGTTCGAGTACCCCCTGGCGGAGGGCATCGAGGCGTCCCAGGGCTTGGTTCCCCTGAGCGAGATCGGCCACCCTGAAATTGACCTCGGCGATCTCGCCGATCTGCGCGGGACTCTCGATCTGCTGGCGGAAGTCGGTCTCCTGTAGCGGCAGAATCCGGCCGCCCGCGGCTCAACTGGGCGGCGTCAACGCCGGTGCTACCATGCCGGGCATGATCAAGCGCTGGCTGCGGCGCCGCCTCGAGGGCCGCGAGGCCGAGGAGGAAGCCGAACCGGAAATCGAGAGCCGGGAGCGCGGCGCGCTCGTGCGCAAGGGGCGGCTGGTGACGCTGCGGGCGCACGTCCCCGGCAATCGCGAGTCGTTCCAGCGGTGGTATGCGGATCCGGAGATCGCCGGACTTCTTCGCCACGATCTGGAGCCGCTCACCTCCTGGCAGTCACGCGGCTATTTCGACTCGTTCATCCTCCCCTCTTCCGCGCGCGGAACCTGCTTTGCCATCCACGAACGCAAGACGAAACGGCTGATCGGCACGACCGCGTTGACCGACCGCGTCGGCAGCGGCGACGGCGTTTCGGCGCTCTTTCGCATCGTCATCGGCGAGAAGGACGTCTGGGGAAAAGGCTATGGCACCGAGGCGACGAGGCTCATGGTGGAAGAGGCGTTCGACGCCATGGGGCTGAGCGCCGTGCGGCTGGAGGTCTTTCGCCACAATACGCGGGCGATCGCGGCGTACAAGCGGGTCGGGTTCGAAGTCACCGGGGAACACACGGAGTGGGTGGCGCGCAAGAAGACCGAACTGCGGGTGATGGAGATGCGCCTCACCCGCGAAGCGTACTACGCGACGGCTGATGTCGTGGGGCGGCCTGCCGCACACCGGGATGGGCCAATGCGGGAGGAGCGCCGGGAACGCCGAAAGGCGCGCGAGTCGGCGCGGGCGAAGAGGCGCGATAAGCGGACGGATCGTGCCGGCGAGGCAACGGATGGGGCAGCCGGAGCGCGCGCGGCCACGGATTGACAGAGACGGGATGCGCCCGTACCATCGGGTTGGCTGACAGCCTGTCGCGGGGATGACCAGGATAGCGACGTGGGAATCGCGATCCACAGGCGCGACATCAGGGGTGGAACGCAACGGGGGAGGGACCGGTTCTCGTGACCGAGAACGAGCGGCGCGCCGCGGATTCGCTGCGCGCATCGGATCTGGTGATTCGAGGGGTTGGGGTCGTCGGGTTGATCACGGCGGCGCTCGTGCTGCTGCTGGTGCTGTACCCCACCTAATCGTTCGGAGGGCCGACTGTCATACGGCGATGGCTTGGTTTCACGGCATTGAACCCGGCGAGTGGCTCGCCGGGTTTGCTGTATCCGGTTCCGGAGGAATCGGCGATGAGCTGGAATGTTCCAATCAGCGGGTTCTTTCGCGCCGCCGCTCATTTGCTTGTCGCCGTTGCACTTCTTTTCCCTGCCGCCAATGCAGAAGTCGGCTTTGCAAAGCAGGGATCAACCGAAGCCGGCTCCGCCATTCGCATCGTTCACGGCGTCGCCAACGCGGGACCGCTCGACGTCTACGTCGATGGCGCGATCGCGCTGATTGGGATCACGTTCGGTGAGACGAGTGCGGACCTGGCGGTCGAAGCAGGCGATCACGACTTCGCTGTCGTCCCGACGGGCGCTTCGCTGGATGCAGCCATCGCCGATGGTCTGGTCACCCTGGATCCAGGTACACGCGCTTACGCCGCGCTGTTGGGAACGGTGGAGGAAGCCAGCGTCGGGTTGTATGCGATCGACGAGCGATCGGTCGATGTGGGCCGCGCTCGTTTTCGCGTTATTAGTGGCGTGCCCGATGGCGGGGCAATCACGCCGGCATTCATGAGCGGGGACGCCCTCTCGGAGCCGTTGGAGTTTGGCGATGCCTCGCAGTACGCCGCCATCGACGCCGGCAGCTACGACCTGGAGATGCTCGACGCGGCGACGGGCGGCTCCCTGCTGTCGCTGCCGCAGACGCCGTTTGCCGAGGGCACGGCGACCGACATCTTCCTGATCGGGCTGGTGAGCGTCGGCTCGCTGCAGGCGCTGACAGCGTCAAATGCGCTCACCGCCGAATCCATCGATGGGCAGGCAGCACAGGTCGTCTCCGGGTCATGTGACACACTCGGGCCAGTCGTTGCAGAACTCGGCGCGGTTCAGCCAGGTCAAGGAGCGTCGGTTGGCGTCGAAGATACGCCAGCGGTCGCTCAGGGCTTCGGCCTGGCGCCGCTAGCATTCACGGCGCTCACGGAAACCCC
Organism: uncultured Chloroflexota bacterium; assembly: GCA_937870845.1. Lineage (GTDB taxonomy): Bacteria > Chloroflexota > Chloroflexia > Thermomicrobiales > UBA6265 > JACCXM01. The sequence continues at coordinate 28,742 of CALMZR010000286.1, forward strand.
GCATGCCGTCGCCGTCCTCGATGCCGCGGACGCAGACGGACTCCCGCTCGCGTGCGGGACGGTTGGAGGAGCTTTAACCGATACCGGGGCGCTGGTCATCGCCTTGGAGGCCGGCTTCAGGGGCGGCCCTGTCGGCATCGCCGTGCTCGCCCCGTCGCTCGAGAATCCCGATGCGACGGGAATCTCGATCTTTTTGACGGCGTTCGCGGCCGACGACGCGGGCAACGAGCCTGAGCCAGTCAGCGAGGAGGACGCTGACTGACGCCCGCCGGGACGGGCAGGTCGCTGATTGCCCCATGCCCTGGTTCCTCGAGCAGCTGCGCGGCGATCGCGGCGGCGCGTTCGCGATCGTCGGGGGCAAGGTCGCCGTCGATGACCAATTCCCGCAGATGCTCCTTGACGCGCTTGATCCACGGGCCGGGCGGGCGGTCGAAGAGGCGCATCAGCTCGTTGCCGTCGAGTGGGCTCTCCAGGCTCGCGAGCGCCGCTTGCTCCTGCACCCTCGCGAAATGGGCGCGTAGGCTCTCCACGCGGCGCGCCGCTTCGATCCGCTTTCGCTCACGGCCGGAGGTTACGTCGGCGGCGGCGAGGTCGAGCAGGTCGTCCCAGACCGGGCCGGCTTCGAGGGCCAGCCGGCGCACGGCGCTGTCGGTCCAGGAAGCCTCGTAGGCCGTGGGGCGGCTGTGCAGCTCGACGAGGGCGCGCACGGTCGAGCGCAGGGTCTTGTCGGCGTTGAGTCGGGTGAAGATGCGCGCGGCGAGATCGGCCCCGACGCGCTCGTGGCCGAAGAAGTGGATCTCGCCCTCAGGGCCCACCCCGCGTGTCTGCGGCTTGCCGGCATCGTGCAAGAGCGCGGCCCAGCGGACGGCGGCACGCGCCGGGGCTTGGCGCACGACCCGCACCGTATGATCCCAGAGGTCTTTTTCCCGGCCAAGCCGCGGCGCCAGGTCCGCGTCGGCTTCGGCGGCGAGCGGCTGCAGCTCGGGGAGGGCTACGGTCAAGAGCCCCGTACGCCGCAGCACGTCGAGCCCGTGATCGACGTACGGTCCCACGAGGAGCCGGGTCAGCTCGGCCAGGATGCGCTCATGACTGATGCGGGCCAGGCTCGCCGCCTGGCGCGACACGGCTTGCTCGGTTTCCCAGTCGAGCCGGAAGCCGAGCTGGGAGACGAACCGGGCCGCGCGCAGGAGCCGTAGCGGATCCTCCGCGAATCGCTCGTCGGGGTCGCCGACCGCACGCACGAGAGCCAGCGCGATGTCTGCCTCGCCGCCCCAGGGATCGACTCGGGCGCCGGTCGAGGCTTCGACGGCGATGGCGTTCATCGTGAAGTCGCGGCGCGCCAGATCGTGCGCGAGGGTGGCGTCGAAGGCGACGGCGGGGAAGCGGGTCGCGTCGGGATAGATCTCCTTGCGATAGGTCGTAACTTCCACGGTCGTTGCCCGCGGGTCTTCGCCGAAAACGGCGGCAACGGTGCCGAAGCGCTCGCCGACAAGGTAGACAGAGCGCGCGCCGGCCTCTTCCAGAAGCACCCGCGTCTGGTCCGGCGTGGTCGAGGCCGCGAAATCGAGATCGGCCGGAATCTCCACGCCGAGCAGGGCGTCGCGCACCACGCCGCCGACCAGATACAACTCGGCGCCGGCGCTGGCAAAGGCGTTGGCGAGCGATTGGGTGATCTGATGCTGCGCCTGGGGGAGGCGATGCAGCGGCGATTCCGTCACGAACCCGGGTCCGATCGTCGTTTCTCTCCGTCCGCGGCGATGACGCCGCGCCGTTTCGAGTTTACCCGTTGGGCCATCGTGGACCCATTTCCGCGGGCTCATTGCGAAGCGATTTTGTGCCCAACATGCGGTATTCTTGGGGGTACGGCGTGGCGCTCTCACCCGCGACGCACCCCGCGGGCCCGCCCTGGCCGTTCGGCGTTCGGAGAGGGGTCTTCTATTCGTACCTCAGCGTCGTTGCTGGCCGTCATGCTCCTGGTGCTGGCAAACGGCTTTTTCGTCGCGACGGAGTTCGCGCTCGTCTCCGTCCGGCGCACGCGGGTGCAGCAACTCGCGGCGGAAGGCAACCGCAGGGCGCATCAGGTTCTGGCCGAGCTTCATCAGCTCGACACGTACATCGCGGCCACGCAACTCGGCATCACCATCGCCAGTATCGGGCTGGGTTGGATCGGCGAGCCCGCGCTCGCGTCGCTCATCGAACCGCTTATTGGCTCGCTGGGTTTCATCCCGGAGGCCACTCGGGGCCCCATCACCCATACCATCTCGTTCGTCCTCGCGTTTTCGATTATCACGACGTTGCACATCGTGATCGGCGAGCTGGCCCCGAAGAGCATTGCGCTGCAACGGCCGGAGCAGACGGCGCTGTGGGCCGCGGCTCCGATTCACCTCTTCTATCTGGCATTGCGGCCGGCCATCGTCTTTCTCAACACGATCGGCAACGCGGTCGTGAGAGCCATCGGCATCGAGCCGGCCAGCGGTCATCAGCTCGTGCAGTCGGCCGAGGAGCTGCGGCTGGCGGTGGAGGCGAGCCGCGAGGCGGGGCTGGTGGAAGATTCGGCGCACGATCTGGTCGACCGGGCGCTGCTCTTTCCCGATCTGGAAGCGCAGCACGCCATGGTGCCGCGCACCGAGATGGCTGCCGTTCCGGTCGATGCCGACCTGGACGCGGTCGTGCAAACGGCATTGGAGACCGGGCATACGCGGCTGCCCGTATACGACGGCGACCTCGACCATATCGTCGGCGTCGTCAATGTCAAGCGGCTGCTGCCGCAGGTGCTGGCCGCACGCAACGGCAACGGACTCACGCCGAGCGCGCCGTTTCGACTGGCTGACGTGATGACCGAGGTCGTCGCCATCCCGGATACGGCTCCTGCCTCCGCCCTGCTGCCGCAGCTGCGCGACGCGCACACGCCGATGGCCATCGTCATCGACGAGTATGGCGGCACGGCCGGGTTGATCACCCTGGTCGATCTGGTGGAGAGCCTGGTCGGCGAGATCACCGACGAGCTGGAACCGGTCAGCACCAATGGCCGGCTCACCGCCGACGGCAGTTTTTCGCTGGACGGGCTCACGACGCTCCTGGAGGCCAAGGAGTTTCACCACCTCGACCTGGAGAACGACGCCGATGTCGAGACGGTCGGCGGGTATGTGTTCAGCCGTCTAGGCCGCCCAGCGGTGGTCGGCGACGAAGTCGTAACGGCGGACGGCCACGTCCTGCGCACCGAAGAGCTCGACGGGCTGCGCGTCGCCCGAGTCCGCGTGTTGCCACGCGACAAGGCCTCGACGCCGGCGGAAGCGATCCCTGGCTCGGCGGCATGACCGGGACGGCCGATCCATCGACCGTCCCGACGCCGCGGCCCGCCGATGCCGACAGCCGGGCCAGGACCCATTTGGCGAACGAGCGCACCTTTCTGGCCTGGCTTCGCACCGGGTTGAGCCTGGTGGCCGTCGGTCTGGCAGCGGCCAGCTTTCTGCCGGTCGATCTCGTGCCGGGGTTTCGCTACGTGACGCTCTTTGCCGTTCTGCTCGTGCTGATCGGCACGGCAGCGGCGGTCTATGGCGCGAACCGCTACGTTGTGGCCTATTGGCAGATCGAAACCGGCTCGTACCGGCCGGCCATCAGCCCAGTGGTGGCCTTCGGGATCGTGGTCGGCGTTCTCGGACTCATGGCGATCCCGGTGGCGATCTTTCTGCGATGAACCCGCCGCGCGCCGAGCCACCGGATGCCGCGGCCGAAGGATCCCAGTCCGGGATGCCCGCCGAGCACGCCCTGCTTGGCTTGCTGGCCATGCGCGAAGGCGGGACTGGACATGGTTACGAGCTGGCTCGGAGCTTCGGACCTGAGGCCCCGCTGGGCAGCGTCATCCGGCTCGAACCCGGCATGGTTTACCACCACCTCAAGAAATTGGAGCGGCTAGGATGGGTGACGGTCGCGCCGGACGCTTCCCCCGACCGTCCGGCGCGCCGCCCTTTCGCCCTCTCACGTGATGGGCGCGGCGAGCTGCGGCGCTGGCTCATGGAGCCGGTGGCGCACACGAGAGAAATTCGCCTCGAATTTCTGGTGAAGCTCTACCTGGCGCTCGCGCTCGAGCCGGCGCTGGCGCTGCGGCTAATCGACGAGCAGCGCGGGATCCTGGAACGTCTGATCGACTCGCTCTCCGAGCAGCGTGAACTTGGCGAAACGGCGGTCAACGCGGAGTCCGGCTCGATTCACTTCGGGGAGATGGTCACGGATATGCGATTGGCGCAGACCGGGGCCGCGTTGGCCTGGCTCGATCGCGTCAGGACGGAAGCTGCGACCGTCGCCGTCGCGGCCGGACGAAGCGACGCAAGCAGGCGGTAAGACTGCATGGTCGCGGCTCAGTTCTAAAATCGGGGATAATCGCCGCAACGTTGCCCCGGGCATGGTCGCCTCGGCGCTGGAAGTGGGTTGCGCTGGGGGACGACGCGTTGACCGCTAACCCAAACGGATCGCATAGCCTGAGGTCCTGGCTCGGGAGCCGGCATGCCTAACATCGCGGCGCTGCTGCCTCCCGTGTCGCCCTTGGCCGTTCTTCTGGTGGCGTTGGCTGGCGCGCCCTTGACGTTGATCCTGGGCTGGGGGCGGCCGCGCGTGGCCGCGGTGGTGTCCGTAGTGTCGGCCATTGTCGCGCTCTTGGCCGTCGTCGCGGCGTGGCTGGGTGGGGGCGGCTCGCAGAGCTTTGCCTGGGCCCCGAGCTGGAACCTTTCGCTCGCCCTGACGTTCGACGGACTTTCGGCCGTCTATGGCTTGCTGGCGACGGGCATTGGGGCCGTGGTGCTGGTCTACTCCAGCGCCTACCTGCCGCGGCATTTGCATCACTACGGGCGAGACCCACGCGACGCGACCACATTCTACGCGCTCATCCTGCTGTTCATGGGCGCGATGGTCGGGCTGGTTCTGGCCGAGGATCTCATCCTTCTTTTCGTGTTCTGGGATTTGACCGCAATCGTGTCGTACTTCCTGATCGGGTTCGACCGCGACGAGCCGGCGTCTCGCCCTTCGGCGTTGATGGCGCTGCTGATCACCGGAGGGAGCGCGATCCTGATGCTGGCAGGGATCGTCGCCCTCTGGATCCTCGGCGGATCGACGGCCCTTCCAATTCTCGTGGCGCACGAGCCGCGCAGCGCGGCCTACACGGTCGCGGTGGCGCTGATCGTTGTCGCCGCGCTGGCCAAGAGCGCGCAAGTTCCAGTGCACTTCTGGCTGCCGCACGCCATGGTGGCGCCGACGCCGGTTTCGTCGTATCTCCACTCGGCGGCGATGGTGGCGGCCGGCGTCTTCCTCATCGCCCGGATTCTGCCGCTTGTGGAACGTGCCGCCGGAGTGTCGGAGGCGCTGATCGCCATCGGCTTCGCATCGACGATGATCGGCGGGTTGCTCGCCCTCGGCCGCGACGAGATGAAGCGGCTCTTGGCGTACTCGACGATCGGGCAATACGGCTACGTGGTGATGCTGCTCGGCGTCGGTGGCGCGTACGGGGCGATCGGCGCGGCGTTCTATGTCCTGGCCCACGCGCTCGCCAAGTGCGCTCTCTTCCTGACCGCAGGGGCGGTGACCGAGGCGACCGGGCGCAAGCGGCTCTCGGAGTTGGGCGGGCTCGGTTCGTCGATGCCGCTGCTTGCTGTAGCCAGCGGGATCGCCGCGGCGACCCTGGCGGCGTGGCCGCTGACAATCGGGTTCTTCAAGGACGAGGTCTTTTTCGCGGCACTGGCCGGGCGGGGGTCCGCCTTCGCCATAGCTGCCGTCGTGGCGGCCGGGCTTACGTTCGCTTACATCGGACGGTTCTGGGGGAGCGTGTTTCTCGGGCCGAAGCGTCTAGCAGGCGGCCGCGTACCGCTGACGATGATGGGCCCGATCGCGCTGCTGGCCGCGTTCTGCGTTATCGGCGGCATCTGGGTCGAACCGGCGAATCTGCTTGCCAATGCGGCCGGCAGCGCCTCGCTCGCCAATCCCGTCGAGACGAGGCTTGGCTATCACCTCGACACCCGCCCCGAGAATCTGATGGCGCTGGCCGCGTATGCGCTCGGCGGCGTCCTGCTCGCAACGGCGCGCGTCTGGACGGCGGCGTCCCGCTCATTCGCTGCGATGACGGAGCAGGTTGGACCTGAGCGGCTCTATCGTGCCTCGTTGGAGCTCCTGATTCGATTTTCCGACCGCGTCCATGGGTACGAGGTTCATGATTTGCGCGGGCGCGTGGCATGGGTGCTGGTCCCCGTCGGCGTGTTCGTGCTCATGGGCCTGCTCTTTACCTCCAACGAGAACGCGTTCCTGGCCAGGCCGATCGCACCAGAGGACTACGTGCTGGTCCTGGTTCTCGTCGTGGCCGCGGGCGCGGCGTTGACGGCGACGCAGGCGAGCGACCACTTGCCGGCGGCTTTGCTCCTGTCGGCGGTCGGTTTCCTGTTGGCAACGGTGTACGCGTTCCTAGGCGCCCCGGACGTAGCGTTCGTCGCCGTGCTGATGGAGACGATGGTTACGCTGCTCTTCCTCGGCTTCCTCTCCGCGATGCGCCACCGGCCGCGCGTCGAGGGATTCGAGACCGATGCATCCGTTTCGCATCGCGGCCGCGACCGGGCTATTGGCTTGGCGGCCGGGGCGGCGGCGCTGGTGGTTGTCTGGGGGGTGCTGTCGAAACCGGCGGCGATCGAGAGCGCGTCGCAGGACCAAATCGCCCTGGCGCCGGACGCCCACGCCCGCGACGTGGTGACGGCGATCCTGTCGGACTTCCGAGGGCTGGACACGTTGGGCGAGATTACGGTGATCGGCGTGGCCATGATCGGCTTGCTGACGCTGATGCAGCGGCCGTACCAGCGGCGGGTCAAGAAGTGACCGAGCTGGTCTGCCGCTTGCTGTTCGCGCCGACGCTGATGGTGGCGTTCGCCACGCTCGTCAAAGGCTATGCCGAGGCGGGCGACGGGTTCGCCGCGGGCGTCATCGCCGGGCTGGCCTTTCTGATGCAGTACGTCGCCTTCGGCGAACGGCGGGTGCGGGGGGTGTTGCACACGCGGTTTGCGCCCGGAGTCGCCGTCCTGGGACTGGCC
>CALMZR010000287.1 GCA_937870845.1 uncultured Chloroflexota bacterium
CCATCGACCGGCGTCGGCCATCGGAGGGGTCACCTATGTCTCCGCACACGTGTTACCTCTCTCTCCGGTCTGCACACCAAGGAGGAATCTCGGCGCTGCCGAAACGCTGTTGCCGGTGAGCCAAGATGATTCTTCGGAGTCCTCGCTGCACTCGGAATGACACACCGTCCGCATCGCGCTGTAAGAGGGCAAGCAATGAAAAGCTCCCCTCTCCCGTGCCCGACGGGAGCCGGGGCCTTCTGGGAGGCGGTTGTGGGGTGAGGGCGGGACCCCGCTACACCCCCGCCCTCACTCCCGCCAACGCCCCAATTCGCTCCAACACCACCTCTTCCTCAGCCTCCCCCAACAACTCCGGCGTGAACGAAATCGCATCCGCCCCATCCGCCGGCACCGCGATCCCCGGCTCCCCTTCCCACAACAGCCGTGCCGCCTCCGCCCCGGTGAGCCCCACCTCCGGCCCAAACGCCACCCGGCACCGCGGCGTCGGCTGCCCCGCCTCATTTGGAAACACCCGGCTCGCCGTCAACCCCGAAACGTCGCCGAAGTACGCAATCCACCGTTCAACGGTCTCCTCATACCGCCGCGCCCGCTCCGTCCAATCGACCTCGACGTACCGCTCCACCGCCGTCAGCAGCCCGATCATCTCCTCCTTACCCACCTTCATTGGCCGCGCTAACCGTTGATACGGCGACCCATTGACCGCCACCGCCGCGATCATCGCCTCCGTCCCCACCATTAACCCGCTCGCCTGCGGCCCATGAAAATCCTTCCCCCCCGAAAAGATCGCCACGTCAGCCCCAAGCCCCCGCGTAAACCGCCACAAATTCTCCGTCGGCGGCAACTGCGCCGCCGCATCGACCACCACCGGCACGCCATGCCGATGCGCGATCTCCACCACCTCCTCCAGCCCCAGCGCCCCCGCCGCCAAATGCACCCCCGCCGCGAAAAAGACCATCGCCGTCCGCGGCGTGATCGCCGCCTCCAGCTCCCACGGGAACGTCTGCAATCGGTTCCCCACGTCGACGATCCGCGCCCCCGCCAGCCGAATCGCCGGGTCGTACGGAATCCGATGCACGCGCTGCACGATGACCTCGTCTCGCGGCGACTCCCCCGTCTCGATCGCCCGCGCGATCGTCTCCAGGTCCCCCCGGTTCATCGCCGCCAGCGTCGCCAGCACAATCCCCGCCGCCGCCCCGGTCGAGACGTACGCCGCCTCATTCCGCGTCAGTTCCGCCAGACGCCTCCCCACCTCCCGCTGCAGCTCATGCATGTCCACGAAGCTGCCGGCGGCGTCTTCCATCGCCTCCAGCACCTCCCGCGACATCACCGACCCGCCCAGCCGCGTCAGCGTCGCATCGGCGTTGATGATGCGCCGCACGCCCAATCGCTCATAGACCCCCATCGGTGATTCCTTTCGTGGCGCGATCCCCGCCGTTGTCGGCCGAAAGAGTACGAATGGTCCCAGCCATGGGACCTAATGGGTCTGTGCCCACCTGGCACGAGGACCGATCATAATGTCATCGTCGATCGGTTCCCCTTCCCTCCCGATCGCCGATCCGGTCCGCACACCGGACCACCCATCCCGCGACGCCCCGGCCCCGCCCGGGGCGTCTGCATGCTCAGCGCACCACAGCCCCCTTTTCAGCGTTTTCAGCCTTCGCGCATATGATTCACGCTCCCGACACGCCAAGCCTTACCGGACCACCTGCTACGTGCCGACCCTGAGCCAGCGTCGGAATGGTGTCATTCCGAGCGAAGCGAGGAATCTCGGCGTCCCAGGCAGCGACGCCTGCTGTTGCCTTGAGCGTTCATTGTCCACCGTGCTCACACCTCTTGGGAGCCTCAACGTCGTCTCCAACCCGGGCGCCGCCCCCAACTATGGCGCCGTCGAATACAACCTGTGGTTCCTCCCTGGCGAGTCCTTCGCCGCCATCCGCGACGAGATCGAGTCTTTCGCCCACACCGTTTGCCAACTCGACCCCTGGCTGAGCGAGCACCCGCCGTGCTTCACCTGGAAGCTGCGCAACATCTACTTCCCACCCGCCGAGACTCCCGCAGAGCACCCCTTCGTCCAGACGCTGTCCTCGTGCCTTGACACTCTGGGCCATGAACCCATAATCCAGGGCTTCACCGCCGCGTCGGAGCTCGCCTGGTATGCCGAGCTGGGCATCCCCGGCACGATCTTCGGCCCCGGCCGCATCGCTCAGGCCCACGGCCCCGACGAGTTCGTCGACATCGGCCAGTTGCACGCCGCCTGCGCTACCATGGCCCTCACTGCGGTCGCATGGTGCGGCGCGGCGACCTGAGAGCCTCAGGAGGCGATGTGCGTCAACGTGCCGCGTCCTCGGTCGCGCCGTTGCTCAGCCGCGCCGACCACCGCGAGCCATCCGTCTTCATTCCCGAGAGCCTGCTGCGCGAGGCGCGGCGCCAGCGCCGCCTACCCGAAGGCTCCGTGCCGCCGACCCGCCTCCTCGACCCCGACGGGGACGTCGTTCGCCATCTCGAGGCAACCGGTCAAGGCAGCCGCTCCTCCGTCTGGGCCTGCTACCACACCGACCTCTGGGAAACCACCGCCTGCGACGAGTCGATAGGCGTCGTCGGCTGCGCCGTCGGCGCCCCCTTCGCCGTCCTCGTCGCCGAAGAGCTCTTCGCCTCCGGCTGCCGGCTCATCGTCAGCATCACCTCCGCCGGCCAACTCGATCCAGGCCTTGAGCTCCCCTGCGCCATCCTCGTCGACCG
>CALMZR010000288.1 GCA_937870845.1 uncultured Chloroflexota bacterium
TCCCCTCCCGCCCCAGCCCCCTGGCCGAGATGTCGTTGAACGCGACGTAGCCGAAGACCGCGTCCACGGCCTCTTCCGGCGACAGATCCTTCGCTTCCCGCCCGATCACCACGGCGATCTCCCCCTCGTGGTGGAAGATGTTGGCTTGGTGCGGCGGCAGCACCACCGTCCCGCCGGGCCCGGTGATCGCCTCCGGTGACTTGAAGAAGAGATCGAGAATTTGCAGCGGCCGGTCGGTCCCTTCCCGATAATTTCCCATCAAGCAAATGATCTTCGACGGCCGGGTCAGCGGCGATTGCAGCCGCGCCTCGGCCAGCGGCACGCCCCCGCCCACGGCCACGCGGCGCTCCAGTTCCGGCCGGAGCTGGTCGAAGTGGGTGATGAGATCCGGCAGCAGGTCCTCGGGCCCCAGCGGGTCGAACTCCTGGACCAGATCGGTGACATCGACGACCGTCTCGTCACCTGCCACGACCCCGATCTTGCCGTCACCGAACGCGGCGATGCGCATCGCGCCTCCTTGCTTCCGCCGTTTATGCGTAGAACCCGGCGGTCTAGACCGCCGTTATCGCGCCATCCGCCGTTCGTGTCAACACGCGTCAAGAATTGGGAGTCGCCGCGGCGCCCCTGGGACGGCCGGCGGGGCTGGGACTACAAGGGGCCGTGGAACCCGTGTCATTCCAATGAACGTGCAGGAAGCATCGCGGCGTCCGGGCGAGAGCCGCTGCAAGGAACCGAGAATCCACGCCGACGTTTGGCATGACGCATCGTGCGCATCGCGCTGGAACGAACATGGCGCCTCATCGTCTGTCGAATGAACCCGCATAATGCATGCCAGCAGGGAAGGCGGCGCGGCGCGACCCTCAATCGTGCTAGAACTGACGACAACACCAACAGGGAGGTTGCCATGACCACTGCCGTCGAGCTGGCTCAAGACGAATATGTCGTCGACAACGCTCGCCTACGGGCGTTCATCACCGAGGTCCGCCGCATTCAGGGCGAGCGCCACGACCCGCGCGACATCCTGGAGGCCATCCGCCCCCACTTCGCCGATCTCCTCGCCGACAAGAGCTGGCTCCCGGAGCAGTATCAGGAACCCGCCGAGGGGAGCGGCATGGGCTCCGGCATTGGCACGTGGCTCCTCTACCGCGCGAGCGACGGCGAGCTGGCCCTCTCCGCCCTGGTCGTGCCTCCCGGCGCCCAGACCCCCGTCCACGACCACCTCGCCTGGGGCCTGGTCGGCCTCTATCGCGGCACGCAGGACGAGGACGTCTTCACCCGCACCGACGACGGCTCGCACGAAGACGAGGCGTCACTGGAGATCATGGAGAGCCGGGCATTGCACCCCGGCGACTTCTACGAGCTGCTGCCCGAAACCGACATCCACCGCGTCCGCACCACCTCGGACGTCACCTCCGTCTCGCTCCACCTGCTCGGCATCGACAACGGCTGCATCTGGCGCCACCGCTTCCTGCCTGACGAAGGGAAGGTCGTTCCCTTCAAGAGCGGCTACGTCAACGTGCCGTGCGACGACGAGGGTGATGGGGTGATGGGGGGATAGGGCGCCAGGGAGAGGTTCCTGGCATGTTGGGGCGCGCCCGTCTGTAGGGACGCTTCTTGCTGCGCCCGTCGGCCGCGGGCCGACAATCGGCATCCGGCAACCTGCTTGTGGCCCTGCGGGCGTTAGGGATCGAGTCCGAGCACGGCAAACCCATCATCCCGCGGTGCGTACCCCAGCAACCCGCGGGTGTGCTCCAGCGTAAACCGCTTGCGCGCGTTGTCCGAGATCCCCGCCACTACCGCGTACGGAATGTCTTCGGTCTCGATGCAGCGCACCAGCAGATCGTTCAGGTCGCGCGGGCTCACATACGCCATCGCCGCGACCGCGTCTCCCTGCTCGCGGAACCACGGGGCGTCGTAGGCTCCGATGCGGATGGCGATGCCGGACAGCCCCTGCGCCGCATACGTCGCGGCGACCGCCTCCCCAAACGCCTTGCTGGCCCCATACAAGTTCGTGGGCCGCGGCGCCGCGTTATCCGGAATCGGCGCCTCGTCCTGCAACCCGCCGACGGCGTGCACACTGCTGGCGAAGACCACCCGCCGGCAACCGGCCTCGCTGGCGGCGCGAAAGACGTTGACCACGCCCCGGATATTGTTCGCCAGCAGCGACCCCTCCCACTCCGCCTCCGGCGAAGGATCGGCCGCCAGATGCACCACCGTATCGATCCCAACGCACGCTTCCGCGCACGCCGCCGCATCCGCGACATCCAATCGGATGACCTCGTGCCCGTCGCCCGGCGTGTCGTCCAACCCATCGGTCTTCAGATCGGCGAGACGAAACAGATACCGCGCCCCATGCGCCTGCCGAAACGCACTGCCGATTCGGCCCGCTGCGCCGGTAAGAAGGATGAGGCGACGTTCCAAGAGGCTCCCTTCAGTTGCGTGCATAATTCATGTCATTCCGCGCGAAGCGAGGAATCTCGGCTCCATGGTGGGCGCTGAGCGGCCACCCCGGGAGTCGGAATGAGCCCCCTTCGGCACGACGCGCCAAAAAGCACACCCCTCGTTCGGTGGGCTCAAGCTCCAGGGCCCTGCAGGGTCCTTCCGTTCAACCAGCCTGATCCCTTTAGGGTCAGGCGAAGCGCTCACTCCTCGCCCAGATACGCCTTGCGCACCATATCGTTGCCCAGCAACTCCTTGGCCGTTCCCGTCAGCACGATGTTGCCGGTCTGGATCACGTATCCGCGGTTGGCCACGTCCAGCGCCTTGAGCGCGTTCTGCTCCACCAGCAGCACCGTCGTCCCCTGCGCGTTGATCTCTTTGATGATGTTGAAGATGGCGTCGATCAGGATCGGCGACAGGCCCAGCGACGGCTCGTCGAGCAGCAGCACCGTCGGTTTGGCCATCAGGGCGCGCCCGATGGCCAGCATCTGCTGCTCGCCGCCCGACATCGTCCCCGCCTTTTGCCCGATCCGCTCCCTGAGCCGCGGGAAGAGCGTCAGGACGCGCTCCAGGTCGACCGGGTCCGGTTTGCCGTGGCTGTAGGCCCCCAGCTCCAGATTCTCCATCACCGTCATGCGATTGAAGATGCGCCGCCCCTCCGGCGATTGGGCGATCCCCAAGCCCGCGACGACGTGCGCCGGCTTGTCGCTGATCACCTCGCCCTTGAGCTTGATCGAGCCCGTGCGCGGCCTGAGCAGCCCCGAGATCGTCTTCAGCGTCGTCGACTTGCCGGCCCCGTTGGAGCCGATCAGGGTCACGATCTCCCCCTGGTCGACGTGGAGCGTGACGTTCTTCAGCGCCTGGATGTTGCCGTAGTAGGCGCTGACGTCCTGCACCTCGAGCATCGTGGGCATGGCTTAGGGCGCTCGCTTCGTGGCCGGCGGTTCGCCGCCGGTCGCGGGAGGGACAACGATGGATGGTTCCTCTCCGGCGGCTGCTTCGGCTCCCGCCAGCGCTCCCGCCCCCGTGCCCAGGTAGGCCTCGATCACGCGCGGGTCGCGCTGCACCTGCGCCGGGGAGCCCTCGGAGATCTTCTCCCCGTGGTCGAGGACTGACACCTGATCCGAAATGCCCATCACCACTTTCATGTCGTGCTCGATCAGCAGGATCGTGAGGTCCATGTCGCGGCGCAGTTGGTCGATGAATCGCGTCAGTTGCGCCGTCTCCTGCGGGTTCATCCCCGCCGTCGGCTCGTCGAGCAGGAGCAGCTTCGGCTGGCTGGCCAGCGCGCGCGCGATCTCCAGCCGCCGCTGGTCGCCGTAGGCCAGGTTCTTGGCCGTGACCGGCCCCTGACCGCGCAACCCGACGTAGGCGAGGAGGTCCAGCGCTTTCTGCCGCGCTTCCGCCTCTTCTCGCTTCATCGACGACAGTCGCAGCGCCGCGCCCAGCGGCGACGACGTCAAGCGGGTGTGCATCCCGATCAGGACGTTCTCCAGCGCCGTCATGTTGGCGAACAGCCGGATGTTCTGGAAGGTGCGCGAGATGCCGCGCTTGGTCACCTGATCCGGCCGCAAGGTGCGCCCCGCGCCGGCGATGCGCTCCCCCTCGAAGACAATCTCGCCTTCAGTCGGATCGTAGATGCCCGCCACCATGTTGAAGAAGGTCGTCTTGCCCGCGCCATTCGGGCCAATGAGGCCGGCGATGGAGCCGCGGGGAACGGTCATGTCGACCTTGTCGACCGCCACTAGCCCGCCGAAGTGCTTGCTGACGCCGCGCGCCTCCAGGACATTGCCCCCGCGCGCTGCCGGCGCGGTCTGCTGATCCAAGACCGTTGCCGTGCTCACGCCCGCTCTCCCAGCGCCGGCTCGTTCTCGGCCCGCACATCGTAGAGCTGTTGATTCTCGGCCACGCTGATGTCTGCGCTCTCCGGCTGCATCTCCGCGGCGCGCTGCTTGCTCGGGAAGAGGCCGCCCGGGCGCAGCAGCATCAGCAGCACCAACGCGAGGCCGAAGATGAGAAACCGGTCCTGGGCCACGTTGTGCGTCTGGAGGACCTCGATGCCGGTCTGGCCGCCGATCCAGTGCAGCACCTTGTTCAGTTCTTCGGCGAGGATACGGTCGAAGAACTGAATGATCAGGCTGCCGACGATCACTCCGTAGATGTTTCCCAGGCCGCCCAGAATCACCATGCACAGGAGGAGGACCGAGACGGAGAATTCGAACTGGTCGGGGTAGACCACCGTGAGGTAACCGGCGTAGACGGCCCCGGCGAACCCCGAAAAGGACGCGCCCAGCGCAAACGCCCAGAGCTTGGTCCGCACCAAGTTCACGCCCATGCTCGACGCCGCGATCTCATCCTCGCGGATCGCCTGCCAGGCGCGGCCGAGGCGGGAGTCGTAGAGCCGGTTGATGAGGAAGACCGTGAACACCATGACGGCCAGGATCAGCCAGTACCAGTGCTCCTGATCGGTCGTGGTGAATCCGATGTCTCGCCCGCCCGGGAGCGAGAACGCCGGGGGCACCGCGATCTGGCTCAGACCGCCGGGGCCGCCGGTGACGTTCTCGGCGTTGACGAAGAAGTTGGGGACGATCTCGCCGAACCCGAGCGTGACGATCGCCAGGTAGTCGCCACGCAGCCGCAACGTCGGCGCCCCCAGCAGCACCCCGAACACGGCGGCGATGATCCACGAGACGGCCATGGCGGTCCAGAAGTTCTGCAAGAACGGAGGCACCCACCCGTTCATGACGAAGACGCTGTTCGGCGACGTCATGAACGCGTTGGCGTAGGCGCCGATGATGAAGAACGCCGCGTACCCCAGGTCGAGCAACCCGGCGTAGCCGACGACGATGTTCAACCCCATGGCCAGGATGACGAAAACCAGAATCGCGATCCACGCGCCAAGGCGGTTGAAGTTGAGCGCCTGGTCGATGAACGGGTAGATGACGGCGACGATCAGCGCCAGCGAGAGCCAGAGCCGGCGGCGACGCGATTCTTGGCGCTCATGAAGATCCTCGGGCGCGGCGGCGATGGCTAGTTGGGACATCGGCGTCCTCCTAGACCTTGTCCGGCGTCTCTTCGCCCAGGAGCCCGCTAGGCCGGAAGACGAGGACCAGGATCAGCAACCCGAAGACCAGCGACGTGGTCCACTGGGGACCCCAGGCCGGGATGAAGAGCTTGACGAAGCCGTCGCTGAACGACCAGGCCAGCCCGATCAGCAGTCCTCCGACGACCGCCCCCGTCAGATTGCCGATGCCGCCCAGCACCGCCGCCGTGAACGCGAACAGCCCGTAGCGGAACCCCATCTGGAAGCGGGCATTGTCGTTGTAGTAGAGCGCCACCATCCCGGCCGCGCCGGCCAGCGCGCCCCCGAGCAGGAAGGCCACCCCGATCGTCCAGTTGATGTTGATCCCCATCAAACTGGCCGCCTCGCGGTCCTGCGCGGTGGCCCGCATCGCCGTGCCGACGCGCGTTTTGTAGACGAACCAGGTCAGCCCGACCAGGAGGGGGATGGTGACGCCGATCACGAACAGGTCGAGCAACCGGAAGCGCACCGCCGTGTCCAGACCGAGCCACTCGGTCAGGATGTTCATGCTCCGGTACTCGGCGGGGATGATCTCCGGCGGGCGGAATGGGTTGGACCCCCTCCAGTAGATGCCGATGTTCTGCAGAATGAAGCTGAACCCGATGGCGGCGATCAGCGCCGCCAACCGCGGCGCGTTGCGCAGGCGTTGATAGCCGACGCGGTCGATGCCGAAGTTGAGCGCGGCGCTGAAGATCATGGAGCCGACCAGGGCCACAAGCAGGATGCCCACGATGGCCACGCCGCCCGACTCGTTGGTGATCCCGGTCAGGGCAATCAGCGTGGCCGCGAAGAACGCGCCCATCATGAAGACCTCGCCGTGGGCGAAATTGATCAGTTCGATGATGCCGTAGACGAGCGTATACCCCAGCGCAATGAGCGCGATGAGCGACCCGGTGGCCAGTCCGATGATCAAGTATTGGAGGAAGAGGGTGACAGTAACGTTCATGTCTTACCCCGGCTCCGCCACGATGCGGAGATCGTCCCCGGCGATGTCAAGCGAAAAGGGCCGCCAGCAGCGGGCGGCGCGGAGGACGCCGCCGCGAGCATGCGGCGAGCGGGCCGGGAAGCCCCGGCCCGCTCGAGATCAACGGCGCAACTACACGCTCGCGCCGATGTTCTCCTGCCAGGTGAACTGGCCGTCCTGGACGACGTTGAGGCTGATGGTCTGCGAGTCGGTGTCGCCGGTCTCGGTGAAGCTCCACGTGCCCAGCAGGCCGTTGAAGCCCTCCGTGGCGAACATGGCGTCGAGAATGGCCTTGCGATCCTTGTCCTGCGCCTGGTCGATGCCTTGCAGCGCGACGACGGCGCACTCGAAGGCGTAGATGGCGTAGGCATCAGGTTCGTGGCCAACGCGCTCCACCATTGTCTCGCGCCAGGTGGCCCCGGGGCCAGTCAGCTCTCCCGGCGGCAGACCGGCAAAGGTGATGTAGGCGCCTTCGGCGGCATCGCCCGCGCCATCGACGAACGCCTGGTTGATGAGGCCATCGGGCCCCATGAAGGCAACCTGGTCGGCCGGCATCACGGAGCGCATGTCGACGAGCAGCTTGCTGGCGTTGAGGTTGACGATGGCCCCGAGATAAACGATGTCCGGATCCATGGCGGCGATGCCGGTCATCACCGCCTCGTACGACGGCGCCTCGGGATCGAAGGCGTCGAACCCAAGGATTTCCCCGCCCAGCTCTTCGAACGTGCGGCGGAAGACCTCTGCCACGCCCTTGCCGTAGAGTTGGTTGTCGTGCAGCACGTACGCGCGCTGTGCGCCCAGCGTGTTCAGCGCCCAGTTCGCCGAAGCGGACCCCTGGATGTCGTCCGCCGGGACGACGCGCATGTAGTTGCGGATGCCGGTCGGATAAAACTCCTCCGGTTGGCCCGGCTCGTTGAACTCGTACTCCTTGGTCAATCCGACCGCGGTGTTGGCGGGCGAGATCATGGCCATCGGACCCGGGTCGGCCTGGTTCATGATCGGGATGGACACCGCCGCCGCGCCGGAGTTGTAGGTAGCGATGTAGACCATGGCGTCCGGGTCGTTGACGACCATCGTCGCGTTTTCGGCTTCCTTGGCGGCGTCCCAAGAGCCCTGGTTGGCGGCGATGCCGTCGTCGAGCGCCTGGTAGTTGATGGCGTAGCCGCCCGCGGCGTTGCCGTAAATCTCGAGGGCGAGCTCGACCGATGCCACCGAGTCGCCGCCAATCTGCTCCGACGCGCCGGTCAATGGCCACGAGGAGTAGATGTTGATGGTTCCCTTGTCGGTCGTCGTGATGTGCTCGATCCCCGGCATGCCGAGGGTCGCGGGGCTGAGCTCGCCGCCGGCGGCCGGCGTCCCCTCTTGCGCCGCGGCGCCCTCCACGCGCATCAGCGCGCCGCCGATGGCGCTGACCGATACGCCGAGCGCCACCGCGCGCACCAGAAAGGTGCGGCGATCGATCGAACCGTCCTGGAGCTGCTTGACCAGAGACTCGAAGCGGGAATCCATTCGCGAATCCTCCGTGCTCTTTACCGGCGACGTCGCCGGCCGTCACGCGTACGGTGGCGCCGCTGGCGGCGCCTGTCTAGGTCTGGGCAGGCACGCGCTAGCGCACACCCCGCCCGGCCCCACCCTGGGACCTCCTGTCGAACGTGGCGGGAGGATATATGAAATGCCGCGTGGTGGCAAGAAGGCAGGCCGACAGAGCCGACATTCGGCGCCGGACTGTCGGCGCGTACGCGGTGGGTTTGTCGCGACGGCGCGCGGTTGGCGCCGCCGCTCTACTTGCCGTTGGCCGCCAGATCGAAGCGGATGCAGCAGTACGCGTCCCGGCAGACGAACGGGGCAAACGGGCGACCGGCCGGCCTCCTCGCCCGGTTCTGACTCGAACCCCGCGGCAACGGGCGGCGCCCCGCGGGATTGGTCGCGTTCGCGCCGAGATCAGCGCCTGTCGGCCATGCGCCTTGATGACCCAGCGACTCGGCGGCTGGACGGTGCTTCGCCAGGGCGCGGCCGGCGTCTCCGAGGAGGGCGCCGGCCTTGCCTAGCATGGATGCCTGCATGATGCACCTCCTTCGTGTCCGGGGTCACCGATCCAGTCAGCGCGTTTCGCGCCGAATCGCTCACTCGGCATCGGCGCTCGGGGTCCGCCCGTCGGGCCCGTAGTTGGCGCAGGCGGCGATGCGGGCCGCGAAGAGGGCGACGATCGCGCGGGCGGCCCCCAGCATCTCCGCCACCTGGGGGTCGGCGAGGCGGTAATGCACGAAGCGGCCTTCCTGGCGAGAAAGCACGAGGCCGCAATCGCGCAGGCAGGCGAGGTGGCCGGAAACGTTGGATTGGGTCAGGCCCGTGGCCAGGACCAGGTCGGAAACGCAGCGCTCGCCTGCCCGGAGCGCCTCCAGAATGGCCAGCCGCGAGGGGTCGGCAAACCCCCTGAAGAGCTTGGCCGTGAGGTCATGCCCAATTCTGCTGTCCACGGCTACGTTCCGCATCGTGTCCATGCATGGATTATATCACCGTCTGGCCATGTGAGCGTATGACCTTTACAATGGGTATCGGCCGAGAGGCATGTGTCGAGCGTTCCTCAGGAGGATCGGGGATCATGCGGCGCCGTCGAGCGCCTTTCTCCGCAGAGGCAAGACATCCCGCACGTAACGCCGCTACCGGTGGAGGTGGAATGGCTTGAATGGCGGGACCCTCGCCGTGCTTCCTGCGGCCCAGCCCTTGGCAGCGGGATCCAGCGCCGCTCACCCTCCCATGCGCCTCGCTCGCCTGCTGCTGATCGCCCACCTCGGCGCACTCGCCTTCGGCCTGGCCGGCCTGCTCGTCGCCCTGCCCCGCCCCGAGCTGTGGGCCGGCGACCCGGCGGCTGCTCGGGTCTTCGATTTCGGGATGCGCTACGCGGGTTCGCTGCACATCGTGCTCGGCGCGGCGGCCATGCTCAGCTTCGGGTTCGCGACGGTGGGCCGGCGGCGCACCGCCCTCTTCTTCGTGCTTGCCGTCGCCGTCTCGCTGGCCGCCGAGTTGATCGGAACCGCGACCGGGTGGCCGTTCGGCGACTACGCCTACACGGACTTCCTGGGGTACAAGATCCTCGGCCGTGTGCCGTTTGGCATTCCCCTCTCCTGGTTCTACCTCGGCTTCGCCGCGTACCTGCTCGGCGGCTTGGCCACCTCACGGTTCGGGCTGAAGCCTGTCGCCGTGTGGACGGTGGCCGCCGGCGCGTGGCTGCTGACCGTCTGGGATCTGGTGCTCGACCCGGCGATGGCCCACGAGGCGATGCCCGTCCGATTCTGGGAATGGCGCGAATCCGGCGCGTACCACGGAACCCCGCTCAAGAACTTCGCCGGTTGGGCGGCGACGGGGCTGGCCTTCATGGCGCCGAGCCGGGTGTTGTGGCGCGCAGACGTTGTCCTGCCGCCACGACTGGCCTGGTTCCCGTTCGTGGTCTATGCGGCGAACGTCGGCTTCGGCATGGCGCTGGCCGCGAGCGTCGGGCTGACGGGACCGATCCTGCTGGCCGCCCTCCTCGGCCTGGCGCCGGCCGCGGTCGCGCTGGGGCGCTGGTCTCGAGACGAGGCGCCGGCTCGCGACGGAGCCGTGGAGGACATCGGTCGTGAGGGAGTAGTGGGGTGAGTCAGCGCCTCCTTCCGCTCACGGGCGTGTTTTTCGTGCTCATCCTCGACGCAGTGGCCAAAGGGTGGGCTGAGCGCTCCTTGACACCGGGTGCGCCCGTGCCCGTCCTCGACGCGCTGCTGCAGTGGCGCCTCGGCTACAATACCGGTATCGCCTTCGGGCTCTTTGCCACGAGCGGGCAAGCCTGGGCGGTGCTCACGGGCCTCATCATCGCCGGCCTGGGCGCTTGGTTCGTCCGGCTTCTTGCCTCCCCCTCGCCCCCGATCGCCACTTTGCCGCTCGCGCTGCTTCTCGGCGGCGGCCTTGCCAACTTCCTCGATCGCTGGCCGGATGGCCGGGTGACCGACTTCCTCGACCTGGGTCTCGGAACCGCGCGGTGGCCGACGTTCAACCTCGCCGACGCCGCCATCACGCTCGGTCTATCGGTCCTGGCGGTCGCCACCCTCCATCAGGGGCGACTGCCAGGGTGCGCCGGGGGCAATAATGCACCTGCGACGGCCGTTCCGGCCGATGGAACTCGGGCTCGCCGCCATGGCATGGCGCCGCGTTGCCGCTCGGCGGCGAGTGCTCCCCTGCCGCACTTGGCTCGCCAGGCTGGTGAGCGGCGCGGTCGATCACCCAGATCCTGCCCGATCCGCATTGCGAATCGCTGCAGACCGCGTGGCGAATGGCGCAATTCGTCACGTCCGAGGAGATAGCGCGGCGCCGCGAGTGGTGGCGCCAAGCGCCGCTGGCATCGTTCCGTAGAGAGGAGGGGCCGTGCCCCCCATTCCACGCGACAGAAGCTTCGACGGCACGCTGGCCCTGCTCCGCGATCCCTACGGGTTCATCGCGAAACGGAGCCGGCGCTACGGGGCCGATCTGTTCGAGACCCGGCTCCTGCTGCGCCCGACCATCTGCATGACCGGGCCGGCGGCGGCCGAGCTCTTCTACGACGAGGAGCGGTTCATGCGCCGTGGCGCCGCGCCCGCCCGCATGCAAAAAACGCTGTTCGGTCAGGGCGGCGTGCAAGGGCTCGACGGCGAGGCGCACCGGCGCCGCAAACAGCTGTTTCTGTCGCTGATGACTCCCGAGCGCATCGACCAGTTGGCAGAACTGACCGGCGAATGGTGGGGCGCCTATGCGCGCCACTGGACAGCGATGGACCGCGTGGTGCTATACGACGAGATGCGCGAGATCCTGACCCGGGCGGTGTGCGCCTGGTCCGGGGTCCCGCTCGCGGAGCGGGAGGTCGCGCCGCGCACGCGGCAGTTGACCGCGCTGTTCGCCGGCGCGGGAGCGGTCGGCCCGAAGCACTGGTGGGCGCGCCTGGAGCGCAAACGAGCCGACCGCTGGGCCGAGGGCATCATCGAGGCGATCCGCGCCGGGACGCTCAACGCGCCGGAACAGAGCGCGGCGCATGCAATCGCTTGGCGCCGGAATCTGCATGGCGAGCTGCTCCCCTCGCGCACGGGCGCCGTGGAATTGCTGAACGTGTTGCGGCCGACGGTGGCCGTGGCGGTCTACATCGTGTTCGTGGCCCACGCGCTGCACGCGTTTCCCGCGTGCCGGGAGCAACTCCAGGCCGGCGAGGACGAGTACGCCGTATGGTTCGTGCAGGAGGTGCGGCGGTATTACCCCTTCTTCCCCGCGGTCATGGCGCGGGTGCGCCACGACTTCGAGTGGAACGGGTACCCGTTCCCCCGCGGGCGGCGCACCATGCTCGACCTGTACGGCACCAACCACGACGCGCGCACGTGGGACGCGCCGGCGGAGTTCCGGCCGGCGCGGTTCCGCGACTGGGACGGGAGCCCCTTCAACTTCGTTCCCCAAGGGGGCGGCGACTTCGAGCGGGACCACCGGTGTTCGGGCGAGTGGATCAGCATCGCGCTGATGAAGGCGGCAGCGCGGTTCTTGACTAGCAACATCGCCTACACCGTGCCCGCGCAGGATCTGCGCATCGACCGGAAGCGACTGCCGGCGCTGCCGCGCAGCCGATTCGTCATCAGCAACGTCCGGGTCGAGGCATGACGGGGAGACCAATCACCGCCATGGTGGTCGGTGATCGCCCCAAAGCGGTCGCCAAGCTCGTGTGCGGGATCGAAGTGTTCGACGCGCTGACCCACGCCTATTGCGCGCTTGCCGGAACTCGGTTGCAGGTGCTGGGGCGGGAGGGTCCCCCTTGGTGGCACACCGCGTCGGCCGTCGCCAACGCGATCGTCGCCCTGCGCCTCGGCATGTACGCGTGGCGGCAACCACGCCGCGCCGGGAAACGCCGTGAAGCGCAAACCCACACACGCGAGAGTTTCGTCGGGCTCCTCCTCGACATCCGGAACGCAAAGAAGCAGGGTCCGGCCGCGATCGGCGACCGGCGGCGCACCCGTTTGGCGGAACTGGTGACCTTTGCCCGCAATCGCTCGCCCTACTATCGCGAACTCTACCGGAGCCGGCCCGACCGGGTCGAAGATCCCACGCTCCTGCCGGTGACAAGCAAGCAAGCGTTGATGGCCAACTTCGACGCCGCGGTCACGGACCGGGAAGTGACGCTCCAGAAAGTTCGGGCGTTCATCGCCGACCCCGACCTGATCGGGGAGCCGTTCCTGGGGGTGCGGGTCTTCTCGGTGTTCACGCCGCTGCCGGACCTGGTCGCTCAGCTCAACGATTTCCGCCCCGCCCTCCTTTTCGGCTACGCCACAGCGATCGCCGCGCTCGCCGCGGAGCAGGAAGCCGGCCGCTTGCGCATCGACCCGGTCTTGGTGGTCCCCACCGCGGAGAGGCTGCCCCCAGGCGAGCACGAAAAGATCGCCGAGGTTTTTTCGGCCAGGGTCGGCGAAGTTTACGGATCGACCGGAATTGGGGTTGCCACCTTCAGGTGCGCGCACGGATGGCTGCACGTCAACAGCGACTGGGTCATCCTCGAGCCGGTCGAGCGCGATTTCTCGCCGACCCCGCCCGGCCGGCCGAGCCACACGGTCCTGGTCACGAACCTGGCGAACCGCGTGCAGCCCATCATCCGCTACGACCTGGGCGACAGCCTCACGACCCGTCCCGACCCGTGCCCCTGCGGAACCCCCTTGCCGGCCATTCGCGTCGAGGGCCGGCGCGACGACGCGCTTCGCTTCCCCGGCGCGGGCGGCCGCGAGGCTCGCGTGCTGCCCCTCGCGCTGGGGACCGCGATCGAGGAAACCCCCGGCGTGCTCCAATTTCAGGCCTACCAGTCCCAAGACGATGAGTTGACGATCCGGCTGGCGGCCGAACCCGACGCGGAGCCGGAAGCTGTTTGGCGCGATGTTGGCGGACATGTCACGGAGTTTTTGGCGGCGCAGGGGGGAGATGTCCGTCTGCGGCGTGCCAGCGAGCCACCGCACCGCGACCCCCGCACCCAGAAATTCCGCTCCATCTGGGACGCACGCGCCCGCCAAGCGTCCGAAGGAAGGGAACGATGAGCGACGACGACTTACCGCGGGATCTCAGCCACATCACCCCCGCGTATCGGCGGGCGCTGTGGGTCGTGGTCGTCCTCAATGTCGGGTACGGCCTGATCGAGATCGTCGTCGGCTTCATCGCCGATTCGCAGGCCCTCAAGGCCGATGCCCTGGATTTCTTCGGCGACGGCGTGATCACCCTCCTCGGCCTGCTGGCCATCGGCTGGAGTCTCGCCTGGCGGGCCCGCTCGGCGCTGATCCAAGGGCTGTTCCTTGGCGCGCTCGGCCTCAGCGTGTTCGCGGCCACGCTCTATCGGGTCGTCAACCGCGGACAGCCCGAGGCCGAGCTCATGGGTCTCTTCGGCGTGATCGCGCTCACGATCAACGTGGCAGCCGCCTTCGTCCTGATCCCGCACCGGACGGGGGATGCCAACGTGCGCGCGGTCTGGCTCTTCTCCCGCAACGACGCCATCGGCAACGCCGCGGTCGTTCTCGCCGCCGCGCTGGTCGCTTGGACCGCCACCCCGTGGCCGGACCTGGCGGCGGCGTTCCTGATCGCGGGACTCTTCCTGCAATCCTCATGGTCCATCGTCCGCGATGCGTGGGCCGATCTGGCCGCAGCGCGAGGCGCACCCAGAGCCTGAGCGAATACGGATCGGGTCCGCGCCCGGTCGAAGGAGACCAGGCGCGCCGCGGTCCCGTCGCACCCATCATCGCCGACGCGGAGGTGCGTTTCATGCACGATGACCCCAGGCACGGCGTGCCCGCGCTCAGCTTCGACCGGCTCACGCCCCTCTACGATGCCCTCGCTCGATGCGCCGGCTTCGGCGAACGGTACGCGGCGCGGGTGCTGGCTGCGTCCGGGGCGCGGGATGGGGAGACGCTGCTCGACCTCGGCGCCGGGACCGCCACGCTCCTCATCCTGGCCAAACGCCGCTTGCCAGGCGTGCGGGCGATCGGCGTCGATCCCGACCCGCGCGTGCTGGAGCGAGCCCGCGCCAAAGTCCGGGACGCGGGCGTGGAGGTCGAACTGATCCAGACCGGGGCCGAGGCCATTCCCTTGGCCGACGCGTCGGTCGGCCTCGCGCTGAGCAGCCTCGCCTTTCACCACCTGCCGACGGACGCCAAGCGCGCGGCCATCGCCCAGGTGCATCGCGTGCTGGCGCCCGGCTGCCGCTTCCTGCGGGCCGATTTCGGCCCGCCGCGGTCAATAGCCGGCCGCGCCCTCGTCGGCGTGGTGCGGGCGCTTCGCCTCCCGGAGGCGGCCACGCTGCGGGCCAACGTCGACGGGGCGCTGCCCGAGCTGCTGGCGGAGACCGGCTTCACCGTGCGCGAGGCCGCGCCCCGCTACCGAGGCATCGACTTCCTCATGGCGACGAAAGACGTGTCCCACCGCGCGATCCCGCTCCGGCCGCGCTGGCCTACGGCGCCTCAAGATGCGACGCCGAGCAGCGGCCCCTCGTTATCGTCGAAGCCGCGGCTGCTGAGCGCCTGGATGCCCGCCGTGTGGTCCCCGTTGAACGGCGTCACGTCGGCGCCGCAGCCGGCCGCCTCGGCGTCGTCCGGCGAGTTGAACCAGATGCCGACGTGGGCGGTATGGACCGGATCCTGGACGCCATTGTTGTTATTGTCATCCTCGCCCGCGTGAACTACCGTCGCGCCGGCAACGCCCGGCGCGACGATGAACGTCTCCTCGTTGAAGCGGCCGACGAAGCTCTTGGTGACGCGCCCATCGCCACCAGTGGTCATGTCTCCCTGATACCAGGACAACCCGAACGGGGCATCCGGCGCCTGGATGACGAACACGTCGAACTCCGTATCGGCCGGCACACCCGCAACCGAAATCTCCATGCGCTCGGCGAAACCGAGTTCGAAGATCTTGACCGTGCCGCGCGCCCCTTCGAGGCAGTTGTCGTCGGCGGCCGCTTCGGACCGCTCCAGTGCGAAGGTCAGGACCGGCTTGGGCGGTTTCTTCTTGTTCTTCTGCTTGCCCTTCTTGGCGCCCTTCTTCTTGGCCGCGGTCTCACCCCAAGGATCGAGCAGCGCGGCAATGCCGCCGGCGCCGAGCAGGCGCAGCGCTCCGCGGCGGGAGGCATCGCTCAACCGCGCCAACCGACCGTTGGCCCAAATCTTGTCCATAGCTGTGCATCCTCCTCTGCCGTCCAGTTCGTCCTGCCGAGAGGCCGGGCTTCTTGGTCGTCAGGCGGAGCCCCCTGTTCGCCGTGGTCTCGCTGCCTGCACGCTGACGAACGCGGGGCGCCGCGGATAGCCGCCGGCCCACCGTCACCTTATCAAGGGACAAACCGCGGGCACAATGGCAGGTTTCTGCTATTTCGATGCACGAGGGGCGGGAACGGCGCCCACCGGCGATTGCTCCCGGCGGCTTCGCGGGAAGACGACGTTGCCGGCGATCCTGCTACGGCGAGCCAGTAATCTGCGCGGGCACGATCTGGGGTGCGCCCGCGTCGGAGTTGAGCTCATCCTCGCCTCCCGGCGCCACCGCGATGCCGTCGTTGGCTTGCGCCCCCCAGACCGGCAGGAACGTCTCCCACGGCACCTCATACTCGTAGGCCCGTTCCCAGTTGGTGCTGGTCGGCCCCAGCACGTCGCGGATCACGATCGTGTCGTCGTTGTAGCCGATGGCGACGACGGCGTGGTCGTTGCCGAGCACCTCGGGGAATTCCTTGCCCTCGGGGGTGATCCAGGTCACTGGCTCCCACGGCTGGAAGTCGACCGTTACCTTCATCCAGACGGGCGCGCCGCGGTCGAGCGCCGCTTCGATCCCCGCCCGGTCGTCGACCGGCTCGGCGGCGAACCCGAACTCCTCGAAGACTTTGCGCATCGCCTTGCCCGTCGTGCGCGCGAGGTAGCTGCTGGTGTAGTCGCCCGAGTACATGCTGCCGATGTCGCCGCCGTAGATGACCGGCCCCTCCGCGGTTTGTTCGAGGTAGGGTTCGATGCGGGTATCGAAGCCGATGACGGCGACCTGCTCCTCCAGGCCGATGTCTTGGCCGAAGGTCTTGAAGATCACCCAGGCGGCGTCAAACTCGCACGTGTACTGGTCGAATTGGCCCTCCTTGAGCGCGGCGTCGATGTAGGCGTCGTAGACCCGGCCGTCAGGCAAGACGATGCCGTCGGCCTGGGCAGCGGCGGCCGGGGCTCCGGCGATGCGGCCGCCGGCCAGGGCCGCCGCGCCCGCCACGCCGAGCGCAACCAACCGGCGGCGCGTGACGGCGCGCATGGGCGCCGAGGTATGGCGGACGGTCCGCCTCGGTTTGGAAGCCGCCGCCTGAGCCAATGACGAGCCGCTCCCGATCGTATGCTTCCGTTGCGCCATCATCACCCTTTCCCTACGGATTCACATCTGGCCGTGCCAGATGACGAATGCCGATTCAGTCCATCGGCAGATCGTTCAAAGGGTCCGGAACCGCGAAAGAATCTCCCCGTTTGGCTATCGCCAACCCGCTGAGTTGGGCCGCCGATAGATTACCAAGCGCCGATATGTGGCGGCAATCGTGCGTGCCGGCCAATCGTGAGGCGGCCCCCGCGGGGTGCGGCCGGCCCCGTCTCGGAATGGCGCCGACCGGCGGGCGCCTTCCGTCAGGTACAACGCGTCAATAGGCAGGAACGTATCCCGGGTCCACAGGGCGGATGCCGCCCTCGGGCGGAGCATAGCCTTGGCTGGCCAGCTCGGCGACCACCGCTTCGATGACGTCGTCGGGCGTGGATGCCCCGGCCGTGACCCCGACGACGTCGGCGCCGGCCAACCAGGATGGCGCGATGTCTTCGGGCCGCTCGATGTGGTGCGACGGCACGCCCAGGGCGGCGCCAACCTCGGCCAGGCGGGCGGTGTTGGAGCTCTTGCGGCCGCCGATGGCCAGGATCAGGTCGACGTGATCCTCCTCGACCAGGCGCTTCAGGGCGTTCTGCCGCTCCGAGGTCGGCTCGCAAATCGTGTTGCAGAGGCGGAATTCGCCCCCCTCCGGCATGACCATCGCCTGCAACTGCTGCGCAAACGCCATCAGCTCGTCGACGTTCTTGGTGGTCTGGGAGACGACCGCCACCTTGCGCGGCGGCGTCGCGACCCCCTCGCCGCGGGCGCCGCGCGGGGCGTTCCAGGGCAGATCGGCGATCTTCTTGGCCGCCGCCGACTTCGAGGTGCCGGCCCAGCCGAGCACGCCGCGCACCTCCGGATGGTAGGCGTCGCCGTAAACGACCAGGAAGTAGCCCTGCCGCACCAGCTTCTGCGCCAGGCGCTGCACCTTGGTCACCAGCGGGCAGGTCGTGTCGATCAGCTCGAGCCCGGCGCTGCTCGCTTCGCCGGCCAGGTGGGGGCCCATGCCGTGCGCGGTGATGGCCACCCGCCGGAATCCCCGTTCCGCGGCCTCGGCCACCGACGCAGCGCCCTCCACGCCCCGATCGCGCAGGCGCTCCACCACCTGCGGGTTGTGGATCACGTCGCCGATGGGGGCGATCGGCGCGGCGCTCTCGGCCGCCTCCTCGATGATCTCCAGGGCGCGGCGCACCCCCCAGCAATACCCCAGTTCCTTCGCGACGACGACGCGCTTTTCGGGCTTGCGCGCGGTGAGACGACGGGTTTCGTGGACGGTCGAACGTGGCTTCGTTGCGGCAGACACGAGTGCATTCCTTACGTCGGTTCGGGTGGGCGCGATGCCCATCTGGCAACGCCCGCGGCCACCAGAAAGTATAGTCTCCCCCACTGGCGCGTTCCGTAGCGCGAACGGTCCGGCGCTCCGGCGGCAGCCGCCGGCCGGGGATGGATGCTGGCAGCACGAGGAGCCGCGTCGACCCGCGCCCCCGCGGCGGGGACGAGCGGCCCCGTGCCAGGCTGAAGGTAGGAGCAGGGGATCATGCGACGGGCGGGCGATGCGGGGTTTCTGCCAACGAAAGCGGCGAACGTCGTCGCCGCGCTCCTCGGCGCGGCGCTGGCCGTGGCCACGCTGGCGCCGGCCGCCGAGCGCGCATCGGCGCAGGACTTGCCAACCCAGCCCTCATCCCCCGCCGCCGTCGAGCCGACGCCCGCGCCCGCCGAGCCGACCCCCGAAGCCCAAGCCGCCGCCGCCCCGGCCGAGTTCACCGCCGGCGCCCCCCACGTCCACACCGTGGCCCAGGGCATGGTCGGCGTCGAGGGGCCGCTCGTCTGGCGCGTGCGCGAGCTGGGCCTCAGCGCCACCGGCGCCCCCGAGACCGCCTCCTCGTCATTCACGCTTCAGCGCACCGGCGCCTCGATCGTCCGCAACGAGCTAACGAGCCGCCGCGCCCGCCTGGAAGCGGGCGAGGCCTTCTTCATGGCCTCCGGCGATCCCTTCCTCCGCTACGCCGTCGGCTCCGATCCCAGCATCATCTGGGTGGTGGAATTGACGCCCGCCGAGGCCGCGGCCCCGGGCGCCGCCGTCAATGGCACGGTCCTCTTCACCAGCGATGCCATCAACGACTACCCCCGCGGCACGTTCGACCTGGAGCTGCAACGCGGCATCCTCCTCCCCGGCGAAGTCTCGGAGATCCCGCCGCACACCGGGCCGGCATTGGTCATGATCACCTCGGGCCGGGTGCAAGCCTCCGCCGACGGCGGCCAGCCAGCCCCCATCAGCGCCGGCAGCGGCCGCCTCGTCACCGGGAACCTCACCCTGCGCAACGGCGACACCCAACCCGCCGCCTTCGTCGTGGGCATGCTCGGCGATCCCGTCGACGGCGCCGAGCAACCCGCCTCCGCACAGGCGGCCCAGACCCCCGTCCCGGGGCAGGCGGTCCCCACCGTCCTGCTCCCCCCGGTCGACGCCGCGCCGACCGCCGTCCCGCCGACCCCGGTTCCCGAGACCGTCGTCGAACCGACGCCGATCCCGGCTCCGACCGTGGAGTCGTCCGCCAGCGGCGACATCGATGGCGACGGCCTCAGCGACGTCGACGAAGCCGCCTACGGCTCCGACCCGCTCAACCGCGACTACGACGCCGACGGCATCATCGACGGCGAAGAGGTCTACGTCTACGGCACGGACCCGCTCAACAACGACTCCGACGGCGACGGCCTCCTCGACGGCGAAGAGGTCTTTACCTATGGCACGAGCCCGCTCAGCACCGACAGCGACGGCGACGGCCTCGGCGACGCCGACGAAATCTTCGTCTACGGCACATCCCCCGTCTCCTTTGACTCCGATGGCGACGGCATCGGCGACGGCGAAGAGGTCTTCAACTTCGGCACCAACCCGCTCGATCCGGCCAGCGGGCCGTAGAGCGAGGCGGGAGGCGGACGGCGGGAGGCGGAAGGAAGACGCGGAAGGGCACGGCATGTCGCGCCCAGGCGAGGCGTGCCTGGCCCGTCGTTCCGCGTGAATCCTGGACACGGCGAGGAGGCGGAACATGCCGGAACGGGTGCGCGCGGCCCTGATCGGAGCGGGGCGGATCGGCCAGCGGCACGCGGCCACCCTGGCGCGCGAGATCCCGAACGCCGAGCTCGCCCTCATCGTCGACGTTCACGGCCCGTCCGCCGCAGCGCTGGCAGCCAAAGTCCGCTGCGATCGCTGGTCGAGCGATCCCGACGACGCACTCGACGCCGCGTCCATCGACGCCATCGTCATCGCCTCCTCGACCGATAGCCACGCGCCGCTCATCGTCGGCGCGGCCAAGGCCGGCAAGCAGATCTTCTGCGAGAAGCCAATCGCCCTCGACCTGGACGCGACCGACCGCGCCCTTGCCGCCGTCGAGCGAGCCGGCGTCTCCTTGCAGATGGGCTTCCAACGCCGCTTCGACAAAGCCTATGCGAAAGCCAAGCAGCTCATCGACGAAGGAGCGCTGGGCCGGATCGAAGCTATCCGCGACACGATGCGCGACCCCTCGCCCGCGCCGCGCGCCTACCTGGAAACGTCCGGCGGCCTCTACCGCGACATGACCATCCACAACTTCGACTGCGTGCGCTGGCTGATGGGCGATGAAGCCACCGAGCTGTTTGCCATGGGCAGCGCCATCGTCTCGCCAGAATTCGCCGAGCTCGACGATATCGACACCAGCGTCGTCTCCCTCCGCTTCGCCAACGACAGCCTCGGCGTCATCGACAACAGCCGCCGCTCCGGTTTCGGCTACGACGTGCGCACCGAGGTCTTCGGCAGCGACGGCGCGCTGATGATCGGCTACGCCCGCGACACCCCGATGCTGCGCCTCGACGCCAACGGCATCCACAGCGACCACATCCACTGGTTCCTGGAGCGCTTCGACCAGGCCTACGTCGACGAGCTGAAGGTTTTCGTCGACGGCATTATTGCCGGCACGCCGCCCCCGGTCGACGGCAACGATGCCCGCGCCGCCATGGCCCTGGCCTACGCCGCCGAAGCATCTCGCCGCGAGAACGCGCCGGTCTCCCCCGCCCGCTTCGCCCGCGCGTAGTGCCATGTGCTCATACTGCGTCACTCCGAAGGCTACTACCAGCCAACGGCGCCATTCAGACGAAGGAGGAATCTCGTCCCAAGCCACGTACCCTCGCGCAGAACGAGACGCTCCGCCCTTCAGGCTCAGAGCGACACGAGCGCGGAAGGAAGAAGGAGGAATCCCCGCATGGCCATCACGGTTGCTCCCGCCGATCTGCTGCTGAAATCCGCTGACCTCAAGGACCGCTCCGGCGTCCTCATCGACGTGGACGTAGCGCGGGCGGGCTGGGAGTTCACCGGCCTGACCGTCGTCAAGCTCGCCGCCGGGGAGCGGTGGTCGCGCGAAACCGGGGCAGACGAGGTCGCGCTCGTCCCGCTCGGCGGTCGCTGCACGGTGGAATCCGCCGGCCAAACGTGGACCATCGGCGAGCGTGTCGACCCCTTCGCCGGGCAACCCTGGGCCGTCTATCTCCCCCGCGACAGCCAGTTCGCGGTGACGGCCGAAACCGCGCTGGAGCTCGCCGTCTGCGCCGCCCGCGCCGAACGCACAATGACGCCGAAGCTCATCAGCCCCGACGCCGTGAAGGTGGAAATCCGCGGCGCCGGCAACGCCGCGCGCCAGATCAACCACATCATCGAGCCCTCGTTTGAAGCCGACCGCCTGCTGGTCGTGGAGGTCTTCACCCCCAGCGGCAACTGGTCCTCCTACCCGCCGCACAAGCACGACGTCCACGACATGCCGCGCGAAGCCGACCTCGAAGAGATCTACTACTACCGCATCGACCCGCCCGACGGCTTCGGTCTGCAACGCCTCTACACCGCCGACGGCCAGACCGACGCCGCCTACGTCATCCACGACGGCGATCTGCTCCTGGTCCCCGAGGGCTACCACGCCTTCGCCGTCGCCCAGGGCTACACCGGCTACTACCTCAACGTCCTCGCCGGCGACGAGACCGTCCGCACCATGCAACCGAGCGACGACCCTGCCTACGCCTGGGTCCGCGCCACCTGGAGCGACGACCTCAACGCCGGCCTCGCCTCCTGGCGCGACATCGCCGAGCGCGTCAACGGGCCGGCGGGGAGATTGCCCGGCTGATATCGTCAGGTGCCTTCGCGACGGGCCTCACGGCGATTCTCATGCAGCACGGTAGCCCAATCGGGGCGCAGCGGTTCAACCGCGAACTCCCGAATCAGCAGTTCGACGATGTCTTCCAATTGAATGTCGCCGGTCGGAAGGTGGAATCTTCCAAGCTGGGTCTTCCGACCCGCAAGGCGCGATCCAGCACGTTGCTTCAGCACGATAGCCCCGGCGGCCGACACATGAAGATGCGGCGTGGTTATCGGACTGGCGCCGATTGGATGCCAGTGATAGACGACGATTTCGTTTTCTTCCAAGTCGAGAATCTCGTACAGGTAGAACGAATTGCTCACCTCATACAAGCCGCGGGTATGGACGCGGGAGATGCGCTGCGTCGTGAACTCGTGTGCTAGTCGCAGGATTACATCGCCATGCCCGCCGTGGGTCCGCAGCCGAAGCTGGCTGGGCTCATCCTGGCCGGCAGCATAGACCGTCACGCCGCGTGGACGCCCGGGGATGGGAGGGCTGGCAACCGCGGTGACGCGGGTGACGCAGCCAAGTGTGGAACGAATTCGTTGGAGAAATGCGGCCACAGCCGCTTCACGTGATTCGCCGGCCAAAGGGGATCAAGAGGATTAAGAATGATAGTTTGCGCCCCTCAGGCGTGTCCTCCCAGTCTTGGAACTCTCCAGCGTCGTATCGTTCCAGAAACTCATCGCCGGAGATGCCAACAACGCGCCGCGCTTCTTGATCGAACAGGGCAATCCCCAGCTCGGGCGGGAGCACAATCGGGGGTTCGTCTGTAATTGTCTCAGCCGGGAGAGCCACGAGAATCCTCACCATTTCGGCGTTCCACCGGCGCCGCAACTTCCACAACGATACTCGAACGCAGCCCGTCGCCCAAGCGCCGAACGATCAAGCGCATCGAGCCAAAGGAGCCGATGCACGAGGCGGCTTGGCGATCAGCAACGATGAGCCGAACCTCCCCGCGGCATTGTAAGCGATGCTGCCGCTGTCCAACCGCTACCTGCCGGTCAGGTACTCCTGCAACTGATCCCCTCCGCGATTGGCGAATTCGGG
>CALMZR010000289.1 GCA_937870845.1 uncultured Chloroflexota bacterium
GGGGGGGGGGGGGGGGGGGGGGGGGGGGGGGGGGGGGGGGGGGGGGGGGGGGGGGGGGGGGGGGGGGGCGGGGGGGGCGGGGGGGCGGGGGGGGGGGGGGGGGGGGGGGGGCGGGGGGGGGGGGGGGGCCGGGGGGGGGGGGGGGGGGGGGGGGGGGTTGGGAAATCGTCCCTGCGTGCTCCTCCCCCCTCTTCCCCCCTTCGCCCCCCTCAGCGAAGCGCCCCCCTACGGCCTCGGCCGCGTCCAGCGTAAACCCGCCGGCAAACACCGAGAGGCGGGCGAAGAAGTCCTGCTCCGGCGCGGACAAGAGGTCGTAGCTCCAGGCGATCGTGGCGCGCAGCGTACGCTGGCGGTCGGGCGCATCGCGCGGGCCATCGGTCAGCACCGCCAGCGGCTGCGCCAGCCGCTCCAGCAGCTCCGCGGGCGGCAGCACGCGGATCCGCGCCGCGGCCAGCTCGATCGCCAGGGGCAAGCCGTCCAGGCGGCGGCAGATCTCGGCAATGATCGAGGCGTTGGAACCGTCCAGGGCGAAATCGGTTCGTGCCGCGGCGGCGCGACGCACGAAGAGCGCCACGGCCGGGACGGCCGCCGGGGCGCTGCCGGGGAGGGCGAATCCGCCCACGGCCGCGCCCGGCGGGGCCGGATCGGGCAGCGCGAGCGGCTGCACCTGGTACTCCTGCTCGCCGTGCAGCTTCAGCCGGCCGCGACTGGTGACCAACACCGTGAGGCCAGGGCACGCCGCCAGCAACTCCGCGACGACCGTCGCCGCCTCTGCGACGTGCTCCATGTTGTCGACCAGCAGCAACATCCGCCGTGAACCGAGGTGGTCGGCCGCGGTCTCGAGCAACGAGGCTCCGGCTGTCTCGCGCACGCCAAGCGCCCGCGCGATCGTCGGCAAGACGAGCTCCGCATCGTCGAGCGGCGCCAGATCGGCGAACGCCGCGCCATCCGGGACTGACGCGGCAGTGGCGTGCGCGACGGCGAGGGCGAGACGGGTCTTGCCCACGCCCCCTGGCCCGGTCAGCGTCACCAGGCGCCCGGTTGTCAGCAGTTGACGCAGCTCGGCCAATTCACGCTCGCGTCCGATCAGCTCGTCCACCGGGGCCGGCAATCCGCGGGGGCGCTGCGCCTCGCCCGCCGCCTCGCCTGCCGTCGGCTCCGCCGCGCGCGGCGCTCGCGGAATGCGGCCCTCCCGCACGGCGGCGACAATCGCCCGCGTGGCTGCTTGCGGTTCGGCGTCGAGCTCCCGCTCCAGCAGGGCGGTGAGCGCGTCGAAGTGGGCGATAGCCCGGCGGGGTTGGCCGGCCTGAGCCAGCAGGCGAATGAGGTCGGCGTGGCTCTCTTCCTCGAGCGGCTCCGCAACGAGCAGGCGTTGCATCGCCGCGATCGCCTGGCCGATCTCGCCGCGATCCTCGTAAAGCTGGGCCAGGCGGCGGAGCAGCGTCGTGTAGCTCGCGCGCAGCGTCCCCCGGCGCCCAACCGTCCACTCCTCGTACAGATCCTCCGGGAGCAGCTCCCCACCGTACGCGGCGAGCGCGCGCTCCGACGCTTCGGGATCGGGCGATCGCCAGGCTTGCCTCACCGCGTCTTCGAAGCGATCGACGTCGACGCCGACGTGCGACGGCGGCCCGAGCGAGATGACGTCGCCTTCGCGCTCGAGGAACGCGCTCTCCGCGGCGCCGGCCCCGGCTTCGGCCAGCCGTTGCCGCGCGTGGTGCAGCGCGACACGCAGATTGTTCGCGGCGGCATCGGGATCGAGCTCGGGCCAGAGCGCCTCGCTGATCTGCTCGCGGTGCAGGCGATGCGTCGGCTCGAGCGCGAGCAGCTTGACCAGCGCGGCGGCGCGCTTGCGCCGCCAGGCCGCGGCCGGGACCGGCTGCCCATCAACCTCGACGCGGAATCCGCCCAGCACATGGACGTCGAGCGTTCGCGACGCTGCCACCGGTCTCCTCCCGGCGATCCCGGCGGCGTGGCGATCTGACCGCGGCCGGGCCGCGCTGCGCGATCGATGGCCCCAGCGTAGGAGCGGCATTTTCGCGGTGTCAAGGTGGAAGCGGCGCCGCCGCGGGTGTTAACAGCCGGGTAATGGGGCCGGCCTAGAGTCGTATCCGGAGTCGCCGGACGACGGGGCCAGGTTTGCCACAGAGGCGATCCATCCCACCCGCTGCGCTCGGCGGCTCCTCATCGAAAGGACGCGCCCATGCACCCAGACCGCTTCGATCGCCTGATGCGCCTGGCGCCGAGCGCCGCCTCCCGCCGCGGCCTTCTGCGATCGCTCGCCGCCGTCTCCGGGTTCGCCGCGTTGCGCGTCCCCAATGCCATAGCGGCGAAAGGCAAGGGCAAGTCCCGCAAGCGCGCCAGGCTCAAGCGCAACCAGTTTGGCTGCGTCAGCGTCGGCGGCGCCTGCCGCGGCCGCCACGCCGTCTGCTGCTCCGGCATCTGCGACGGGAAGAAGCCGAAGAAGGGCGAGAAGGACCGGAGCCGCTGCGTGGCCCATCACACCGGCATCTGCACTCCTGCCGATCGCGCCTGCACCGACGATGCCGCGCCCACGCCCTGCAACGCGGAGCGCCCATCGGCGTTCTGCTTCCGCACCACCGGACGCGCCGGCTTCTGCGGGGACGACGTCATCCCCGGCTGCATTCCCTGCCAGAAGGACGCCGATTGTCATGGGCAGCTCAGCCAGGGCGCGGCCTGCGTCGTCTGCACCGGGTGCCCGCACGGCGCAACCTGCATCCCGCCCGGCATCGACTGATCGTGTGTCCCACGGCCCCGCGGCAGGGAGGATAGCGTGGCGGATTCGCGTTGGAGACGAGACGCCAGAACGGAAAGGAAGGAATCGCGATGGAAATCATTACGTTCGACCGGATCGTCAGCACCGTGTGTACGGGCAGCTCGCGGCGCCAGGTGCTCGGCGGGCTGCTTGGCGCGGCGACAGCGCTCGCCGGCGGCATCGGCTTCGGCGCCACATCGACGCGGGCGGCGCCGAAGCGGCGCCGGCGCCCTGGCCACGGAGCCGTGGACGACTTCGTCGCCGTCTGCCACGTCACCGGCGGCAGACCACCCGATCGCATCCGCGTCCGCGGGCGGCGCGCCTTGCGGGCTCACCTGGCCCACGGCGATTTCCGCTACAGAGACTGCTGTGTCAACGACGACTGCGACGTGCCAACGTGCTTCGCCGCCCAGTGCGTTTTCGGCACGTGCAGCCAGACCCAGCTCCTCGAGGATACGCCCTGCTCCTACGGCGCCGGCGCCCTCGGCTACTGCACCGCCGACGCGCAATGCCTCCCGAAGGCAACCGCTGGCGGCGGATGATCGCCACTCATGATGGATGCACGCCGGGGCGTCGCCCGGCGTCCCGGAAGTGACAGGCATCGACTCGAAACGCGTCTCGTCTCCCACGTCCGGAGGCACAGGCCCTGGCTATTGCGGCCAGGGCCCGTGCCACGGGCTGTCGAGCCGCTGCTGGCTCATGTCGAGATCGTACTCCGACGCCCGCTCTGCCTATAAGTCTGCCCGTGGCGGCACGGAGCCAAGCGTACGCCGCGTCAGATCGGCCGTGCAAAAGCGGCGTGCGGAAATCGTGTCATGCTGAGCAGAGCGAAGCATCTCGGCCGCGGGCCGCGTCCGTGCGGGGAACGAGATGCTTCGCTCTGCTCAGCATGAGACAACTCATGCACGCTGCTGTATTCGGCTGGCGCGTGGACCGCGCCGAACGTGGCTACCCCTCCGCCACCCGCGGCCGGTACTGCAACGCCTCGGCAATATGCGCGGAAGACACCCGCGCTTCCCCGGCCAGATCGGCGATCGTCCGCGCCAGCTTCATGACTCGGTGATACGCCCGCGCCGACAACCCCATCTGCCGCACCGCGCTGTTCAGCAGCGCCTCCCCGGCCCCGTCCAGCTCCGCGTGCTCGCGCAACTCCTTCGGCCCCATGTCGGCGTTGGTCAGCAACGCCGTCCCGGCGAAGCGCGCCGACTGGATCTTCCTCGCCCGTTCCACCCGCTCCCGCACGGCGGCGGAAAGCTCTCCGGGGGTGCGGTCGGCGAGCTGCTCGTGCGGGATGCGCGGCACCTCGAGATGGATGTCGATCCGGTCCAGCAGCGGCCCGCTGATCCGCTTCTGGTAGCGGCTGACCGCGCTGGGGGCGCAGGAGCAGGCGCGCCGCGGATCGCCAAAGTAGCCGCACGGGCACGGGTTCATGGCGCCAACAAGGGTGAAGTTGGCGGGGAAGGAGAGGGTGCCGGCGGCTCGGGCCAGCGTCACCGTGCGGTCCTCCAGCGGTTGCCGCAATCCTTCCAGCTTGGTTGCCCCGAACTCCGGCAGCTCGTCGAGGAAGAGCACCCCGCGGTGCGCCAGGCTGATCTCGCCGGGGCGCGGCCAGGAGCCGCCGCCGACCAACCCGACATAACTCGTGGTGTGGTGCGGAGCGCGGAACGGCCGCTCCCGCAGCAGCGGCGTCTCCGGCGGCAGTAGGCCGCGCACACTGTAGATCTTCGTCGCCTCCAACGACTCCGCGACCGTCATCGCCGGCAGGATGGAGGGGAGGGCGCGCGCCAGCATTGTTTTGCCCGATCCCGGCGGCCCGCTCATCAGCACGTTGTGCGCCCCGCTGGCCGCGATCTCCAGCCCGCGCTTGACGTGCTCCTGCCCCTTCACCTCGGAGAAGTCGATCCCGGTGTAGAGCGAGTCGGGCGGGGCGCCGTCGGGGCAGTGGGGCGGGATCGGCGCCTCGCCGCTGAGATGGTTCACCAGATCGGCCAGCGTATGGACCGGGATGACCTCGACGTCTCCGACCAGCGCCGCATGGAGGAACTCGCGCGCGCAGCAGGAGCGCCTGCAGCGCTACAAGCCCGCGGGATGGTTCAAGAATGTCCTGCCATCCGGCTGGATCGTCGATACCGAACGCAAAACCGTCTGGACCAATGCGCGCTTCGGCGGCCGCAGCTACGGCGCGCCTTTCATCCGCAAGCTGCTTGCTTCGCCGCGCGAAGACAATGCGACGCTGCAAGCGTCCACGGTGGCGGCCGAGCTCCATCCAGGCTTCCCGTATCTGACCACCGCGATCATCGCGGTCTTGTGCGCGCTGTTCGCGGCCGAAGTCATTTTCGCCATCGGACCGTTGAGCGGCATATTGCAGCCCTCGATCCCGACACTTCTGGCTTTTGGCGGGCTGTACCGTCCCCTGGTGATGGAAGGACAATGGTGGCGGCTGTTCTCGGCGCCGCTGCTCCATCTCGACCTGTTTCATCTCGCGCTGAATTGCTTCGCGCTCTATCTGTCGGGGCGGCTGCTGGAAAGCCTCGTCGGGCGCGCCTGGCTGTCGGCGATCTTTGTCACCGGCGCGATCGGCGGCTCGCTGCTGTCGCTGGCCATGAACGAGAATGTGGTTTCGGTCGGCGCGTCCGGTGCGATCATGGGGCTGTTCGCGGCGCTTGCGATTCTTTCTTTCCATTTCCCGAAGGGCGCCAGCCGCACCACGTTGCAGACGACCTCGGTCTATGTGCTGATCTCGTCGGTGGTCCCGCTCGGCGCCGGGGGGACCAAGGTGGACTATGCCGCCCATATCGGCGGCGCGTTGGGCGGCATCGCGATCGGAATGCTGCTGCTGACGATCTGGCGCAAGGAGGACAAGCATCCGCGCCTGGCGCCTTTGGCCATGGCGATCGGGATCGCGGGCCTTGCCGCCTTCGCC
>CALMZR010000290.1 GCA_937870845.1 uncultured Chloroflexota bacterium
CAATTGCGCACGGGGCGCAGGGACCCATACGCTGTGTCCTCGCGGTTCAAGAGCCGCCGTTCGATGACTTTCGCACCACACGAATAGCTGTGGTTATGGGTCCCTGCGTTCGCAGGGACGACAGCAAATGTCCCCCGAACTCGCCTTCCTCCTGATGCTCCTGCTGCGCATGGCGATCACCGCGGCGTTCGTGGTCACGGCGTCCGTGATCACCGAGCGCTCCGGTCCCGTGATCGGCGCGCTGGTGGCGACCGGCGGCGCCGAGCCGATCCCCGAGAGCCATCGCACCTGCCGCTCGATGGCGTTGACCTGTTGCTCCAGGCTGACCCCGGGCACGATTGTCGCCGGTTCGCCAAAGCGGACGGTCAGTCGCCACCGCTCTCCGCGCGCGTACTCCAATCCGGCAGGGACGATGGGGACGCGGGTTTGCCCGGCCCGCTCGGCCAGGGAGGCGAAGCGGAGAAAACCCGGCTGGAACGGCAGAATCTCGTCGTCGCGCGACTTTGGCGTGTTGCTCGGATCGATCGTCGGATAGCCCTCGGGGAAGACCAACAGCACGCGGCCCGCGCGCAGCAGCCCCACGCTCTGCCGCGTGGCGGCGCGAAGGGCGTGGCGGGCAGCGCCAGCGAGGGCGGGGGGCGGAAGGCGGAAGGCACGGGGGACGACCGGCCATCCAGCGGCCTGGCATGCGGCGGCCATCGCCCGCTGCACAGCCGGGTTCTCCGCCCAGTCGAGCGTGACGAGGATACGCATGGGGCGCGGCGCCAGGGTCAGCAAGGCTGCGCCGTCGTAGAAATGGTGGTAGTGCCGCGCGGCGATGATGGCGGGTCCGGTCGCGGGCAGGTGCTCCAGCCCCTCGACGCGCGCATCGACCCGGCGCATCGCCGCTCGGCAGACCGCGCGCAGCGTCGCCCAGGCCAGGCGGTTGCTCAGCGAGTCGGCGAGGCCCGCCACGCCCGCTCTTCCACAGGAGGCGTCGGCCGCGGCCGATCCCCGCGCAAGCCGAAACTCGCCGGGATGACGCCCGCCACGATGGCCAGGATCACCGGCGGCCAGAGCCCAGCGCTGAGGCTGAGGGCCATGGCGAACACGAGGTTGGCCGCGTAGACGACGAACGGGAAGCGGATTGTCGGCAGCACCGGGGCGGGGTCGATGTCGCTTCCCCACAGCAGGCGGCTGATCCCCATGTAGAGCAGCCCGGTGAACGACCAGCCGGCCAGGTTCTGGATCGGCATCCCGAAGTACGGCCCCGTCTCGCGCCACTCCCAGAACCGCACGCTGAGCCCCGGATCGGCCATCGCCGGGTCGAGCACCAGATCCCAGGCCGTCAGCAGCCAGACCCCCAGCGCCAGCGACCAGAGCGTGCGCCGCCCCCCGATCCTGGCGGCCAGCACGCTGCCCAGGACGTAGGCGACGAGTCCCAGATAGAACCAGGAGAGCGGGATGGTGAATGGCACCCGGCCCAGCACCTTGGCCCCGAGAAAGTCGGTGTACTCGTAGTTGCCGAAGGGCCAGCCCGTGCCGGTGCCGATCAGCTCGGAGGCGAGCGAAAGCGAGGTCGAGACGAAGAAGAAGATGATGGTGCGGCGCGGCCCGAGCACGACCCAGCCGAAGACGAAAACAGCCGCCGCCCCGAAGAGGATGTGCGTCGCCCCGCCATTGGCCATGCCGAACTCGAAGACGCGCACCGCGGTCGGATCCCCCGCCCACCACTGCGGGTTCGGCAGCGCGATCAGCAACCCGGCCAGGCCGAACGCCAGCGCCAGCAGATGACCGATGAGCAATCCCCACGCGAGTTTCATGAGTGCATCCTATACCTCAGCGCCGTCGCGAACGAGCGTGCGCCCGCGCCACGCATGGTTCCGGCGCAACGCGCTGCGCCACAATTGGACCGCCGCCGGCAGATCGACCAGCGGCGAGAGCCAGTAGGTCCAGGGCCGGGTCGGGTAGGCGCGAGCGGTCCCAACCAGGACGCCCAGGCGCATCATGAAGAGTCCGGCATTGAGCGCAACGACCAGTGGGCCAGGCGCCCAGCGCCGCGCGGCCAACAGCAGCGGCAGCGGCAATGCCTGAACCAATGCCACCTCCACCAATCCTGCCCAACCGGACGCGCCCGAGAATCGGTCGCGCATCGGCAGCGAGCGCGTCCAGTTTTGCCACGCGTCGCGCCAGTCGGCGTACATCTCGGCCGTCACCAGCCCATCCGCCTCGTGGAAGCCGACGGGATGCCCGCTGGCGGCGAGCGCCCGAGCCACGGTCACGTCCTCGCACACCGACCCTTTGCCCGCGCGAAACCCACCAATGGCGGCCAGCGATTCCCGGCGGTAGAGGCTGCACTGCCCGTTGGCCTGTACCTCCGGAACGCGGCGTGTCGTCTGACCGGGGATGCCGAAGCGATAGACCAGCGTGGCCAGCAGCGCCGGATGAACCAAGCCCTCGGCCGCGCCGGAAAGCCGCTGCTCTGTGGCGACGCTGACGGCGGCAGCCCCGCTTCCACCGACGTGCGCCAGCAGCGACCGTGTCAGGGCGGGGCCCGGGCGCACGTCGGCATCGATCGTGAGCACCCACGTCGAGGCCGGATCGGCGGTCTCCAATCCGCTCTGCAGCCCGTACGCTTTTCCGTTCCAGTCCGGCGGGACCGGCCGGGCATCGACGAGGCGTACGCGCGCGTCGCGACGCCGATACGACGCGGCCAGCTCCTGCGTGCCATCGCCCGAGCCGCCGTCGACGACCAAAATCTCGGCGACCTCCTGAGGCTGGGCGATGAGCCCGTCCAGGCAGGGACCGAGCCGATTTCGCTCGTTCAACACCGGCACGATGACCGTGATCCGCTCACCAGGAGCCGGCCGATCGCTCCGTGCGATCCGCTGGCCGCCGGCCGTGCGCGCCAGTCGCCAAGCGACCCGAGCGCCGACGACGGCCTGCAAGACGCCCAACACAGCAAGGAGTTGAGCGCGACTCATGCGGCCAGGCATGTTCGCCCTCGCCGCACTGGCCCAGCCGACCGATCTGTAGGCGCGCGCCCATGTGCGATCCGGGTAGTCCAGATCGCGAATTCGCTCTCGACGGGCGAACCGCCGATTGCTAGCCTGAATCGCTCGTGGGCGGCCGAGTCCGCCCTTCTCGATCGGAACGTGGATTCGTGGCGACCCAACGCATCGTGGTGATCGGGGCCGGGTTCGGCGGGCTGGCGACGGCGATCCGGCTGGCGGCGTGCGGCCACCGGGTGACGGTCCTCGAAAAGCGCGACCAGCCGGGTGGACGCGCCTACGTCTACCGCCAGGACGGCTTCACCTTCGACGGCGGCCCGACCGTCATCACCGCGCCCTGGCTGCTCGGCAACCTCTTTGCCCTGGCCGGGCAAGAGATGGAAGACCACGTCCGGCTCGTCCCGGTCGATCCCTTCTACCGCATCTTCTTCCCGGACGGGACGCACTTCGACTACTCCGGCGATGCGGCGCGGATGGAGGCGGAAATCCGCCGCCTCGGCGCGGACGAGCCCGACGTTGCCGGATACCGCGAGTTCCTCCGCCGCAGCGAGCGCATCTTCGCCAAGGGCTTCACCGAGCTGGCGACCGCGCCCTTTCTCTCGTGGCGCGACATGGCCCGCGTCGCGCCCGATCTGATCCGCCTGGAGAGCTTCCGCACCGTCTACGGGTTCGTGGCGCGCCACGTCCGCGACGAGAAGCTGCGCCAGGTGCTGTCGTTTCACCCGCTGCTGGTCGGCGGCAACCCGTTCCAGACCACCAGCATCTACGCCCTGATCCACTACCTGGAGCGGGAGTGGGGCGTCTGGTACGCCATGGGCGGCACGGGGGCCGTGGTCGCCGCACTGGTACGCCTGCTGGAAACCCTGGGCGGAACGCTGCGCCTCGACACCGAGGTCGCGCAGATCCTCACGGGCAGCGGCCGGGCGACCGGCGTGCGGCTGACGAGCGGCGAGGAGCTCGCGGCAGACGTCGTCGTCTGCAACGCCGACGTCGCCGGCGCCTACGCCTGGCTGCTGCCGCAGGCGGCGCGGGGCCGCCCCATCGGCCGCCGGCCGGAACGGATGCGCCACGCCATGTCGCTGGCCGTCATCTACTTCGGCACGGATCGGCTGTACCGGGGCGGGGACGGGCCGGCGTTGGCGCACCACGACATCATCCTGGGGCCGCGCTACGAGGAACTGCTGCGCGACATCTTCACCCGCAAGATCCTCACCGACGATTTTTCGCTCTACCTGCACATGCCCACGCTGACCGATCCCGCGCTGGCCCCGCCCGGCTGCGAGGCCTTCTACGCCCTCATCCCCGCACCGCACCTGGGCGGGCAGACCGACTGGGCGCGTCAGGCGAAGCCGTTCCGCGACCGGGTGATGCGCTTCCTCGAAGACCACTATCTGCCGGGGCTGTCGCGCCATCTGGTCACGGAGCGGATGATCGATCCGCGCCACTTCCGGGAGACGCTCAACAGCCACCTCGGCTCCGCCTTCTCGATCGAGCCGATCCTCACCCAATCGGCCTGGTTCCGGCCGCACAACCGCGCCCCGGACCTGCCGAACCTCTACTTCGTCGGCGCCGGCACGCACCCCGGCGCCGGGCTGCCGGGCGTCCTCTCGTCGGCGGTCATCGCGGACGATCTCATCGCCGGGGTTGCGGGCTGAACAACGGCCGCTACTCACGTACGCCCATCCCGGCCGTAGGGGCCGGTTGTGGCCAGGAGAGGCGGACGAACGCGGCGGCGATCCCGGGGAGGGCGCCGAGCTTGCGCCGCGTCGGGACGTGGGCGCGGGCGGCGAAGACGTCGTAGTCCATCTCCTCGATCCGGGTCAGGATGGTAGCGTAGAGCGCCCCGCCGGCCAGGGTGGTCAACCGGCCCGATGGGGCGAGGGCGGGGATGCCGCGGCGCGCGTCGGCATACAGCCCGCGAGCGCGAGCGATCTCGAACGCCAGCAGATCGCGGAATCGCCCATCCGGGCGGCCGGTGAGGATAGAGTTGGGGTCGCAGCCGAACGCCGCCAGGTCCACCAGCGGAAGGTAGAGCCGGCCGCGGCGGGCGTCCTCGCCGATGTCGCGCAGGATGTTGGTCAACTGCATGGCGAGACCGAGATTGACGGCGTGCGGCAGCGCCGCGTCGTCCCGGCAACCGAGGACCGGCGCGACGAGCAGACCGACGGTCCCGGCCACGTGGTAGCAGTAGCGGCTCAAGGCCCGCCAGTCGGCGAACGGGTGGTGCTCGAGGTCCATGCGCACGCCATCCAGCAGGTCGCGGGCCGGGGCGTCGGGAACGCCGAAGCGGTCTCGCGCGCTGGCGAAGGCGACGGCGACCGGATCGACGGGGGCGTCGAGCTGGCGCTCCCAGGCATCGAGGGCGTACGC
The DNA here is from genome assembly GCA_937870845.1 of uncultured Chloroflexota bacterium. Classification (GTDB taxonomy): domain Bacteria; phylum Chloroflexota; class Chloroflexia; order Thermomicrobiales; family UBA6265; genus JACCXM01. The sequence goes on from CALMZR010000290.1 coordinate 5,361, forward strand.
CGCTTCGGCCAGATTGCCGGCGCCGTCGGCGAGGTCGTCGGCGATGCGGCACCAGGCGTAGGTGGCGTGGATTGCCTGCCGCCGCGAGGTCGGCAGGAAGCGGCTGGCAAAGTAGAACGTCTGGCCATAAGTCTGGGCGATGGCCGCGCAGCGCTGCCAGTCGGGTTCTCCCGGCTGCGTCCTGGGCGCCGAGGTTGGCGGGCGACGAGCGCCCGCGGACGCCGGCAAGGGCCGGCCATCGATGCCAATGGGCGGTTCGGATGAAGTCGTCGTCACGGGTCAGGGCCAGCGCGGCGCGCCGTCGGGGATGAGCTCGACGCGCCGGAGTTGGATCAGGTCGCCGGCGCCGCAGCAGAACATGGCCACGCGCAACTCGTCGCAAAGCGCGATAAGCAGCTCGTGTGCGCCGTCCTCCACCTCGGCGGCGGCGCGCAGCAGGGGCGCCGCGAATCCGACCAGATCCGCGCCGAGGGCGATGGCCTTGGCCGCCTCGACGCCCGTGCGCATGCCGCCGCTGGCGATGATGGGCGCCGCCGGCGCGGCCGAGCGCGCCATGAGCAGGCTCTCCGCGGTGGGGATGCCCCAGTCCGCGAAGGCGGCGCACACCCGACGCAGCCGCTCGGTCGGGGCGCGGTGGCGCTCGACCTCGCTCCAGGAGGTGCCCCCGGCGCCCCCCACGTCGATGGCGGCCACCCCGGCTTCGGCCAACTGTCGCGCCACGCGAGCCGAAATGCCGCAGCCGACCTCCTTGACAGCCACCGGCACGGGCAGGGCGGCGCAGACGGCTTCGATGCGGCGCAGCAGCCCGGACCAATTGGTGTTGCCGCCGACTTGCAGGGCTTCCTGCAACGGATTGAGGTGGAGCATGAGCGCATCCGCCCCAATCATGTCGACCGCCCGCCGGCACTCCTCTGGCCCGTAGCCGTAGTTCAACTGAATGGCGCCCAGGTTGGCGAAGAGCAGGATGTCCGGCGCCACGTCGCGAACCTGGAAGAATGGCGCCCGTCCCGCATCCTCGATGGCGATGCGCTGCGAGCCGATGCCCATGGCGCAGCCGACGGCTTGCGCGGCGGCGGCGAGGCGGCGGTTGATCTGCGCGCCGCGCTCGACGCCGCCGGTCATACCGGAGATGAGGAAGGGCGCGCGCAACG
>CALMZR010000291.1 GCA_937870845.1 uncultured Chloroflexota bacterium
TCCTCGCGCCCAGGGTCGGCCTCGAGAACGGCCCGCAACGCGGGCACGGCCGCCAGCGGCTCCCCGACGCGGAGATCGATCTCCGCCAGCCGCAGCGCCGCGCGCTGCCAGGCCAGCCGCAATCCTTCCCGCCGCGCGATGGCCCAGTCCGCCGCCGGCTCCTCCGCCAGCAGATCGCCCCGGTAAAGGGCGAGCGCCGCGCGCAGATCGGCGCGCGCCTCCGCATCTGCCTCGTCGCCAAGACCTGCCAACGCCGTCTCGAAGGCGTCGACGTCGGTCCAGACCGGGACGTGACCGCGAAAAGCGATCGCGGCGGCGTCGACGGCCAGGTAGGCCGAGATCCCCCGCGCGGGCAACTCCGGCTCCAGCACCCGGCGCAGCGTGGAGAGAGCCTGATACCAGGCCGTGCGCGCCCGGTCGGGCGGGCGTTCGGGCCACAGCAGATCGACGGCGCGGTCCCGCGCCATCCGGCGTCCCGGCTCGAGCAGAAGGAGGAGCATCAGAGCACGGGCATCCACACGGGGCCATGCCTCGCGGGGAAGGGCCCGCCCGCCCACGGCGAGGTCGACCGGGCCAAGCAGGCGCGCCCGCAACGGCGGTGGAAGAGATTCTGGGGGATGCGGCGGCGTCATCGGCGGTCTCCAGCCGAGCGCGTCGCATGCCGCGACGCCACGGATGCCCCGCGGATCGGGTCAACCTACCGTAATGTCGTGGGATCGGACGGTTCGACGGGTGGCGGATCGGATAGGCGAACCGGCACGATCGTGTTGGGACGCCGGCGAGGAGGGCGAGGGGCGCGCCGTGGCGCGCCCTTGCAGCTCACCTGACGCAGCGCTGGCCGCCGGTATTGTGGACGTGAGACACTCCCGTTCAGGGTGGACGACCAGACGCGCGAAGCGAGCGACAGACCCAGCCTCCCGCGGGGTACGGTCGCCTTTCTCATCACCGATATCGAAGGCAGCACGCGCCTCTGGGAGCGTGACGCCATGGCGATGCGGCGCGCCCTGGAGCGGCACAATGCCCTCCTCGGCGCGGCGATCGCCGCCCATCGGGGCGTGCATTTCAAGACGATCGGCGATGCGTTCCAGGCCGCCTTCCCGGACGCCTCCTCGGCCGTCGCCGCCGCCGTCGCCGCCCAACGCGCGCTGGCGGCCGAGCCGTGGACCGAGACCGGCCCGCTGCGGGTGCGCATGGCCATCCACGTCGGCGAAGCGACGCCTGCCGCAGGCGACCGGCCGGACTATCTGGCGCCAGCGCTCAACCGCCTCTCCAGACTGCTCGGGGCCGGCCACGGCGGCCAGACGCTGCTGACCGATGCCGCTCGCCTCCTGGCCGGCCATGCGTTGCCGGCGGGCGTCGCTCTGCGCGACCTCGGCCGCCACCGGTTGCGCGATCTGCGCGAGCCCGAGCAGATCTGGCAGGTGACTATCGCCGGGCTGCCGGCCGACTTCCCCCCGCTCAAGACGCTGGAAGGTCACACGACCAACCTGCCGGCCCAATTGACCGCCCTCGTCGGCCGCGACGCGTTCGTGGCGGACATGCTGCCGGTGCTGACCGATCCGGCCACGCGGCTGCTGACGCTGACCGGTCCCGGCGGCGTGGGCAAGACGCGCCTGGCCGTCCATCTCGCCGCCGAGGTCCTCGACGCCTTCCCCGACGGCGTGTTCTTCGTCGACCTGGCCGCAGCCGCCGACCCGGCCGCCCTGCTGCCCGCGATCGCGGCCACGCTTGGCGCGCGCGAAGGGGGCGGGCTCTCGCTCCGGGACGCCGTGATCGCCATGCTCTCCGCACAGCGCCTCTTGTTGGTGCTCGACAATCTGGAGCAGATTCGGCCCGCCGAGGCCTTGGGCCGCGAGGTCGCCGCGCTGCTCGATGAAGCGCCGGGCGTGACCATCCTGGCTACCTCGCGGGCGCCGCTGCGCATCCGGGCGGAGCGGGAGCAGCCGCTGGAGCCGCTCGCCGTGCCCGACCCGGCGCGACCGCTGCCGCCGGCGGCGCTGGGCGAGAACCCGGCCGTCGCCCTCCTCGTGGAGCGTGCCCAGGCGGCGAAGCCGACGTTCGCCCTGACCGACGCCAACGCCGCCGCGGTGGCGGAGATCGTCCACCGCCTCGACGGCCTGCCCCTGGCGCTGGAGCTGGCCGCGGCGCGCCTGCGCGTCCTCTCCCCGAGTCAACTGCGCGATCGCCTCGGCGCCCAGCTCGACCTCCTCGTCGGTTCGGCACGCGACCACCCGGACCGGCAGCGGACCCTGCGCGCGACGATCGGCTGGAGCCACGATCTCCTCACGCTTGGCCAACAGGCACTGTTCCGTCGCCTCGGCGTCTTTGCCGGCGGCTTCTCCCTCGAGGCTGCGGAAGCCATCGCGGTCGCGCTTGGCGCGTCCGAGCTGGAGGCGCTCGATGGTCTGACGGAGCTGTTGGCCGAGAGCCTGGTCCGCGCCGAGGAGACTGCCCAGGGGGAGACCCGGTACCGGATGCTGGAGACGATCCGCGCCTACGCCGGCGAACGGTTGGAAGAGAGCGGAGAGTCGGCCGCGGTCCATGCCGGGAGCCTCGACTTTTTCACCCGCTGGGCCGACGCGGTCGCGCCCGAGGTCGGCGGCAGCGATCGCCCGGCCGGTCTGGATCGCGTCGAAACCGAGCACGCCAACTTGCAAGCGGCCCTGGGTTGGGCGCTCGACGCCGGCCAGCCGGCCGCGGGTCTCGCCCTGGCGGCGCGGATCTGGAAGTTCTGGCAGTTTCGCGCCTACTTCAGCGAAGGCCGCGCCTGGCTCGATCGCCTGCTGGCGGCGACACCGCACGAGCAGAGCGAGGATCGCACCATCGGTCTCGAGGCGGCCGGCGTGCTGGCCTGGAACCAGGGCGACCTCGCCGCCGCCGAGGCGCTGTTGCGCCAGGCCCTGGCGCTCGCCGCGGCGCGGGGGGACGAGCCGGGGCGGGCCAGGATCCTGAACAACCTCGGCAACGTCCGCAACCTGATGGGCGACCTGGATGGCGCGGCGGCCCACTTCGAGGAGAGCCTGGAGCTGCACCGGGCCATGGGCGACCGGCGGAGCGAGGCGATCGTGCTCAACAATCTGGCCCTGATCGCCATGGACCGCGACGACCTCGACGCATCGGAGGCGCTGCTCGAAGCGAGTCTGGCCCTGAAGCGGCAATTGGGCATCCGCGCCGATTCGGCCATCGTCCTCGGCAACCTGGCCCTGATCGCCTGGCTGCGGCGCGACCTCGAGCGGTCGGTCGCCTTGCTGGAAGAGGGGCTGGCGATCGAGCGGGAGACCGACAATCCGGTCGGCATCGCCGATGCGCTCGGCAACCTGGCCCAGGTGCTGGCCGAAGCCGGGGAGCTGGATCGCGCCCTGCCGTTGCACCGCGAGAGCCTCACCCTCCGCCGCGACATCCGGGACTGGCTCAGCGTCCCGTACTCGCTGGAAGGGATCGCCGCGACAGCCGTGGGGGCAGGCTTGCCCGGCCCCGCCGTGCGGGTGATCGCCGCCAGCAACGCCCTGCGCGAGGCGACCTGGGCGCCGATCCCGGCCACCGATCGCGCCGGGTACGACGACGTTCTCCGTCGGGCGCGGGACGGGCTTGGCGAGGAAGGCTTCGCGGCGCACTGGCGGGAAGGGAGCCTGCTGGGGCGGGAGGAGGCGGTCGCTGCGGCGCTGGCGCTGTGCGACGCCATCGCCGAGCGCCGGGAAACGGGTGCTGCGGCCGAGACGGTCGCCAGCTCCACGGTGGCGCCGGCGTGAGCGGCCAGCGTTCCTGGCACATCCTCCTCATCGGCGGCGCCAGCGGGGTCGGCAAGACCCAGGTCAGCTATCCCCTGGCCCGCCACTTCGGGGTCGGCATCACCGAGATCGACGATTTCCAGGTGGTGCTGGAGCGGATGACGACGCCGGAGCAGTACCCGGTCGTGCATCTGTTTCCGACGAATCCGGACGCGTTTTTCGCCCTCGATGACGCGGGCAAGCTGGAGGTTGCCATCGCCTACGGCGCGGTAATGGCGCAGGCGCTGGAGGCCGTCATCGCCAACCACCTCGACGGCGGGCCGCCGATCGTGCTGGAGGGTGATTTCCTCCTGCCGTCGCTGGTAGCGCAGGAGGCATTCGCGGGCGTTCCCGCCGCTGGGCGGGTGCGTGGGTTCGTCCTGTACGAGGACGAGGAGCAGATCGCGCGCAACTACCTGGCCCGGGAGGGGGAGCCGCAGCCGGATCGGGCGCGCTGGAGCTGGAACCACGGCCAATGGCTGCGCCGGGAGGCCAAGCGGCTGGGCGTGCCGACGCTGGCGGCGCGGCCCTGGGAGACCGCCATCGAGCGGGCGCTGGCGCTGGCGCTGCTTGCCGAGTGAGGCGTCCTTCCCTATTGACCGACAGCATGCGAATCGCTGCTGCGCCGGTGCTACCGTATGTCCCCGGCGAGGGAGTCGGCAGCCATGGCGAGGTCCAGCGTCTCCGCGGAACGGGTGATAGCGTCTGAAACGCGCCCCAGCGTGTCGCGCTGGGGGGGCGCCGGCTGGGCGATGCCGCCGGCGTCGGGTCGCTGGCTCGCGAGGGCGGCGTTGGCCGTGGCCGCGCTCACCGCCGTGATGCTGTCCTTCCGCGACCGGCTCGACGTGCTCGACGTGCTGCTGCTCTACCTGTTGCTCACCGCCGGCGCGGCCCTGGTGGGCGGGCTGTGGCCGGGTGCGCTGGCGGCCATACTCGGGTTTCTGGCCTTCAACTACTTCTTCATTCCGCCGTACCTGACGCTGTCGGTCGGCGCCATCGATCACGGGCTGGCGCTGGTGGTCTACCTGGGAGTGGCGATCGTCACCGCCCATCTCGTCTCGCGCGTGCGCGCGGGGGAGGAAGAGGCGCGGCGCGAGGGCCGGCGCATGGCCCAGCTCGCGGAGCTGAACGCCGCGCTGATTGGCGACGCCACGTTGGGGGCGATCCTGGAGCGGATCGCGGAGCGGGTCGTCTCCGTCTATGGCGCCCAGGGATGCCGGGTGCTGATCCGGGGCGAGGCCGGCGCGCTGGGGACCGGGGCGTTCTTTCCGGAGCGGATCGGGCCGCGGGTGGATCGGACGGGGCTGGCGCTGGCGGAATGGACGATGGAGCATCGCCGGCCGGTCGGGCGCGGCGGGCGCGGGGCCCGGATCGTAGGAAGGACGCCGGCTCTGACGAGAGGGGACCGATCTGCCGACAAGGGCGACGCGCTCTATCTGCCGATCGTGGCCAACGAGCGAGTGCATGGGGTGCTGGAGGTCACGGGGCGGCCGGGGCAGGGGGCGTTCCACGCCGAGGACGAACAGACATTGACGACGTTTGTCCATCAGGCCGCGTTGGCGCTGGAGCGCGCGCGGCTGGCGGAGGCGGCGGCGCGGGCGGCGGCGCTGGCGCACTCTGACGAGCTGAAGTCGGCGCTGCTGGCGGCAGTCTCACACGATCTGCGCACGCCGCTGGCCTCGATCAAGGCCGCCGCCACATCGCTCCTGGACGATTCGATCGCCTGGGACGAGGAGGCGCGCGCGGAGCTGCTCGCGGCCATCGACGAGGAGACCGACCGCCTGACGCTGATGGTCGGCAACCTGCTCGATCTCTCCCGCATCGAGGGCGGCGCGCTGCGCCCGCGCAAGGACTGGTACGACGTCGACGAGGTGATCGGCGACGTGCGGGCGCGCCTCGCGGGGCGGCTGGAGGGGCATGCGCTCTCGGTGGACATCGAGCCCGATCTGCCGCCGCTGCCGTTCGACTACGTGCAGATCGCCCAGGTGCTGGTCAATCTCCTGGAGAACGCGGTCAAACACACGCCACCGGGGACGCCGATCGCCGTGTCGGCGCGCCGCGTGCCGGGGGCGATTGAGATCGCGGTGCGTGATGAGGGGCCGGGCATCGCGGCCGAGAGCCAGCGGCGGCTTTTCGAGCGGTTCTACCGGGCCGGGTCGGCGACCGGGGCGGGCGGCGTCGGCATCGGGCTGACCATCAGCAAGGGGTTGGTGGAAGCGCACGGGGGAGCGATCGACGTCGAGAGCGCGCCTGGGGAGGGAACCACGTTTCGCTTTACCTTGCCCTTGCCTGAGGCATCCGGGCCGGGCGCTGCCGAAGTTCCCGAGCAACGCGAGGCAGCGGTGTGAGCGGGGAGCGGGTGCTGATCGTCGACGACGAGCCGCAGATTCGCCGCGCCCTGCGCACCGCCTTGACCGCGCATGGCTACGAGGTCGAGGTCGCCGAGGACGGCCGAACTGGATTGGAGGCGATCGCGGCCTGGGCGCCCGATGCGGTGGTGCTCGATCTGGTCATGCCGGGGGTGGACGGGTTCGAGGTGCTGCGCCAGACGCGGGCGTGGTCGGACGTGCCGGTGATCGTCCTGTCCGCGCGGGGGCAGGAGACGGACAAGGTGGCGGCGCTCGATGGGGGCGCCGACGACTACCTGACCAAGCCGTTCGGGATGGGGGAGCTGCTGGCTCGCTTGCGCGTCGTGCTGCGCCGGCGGCGGGGGCCGGCGCCGCCGAGGCTGCACATGGGGGATGTCACGATCGACCTCGAGCGGCGGCTGGTCTACCGGGGAGGCGCGGAAGTGCATCTGACGCCGACGGAGATGAGCCTGCTGCTGGCCCTGGCGCGGGAGGCGGGCAAGGTGCTGACGCATCGCCAGATCCTGCACCGCGTCTGGGGCGGCTACGCGGCGGAGAACGCGCCGCAGTTGCGCGTGTACATCAATTACCTGCGGCGCAAGCTGGAGGATGACCCGGCCCATCCGCGGTTGATCGTCACCGAGCCGGGCGTCGGCTACCGGCTCAAGCTCGAGCCGCAGGACGCGCCGCCACGATTCTAACGCCCCTCTAACGCCGCCAAAGGCGATTCTTGCGCGGCTCTAACGGGCGCGATCCTACCGTTTGCTCCATGAGTGAGCGGGCGCAAACCGACCGAAGCGACGCCGAGTGCCCCGGGTCGATCCTGCTGGTGGAAGACGAGCACCGGCTGCGAAAGACGCTCGCGCGCTCGCTCGTAGCGCGTGGCTATCGCGTCGACGAAGCGGCGACGGTTGCCGAGGCGGCGGGCACGACCTGGCGCTGCTCGACGTCAATCTGCCCGACGCCACCGGCTGGGATCTGCTGCGAGATCTGCGCCAATCCGGGTGGGATCGGCCGGTCATCGTGTTATCGGCTGTAGCCCCGAACCCGGCGCGCGTGCGCGAGTTCCGGCCGCACGGGGTTTTGCTCAAGCCCTTCCCGATGGACGCCCTGCTGCGGCTCGTCCGCTCCGGATGCGGCTTGGTAGCTCCGCCCGGATTCGATGGTTCGACCGCCAGCTGAAAGACCGCTTGGGAGCTGGAGCGACGAGAGGAGTGGCGCGATGGCCGGCATGGTGATTGGTGCGGCATCGCTGCTGGCGGTCGTCTTGGCTGTTGCGGCGTGGCGCATCGGCTCGGTGGCGCCGTGGCGCGACCTGGGCAGGATCGCACGGGCGACGGGTTCGGTCGCGGAGTGCGTCGCCTTTGTCCGGTTTTGCGCACGGCGATAGCGAGTGCGGAGGCAGCACGCGAGATGGTGGATGCGTTGATGATCGCCGCGGCGGCCGGCTTTTTCGTCCTGTCGCTGGCGTACGTGGCCGCGTGCGAGCAGCGGTAAAGGCGGGCGACGATGAATGGCAACGAGCGTATGCCTCGGAAGGCGACCATGTCTTTTCCCCGCGTCGGCGTCATCCAGGCGGCCATGCGCCTGGCGAGCGACGATGCCGTGACGTCGATCCGCGTCGTCACCCGGGACCGGCCAAGCTACCCGGAGCAGACCTCGCCACCAAGTGGTTGACACCGGTGGGCAATAGCAGTGGCCGACTCGGCAGCCCGTCACCCCGCTACGGTACGGAAATCAGCCGCTGGCGGTCTCGCGATCCGGCTCAGGGAGCGGCGCTTGCTGCTCCGCGGCGACGCGCGTGCGCCGTGGCCGGTAGGGCGCCAAGCGCTGGGCCGGGTGCCACGCGGTTTCCTCCAGCGGCGCGAGGAACGGCTGCGGCGAGCCGTGGCTGGTCGGGAAGAAGCGCGGGTCGGCGACCTCGCGCAGCCGCCGCCCATCCGCCTCGACCGCCACGCGGTACTGGGCCAACGTCTCGGCGGCATGCTCGATGGTGAGCGTCTCGTCCCAGACCCAGACCGCAGCGCGCCCCGGCCAGGCCCCGTTCCCCATAGAGCCGCCAGTGGCGAAAGCGCACGCAGCCGTGCGCGTTGAGAACGCGGGTGGCGCGCAGCCGAAAGAGGCGATCCAGATCGGCCGGATCGCACCAGGCCCCCTGCAGCCAGCCGAGCACCGTGGCCGGGCTGTGGCGGCCATCGGTCCGCGCCCGGTGGGCGAAGTGGGCTTGCTGGTTGTAGTCGTGGAAAAAGCGCTCGTGCATGGCCTGGAGGTCCGTCCAGCTTGTTGCTTGGGCGGTGTGGTAATCGGCCATGCGGCGCATCACGTTGAAGTGGGTCTCGATGTAATTCTGCCAGGCTTGGCCGCGGTCGATCTGGCGGTGCGCGATCCCCAACGCCGCATAGATGGCCTTGGCGTGGTTGGCCTTGAACACCCCACCACTGTCGCTGACGAGCACCTCCGGTGCGCCGTGGGCCTCGATGGCCGCCCGGAGGACGATCAGGTAGGCGGTCAGGTCTTGGCGCGGCGAGATGGCGCTGGCGAGGAGGGCGCGGCTGAAGTTCTCCAGGATCGAAATGGCGTAGACCGGCTTGCCGGTGCCGAGCTGGTGGTCGTCGAGATAGCGGATGTCGACCGACCAGTACTGATGCCGCCGCTGGGCCGCAAACGGCATCGGCTGCGGGTCGTGGGGCAGCGCCGCCGCGGGCTGGGGCGCGCCCAGCGCCCGGTGCAACGCCAGGATGCGGCCGCAGGTGCGCGGGGAGAGGTGGATCCCTTGCTGGGCCAGCGCGGCGTGGATGCGGAACTCGCCCAGCTCGGGGTTCGCTTGCAGCCGGCGGATGGTCGCCATCGCCTTCAGATCGACTTTGCCGGCGGGGTGACGGGGACCCAGGGGGCGATCGGCCAACCCCGGCCAGCCCTCCGCGTCCCAGCGCCGCAGCACGTCGTAGACCGTGGCGCGCGAGGTGTCCAGATAGCCGGCGATCGCCTTGACGCGCCAGCCGTCCAGATAGAGCGTCACCACCGCCCGGCGGCGGGCGACGGGATCGACGACCTCGTGATACCGCGGAAAGCGCCGCGGCGGGTGGAGCGGCAGTGGCTCCGTGGTGAGCACCTGCTTGACCGTGTGGTGGCTGACCGGCCGCTCGAAGCGCTCCTGGCAGATCGCGGCGATCTCGCGCAGGCCGAAGGGGGGATGCTCGGCCTTGAGGGCGACGATGGCCTGCCGCACCTCGAGCGGGAGCCGCCGGCGATTCTGGCCCGGGTGCTCCAAATGCTCGAAAAGGCTGCGCATGCCGCGGCCCTCGAAGCGCGCGACCCGGCGGCGCAGGCTGCGCTCCGGGACGCCGGTCTCGCGGGCCCGGACCGGGATCGGCTGTCCAAACAGCACGATCGGCCGCAGCAGTTCGTAGGTTTCCTGTTCGGGCGAACTCACGAGCAGGCGGAGCTGGTTCCAGTCGTCGGTGGGCTCGCGGCGCGGTCGAGGGCCGGCAGGCATCGTTCCTCCCCAGGCAGAGCGCAAACGCGCGGCGCGGGGATGCGTTCTCTTATCGCCTCGCGGCCGACCTGTCAACCGAAATCCGGCCAGCGATGCTGCCCACCGGTGTCAACCACTTCATGACGAGGTTTGGTGTAGATGACGCCAATCATGATCTGTCCCACCCGGCCGATGGCTTTGCGGCGTACCTCGCCGTGTTCGGGGCGCGT
>CALMZR010000292.1 GCA_937870845.1 uncultured Chloroflexota bacterium
GGAGAGGGGCTCCTCCCCCTCGCCCACCGCAGTGGGAGAGGGGGGTAGGGGGGTGAGGGAACTACGACGCCAGGAACTCGTTCCACTTGCCGACGAGGTACTGGTGCTCGTCCATGACGGAGTTCCAGACGGCGATGTTGGACATGCGGGTTTCGTAGCTGCCGCCGTCGCGGACCTCGCCGGCTTTGGCGACCACGCCGCCGTCGGGGGCGAGCATGTCTTCGCTGGCTTCCTGGCCTTCGTACCAGTAGGCCCACTCGGCTTCGGAGAGGTATTCCCGGGCGTTTTCGGGGATGGCGAAGTAGTAGCCCTGGCGGCCGAGGACGGCGCCGGCCCAGCCGTTCATCCACCAGTCGATGTAGGCGTAGGCGGCGTCGAGGGTCGCGCCGGAGAGCTGCTTGTTGAGCATCATGCCGCCGTGCCAGCCGCGGTAGCCCTCCTGCGGGCTGGCGTAGATGACGGGGATGTCGCGCACGCGCAGGGCCGTCACGGCCGGCGACCACATGCTCTCGACGACGACCTCGCCGCTGGCCATCAGGTTGACCGACTCGTCGAAGGAGTTCCAGAAGGCGCGGAACTGGCCGCCGCGCTTCTGCTCGATGAGGATCGCCATGATGGCATCGATCTCTTCGCGGGTCATGTTGCCGATGTCTTCGAAGGTGGTCATCCCCGCCGCCTGCGCGCCGAGGGCCAGGTCCATCAGCCCGGTGGCCGGGTCGTTGAGGAGACCGATCTTGCCCTTGTAGTCCTCGTCGTAAAAGATGGCCCAGGACTGGGCGTCTTCCTCGCTGACGACCTCGCTGTGGTAGCCGAAGGCGTCGACGTTGTGATAGAGCGGCAGCATCGACACCTGCTCGGTCGGATCGCTCAGGAGCGAGCCGTCGGGTTGCACGTAGAGCAGGCGCACCGGCGCATCGCCGGCGCCGACCTTGGCGTTCTCGTTGATCTTGCCTTCGGTCGTCAGCGGGGAGAGGTTCGCGAATTGGGGGAGCCGCGTGACGTCGACCGGCTGGCAGACGCCCGCGCCCCAGACGATTTTCACCGAGTTGAACCACTGGTCGTAGACATCCCAGGCCTGCGGCTGCGTGACGGCGATCTGCTGCGCGGTGAGGCCGTCCTTGACGTCCCATTGCAGGGTGATGCCCAGGTCCTGCTCGGCCTGGGTCTTGATGGGATCGAGCAGCGAGACGCCGGTGCCGACGACGCGCAGGGTGGTCCCTTGCAGGAACGCCGGGGCGGGGAAGGTCGAACGCTTCGCCGCGGGCGCGACGCTGGCCTGGGCGTCGAGCGCCCGCGCGCCGAGCGCCGCCGCGCCGAGGGCGGCCGAGCTCGTGATGAGGGAGCGCCGGGACAACCCGGATGATGGCGATACGACGGACGGGGCCGGGGACGAATCCGCGGAGGTCTTCTTGCTCAACGCCGTCTCCTCTCGATAGCTACGCGTCGGCAGCGCGGCGCCGATGCCGGCTGCACGGGCACTTCTGTCCGCTTCCTCCTTCGCCTGGGCGATCGCTCGCTCGTGAATGACGCGCGATGCTCGAAGCCGTTGTGTGTACGAACATCATACCGCCGATGCGACATCCTGGAACACGCGCAGCGAGGCGTCCACCCGATCGAGGTCCAAATCGCGCGCGATGAAGACGATGCGGCTGCGCCGGTCGTCGTCCGGCCACTCCCCGAGATGCCGGGGGGCGTGCATGACGTGCTGGACCCCTTCCAGCAGCAGGGGGCCCTTCTCCTCGCCGACGTTGAGCAGCCCTTTCACGCGCAGGACGCGGTCGCCGTGGCGGTGCAGCAGCATCGTCAGCCAGATGCCGAACATCTGCCAATTGAGGGGATCCTCGAAGACGAGGCAGCGGGATGAGACGCGATCGGAGGCGGCGTGTATCGGGGTTGACGCCGCGATTTCCGCGGGCGAAAGATCGCCAAGATTGCCAAGGTATGCGGCGCCGGCCAGGCCGTCCGCGACGAGGGCGCCGAAATCGATCTGGCCAAACGATGCATCCGATATCGTCGCCGTTGGGTTGATGGCTCGAAGTCTTTCCTTCAGTGCGGCGATCGTTGCCGGGGTCGTCAGGTCTTGCTTCGTCACCGCGATGTGATCGGCGGCGGCCGCCTGACGCAATGCCTCGCCGTAGGTTGCGAGGTTCGCCATGCCGCCGGGGGCGTCGATGGTGGCCACCACCCGCCCGACGCGGTAGTGGTTGCGGATCACCGGATCGTGGACGATGGTTTGCAGGATCGGGGCGGGGTCGGCCAGGCCCGTCGTCTCGATGACGACGCGGGCGAAGGGCGGGATCGTCCCCCGTTGCCGCTGGCTGAGCAGGCCGCGCAACGCCTCCGCCAGGTCGTCGCGCATGGAGCAGCAGACGCAGCCGTTGCGCAGGAGCGTCGTGCGCGCGTCGGTCTTGCGCACGAGGTGGTGGTCGATGCCGACCTCGCCGAACTCGTTGACGATGACGGCGACCTCGCCGGCGCGGGGATCGGCCAGCAGGTTGCGCAACAGGGTCGTCTTGCCGCTGCCGAGGAAGCCGGAGACGATGATGATCGGGGTTGGGCCGCGATCGGTCACTGTTGCTTGCGGCCCCTAGCTTGGCTTCGTCCGCGGCCGCAACCGAGCCAGGAAAGCTGGAGCCAAGGGGTCGAGTGGAGCGCCGGTGATCTTTTCCGCCTCCGCCCAGAGCGAGGCGAGGTCGGGCGCGATGGCGCTGTTCCCCTTGGCGTCGCGCAGGATGAAGCTGCTCCCTTCCCAGTCCTGGAAGGACAAGCCGTAGCCGGCGAAGATGGCGCTGACCAACTCGGCGCGGCGGGCGCGGTCGCGCAGCCGCCGGCCGCGGTGGCCGACGTGGACCTCGAAGGAGATCGTGCCGTCGGGGGCGTCGCGACGGTCGGCGTCGATCTCCGCCCAATGCTCTTCGGTCCAGAGGGCTCCGCAGAGGATGCACATGGGTCGCTAGTCGGAAGTCGGAAGTCGGAAGGCGGGAGAAAGCGCCCGGCGATCTTCGCTCACCGCAAAGATCCCGAAGATGCCAAAGATCCCGAAGATCCCGCTAGTCGGCGGCCCGGCCACCCGGCCATTCCTCCATCACGCTCTCGGGGCGGGCGCTGCCGGAGCGGGGGTAACGCTGTTTGAAGTCGTCGGCGATCTCGGCGAAGGTGGCCCAGCGGACGCCGTCGTGGCTGTTGATGTGGTCGATGAGGCGCTCCAGCATGAGCAGGACCTGGGGGCGGCCGGAGACGTCGGGGTGGATGGTGATGGGGTAGACGGCGTAGTCGTACTCGCGGTAGACCCAGTCGAACTGGTCGCGCCAAATCTCTTCCAGGTGGCGCGGGTTGACGAAGCCGTGGCTGTTGGGGGCTTTCTTGATGAACATCATCGGCGGCAGGTCGTCGATGTACCAGTTGGCCCCGATCTCGACGAGATCGGTCTCTTCGCCGCGGACGAGGGGCTTCATCCAGGACTTGGCGTCCTGGCTGAAGTCGATCTTGGTCCACGTGTCGCCGACGCGGGCGTAGAAGGGATGGAAGTCGTTGTCCGCCCGGCTGTGGTCGTAGACGATGCCGTTCTCGAGCAGGAGGGCCACGGTGTTGGGCCCCAGCTCCCACCACGGGGCGACGAAGCCGCGGGGGCGCCGGCCGGCCAGCTCGGTGACCAGCTCGATCGACTTCTCGAGGACGTCTTGCTCCTGCTCGGGGGTCATGGCGACCGGGTTTTCGTGGGAGTAGCCGTGCAGGCCAATCTCGTGGCCGGCGTCGGCGACCATCTTCATCTGCTTGGGGAAAGTCTCGATGGAGTGGCCGGGGATGAACCAGGTGGTCTGGATGGCGTACTTGTCGAAGAGTTTCAGCATGCGCGGGCTGCCGATCTCGCCGGCGAAGAGGCCGCGGGTGATGTCGGCCGGCGAGTCCTCGCCGCCGTAGGAGCCGAGCCAGCCGGCGACCGCGTCCACGTCGACCCCGAACGCGCAGAAGATCTCCTTCGCCACGTCCCCCCTCCTTGCCGAAACCACGCTTCGTGTGCTGACAGGCCGGGACGATAGCATCGGGCATGAGCCGGGTCAACTGAACCGCGGGGATAGCGCCTCGGCAGCGCCGGCGCGGCGCCATTGCCCGTGGCCGGGCTCCGACTGAGGGTTGCACGTGCAAACATCGTGCTTTCTGCGTCACAATGTTCGATGCTGCATGCTGACCGTGAAGCTCGAGCGCGTCGGCGTCCTGAGCAGAGGCGTTGGCCTCTGCTCTTTGTCTGCCGCTGTCACAGGCGCCCGGACGACCTCGGGAGGGAGCGTCGGCTGGCGAGAGGAGACACGAAATGCTCTTGGTGATGGAGCCTGAATCGTCACAGGCCGATGTCGACGCGGTCTGCAAACGGGCGGAAGCGGCCGGGTTCGAGACCGCGGTTTTCGAAGCCGATTCCGGCGCCATCGTGCTGGTGGGGAATGATGAAGACGACGCGGCCGAGCAGTTCATCGGCGTGCCAGGCATCGCCCGCATCGTCCACCCCCGTCCGCCGGAGGCCCCGGTTACGAGCAACCTGCGCATCGCCGCCATCCGGCCCCTGGTGACTCCCGCGATTCTGATGGAGCGATTGCCGCTGCCTGCCGAGGGCGCCATCGCGGTCCACGACGCGCGCCGGGAGGTGAGCCGCATCCTGCGCGGGGGGGACGACCGCCTCATTGTCGTCGTTGGACCCTGCTCGATCCACGACGCCGACGCCGCCCTCGACTACGCGCGGCGGCTGGCTCCACTCGCCGCCGAGCTGGCCAATGATCTTTGCGTCGTCATGCGCGTCTATTTCGAGAAGCCGCGCACCACGGTCGGCTGGAAGGGGCTCGTCAACGATCCGCACCTCGACGAAAGCTTCGCCGTCAACGACGGCCTGCACCTCGCCCGGCAGCTTCTGCTCAACATCATCGAGGCCGGATTGCCGATCGGCTGCGAGTTCCTCGACCCGATCACCCCGCAGTTCATCGCCGACGCCGTCGCCTGGGCCGCCATCGGGGCCCGCACCACCGAAAGCCAGGTGCATCGCAACCTCGCCTCGGGCCTCTCCATGCCGGTCGGGTTCAAGAACGGCACCAGCGGCGACGTCCAGATCGCCATCGATGCCCTGAAGGCCGCTTCCTACCCCCACCAGTTCATGAGCGTCACCGAGCAGGGCGTGGCCGCCATCGTTGTGACCCGCGGCAACAGCGACACCCACGTCATCCTGCGCGGCGGCACGAGCGGCCCCAACTACGACGCCGAGAGCGTGCAGCGCACGCTTGCCGCGCTCGGCGCCAGCGGCCTGCCGCCGCGGGTGATGATCGACGCCAGCCACGGGAACAGCGGCAAGGACTACCGGCGGCAGCCCCTCGTCGCCGCCGCCATCGCGGATCAGGTGGCAGCCGGCGAGCCGGGGATCATCGGCGTCATGCTGGAGAGCTTTCTCGTCGACGGACGCCAGGACTTCAGCGACCGCGCCAGTCTCACTGTCGGCCAGAGCATCACCGACGCCTGCATGGGTTGGGACACGACCGTGCCCGTCTTACGCGAGTTGGCGGCTGCTGTCCGCGCCCGCCGCGCTGCACGCGCCGATTCCGGACGAGTGCTCGAATCCGCTCGAAGCGCCTGATCGCCGAGACCGGCCGCGTTTGCTGGACGCACGAACCCGAGGCGACGCTGAGACTACGCGAAATACGGAATTTTCCCCATGCCCATCGCGGCGGCCGTCGGTAGGCTGCATGCGAGCGGATGTTGTGGCGCCGCGCTGGCGCCGTGTCCTCTCCGCGCTCATGCCTGGGGGACGCAATGGACGACAAGACCTTCGACCGCATCGCGCGGCGTTTCGAGACAATCGCCTCGCGTAGGACCACGCTTGGCGGTCTCGTCAGCGCCGGCTTCCTACTCGCGGTGGACGGGTTGCGCCTCGACGGCGCGGCCAAACGCAAAAAGAAGAAGAAAAAGAAGACGTGCAAGCCCGAGCCAGCCTCGGCGACGTGCGGCGCCAGGTGCGGAAGCGTCAAGAACGACTGCAAGCAACCCGTCGAGTGCGGCGACTGTCCCGACTGTGCGCGGTGCGTCTCCGAGCTCTGCGAGGGCGATCCCGGCAAGGAAGGAAATCCCTGCGGCCAGACCGGGCAGGTCTGCAACGCCAACGGAGCGTGCGCCTGCAATGCCAGCAGCTGCGGCCCCGGCATGGGATGCTTCGACGGATTCTGCCAGGGGTGCGGCGACACCGACGAGCAGTGCTGCCCCGGCAATACCTGCGACGGTGGCAGAGTGTGCGTCGCGGGGTTTTGCGAACTTTGCGGGTTCCTCGATGCCCCGTGTTGTTCGAGCAGAAACTGCATCCCTTCCCCAGGCCTGGGTTGCTTCGGGGCCGGGGTGGGCACGTGTGAGGAGTGTGGCGGAACCGGGGAGCAGTGTTGCCCCAATGAGATCTGCATAACCGGCCGCGTCTGCCTCGCGGGCGAGTGCAAGGACTGCGGGAGTTTCGGGTTCCCATGCTGTGCCGGCAGCACCTGCAGCGGCGGCGCCACGTGCGTTGCGGGAGATTGCGTGTAGGCGGCGGTGGGCTCGGAGCCCCGGTCGGCCACGCACGCCAGAACCCGAGAGCGTTCCCGGATGGCTGGTTGCTACGAAACCCGGACCAACACGGCCTCCATCTCAACCTTCAATCGAAAGCCCCCCTCTCCCGGCTTTTCGGGAGAGGGGGGTTGGGGAGCGAGGGCATTCGTCGGGGCGTCCGCCGTCACCCCTTCTCCGCCCCAATCGTCAACCCCGCGATGAAGTAGCGCTGCAAGGCGAAGTAGACGATGAGGGTCGGCAGCGCGACGTACATCGAGGCGGCGGCGATGAGGTTGTCGTCGGTGAAGAACTCGCCGCCGAGGTTGGCGAGTGAGGAGGTGATCGGGCGGTCGGCGCCTTGCTGCTCCAGGACGACGGCCCAGAAGAAGTCGTTGTAGATCCAGGTGAATTCGAGCGTCGCCAATGCCGCGATGGCCGGGAGCGTCAGCGGCATGATGATCTCCCAGTACTGGCGCCAGGCTCCGGCGCCGTCCATGCGCGCCGCTTCGTTGAGCGACTTCGGGAGGAGCTTCATGTAGTTGCTGAGAACGAAGGTGCAGAATCCGCTCTGGAAGGCGACGTGGATGAGGATGATGCCCAGGGCGCTGCCGTTGAGCCGGCCGGAATTGGAGAGCCACTCCGGCAGCTCGACGCGGTTGTAAAACTGGAAGAGCGGCTGGATGATGATCTGCTGCGGCAGCAGGTTTCCCGCGGTGAAGATCGAGAGCAGCAGGATGTTGAATTTCCAGGAGAACCGGCTGCAGACGAAGGCGACCATGCTGGAGAAGAAGAGCGTGAAGATCAGCGCCGGTACGAGGATGACCGCCGTGTTCCAGTACTTGCGCGCGATGTCCCCCTGCTCCCAGGCGCCGCGGTAATTGTCGAGCGTCAACGATTGCGGCCAGGAGAAAAAGCCGTCCCGCACCGTCTCGGCGAACGGCCGGAACGAGGCGAAGATGGCGCCCGCGATCGGGACCAGCCAGATGAGCGCCGTGACGGCGATGAACGCGTAGAGCAGGATGCGTCCCGGCGTGATGCGAGCCCGGCGCCGGGAGCCGGCCGTGGTCGGGGCCGCGGCAGCGGTCGCGGTCGCGGCGCTCACTCGTCGGCTCCTTCCTGCGTGCGCCGGTAGTGGTTGGTGACGTACCAGATGACGAAGCCGAAGCAGAGGACGAACAGGATGGTGGCGTAGGCCGACCCGCGGCCGACGTTGCCGCCGCCCTCGCCGAGGAGGTTGTTCGTGGTCAGGATGGAGAGCACCTCGGTTTTGCGGGGCACGTTGAGCACGTAGATGATGTCGAAGGCGCGCAGGGCCTCGATGACGGTGATCACGGCCACCACGACGTTGATCGGCTTGAGCGACGGAAAGACGACGTGGCGGAAAACCTGCCACTCGTTGCTGCCGTCGAGCATGGCGGCTTCCCGCAGGGAGCTATCGACGCTTTTGAGGCCGGCCAGGTAGAGGACCATGATGTAGCCGGTGTGCCGCCAGGCGATGGCGACGAGGATGGCCAGGAAGTTGGCGGAGACGCCGAAGCCCTGGGCGATCGGGATCACGAACGACTGGTTGCCGAGCCAGTCGACCGGGTTGCCGCCGCCGAACAGTTGCGTCGCCAGGCCATTTTCGGTTGAGTAGATGACGCTCTGCCACATGAAGCCGACGACCGCCAGCGAGAGGACGACCGGGGTGAAGAAGATGCCCTGGAAGAAGCGCGTGCCCCGGATGTCCCGGTCGAGCATGTAGGCGAGGGCGATCCCCAGCGCCGTCGGGCCGAGGAAGAGGAAGATCAGGAGGACGGTGTTGTTGATGAGCGCCTGATAGAAGTCGCGGCGGAACGCGGTGACGATCTGCCGGTAGTTCTCCAGGCCGACCCAGTTCATCTCGGTGAAGCGGATGCCGTTCCAGTCGGTGAACGACAGCAGGATCGAGGCGACCGTCGGGATCCAGACCAGCCCGATGTGCAGGATGGTGGGGATGCCGACCATGGCCAGCACGATCCAACGGTCGCGCCCCTCGAACTGCCGGAGGCGGCGCGCCGCGGCGGCCTGTGCCGGGATGGGAGCGGTTTGGACCTGGGCTGCCGTTGCCACTGTTGCCCTCGCTTCGCCGCGAGAGTGACCGGCGCCCGCCGCATGCGCGCGGCGGGCGCGATCGGCGCTCCGTTACTCCGCGAAGATGACCTCGGCCTGGGCCTGCATGTCTTCGAGGATGGCGTCGATGCTGGCGGGGTCGGCAAGGAAGTCGGCGAACGCCTGGCCCGCGACGTTCGCGGCGAACTCCGGACTGGTGTCGCGATCCAGGAACTGGGTCACAAAGGGCGCCGCCGAGACCGCTTCGAACGTCTTCTGTTGCAGCGGCGAGTAGTTCGAGGGATCCATCTCCAGCGACGCCCCGATGGAGCTCGGATCCACGGACAGGTACGTCTGCTGCGCGTCCGCGGTGCCGAAAAAGTAGAGGAGCTCCTTGGCCGCCTCGACGTTCTGCGGGTTGGCCGCCATCATCCAGCCGTCGATGGGCGCCTCGATCGTGTCCGTCCCGAACTCTTCGTTCATGGCCGGCCACGGGAAGAAGTCGAGGTCGGAGGTGTCGCCGTCCGGGAAGATCTGGCCGACGAAATTGCCGATCGTCATCATGCCGGCTTCGCCGTTCACCAGGGCGGAGGCGGCCTCCTCCCAGGTGCGCCCGTTGGGGTTTTCCTGGTGGAGGGGCAGCAGCGCCTCCCACTCGGTGAAGACGTTGCGCACCCGCTCGTCGGTCCAGCTTTCGCGGCCGGCCATGAGGTCCATGTGGAACTGGTAGCCGTTGAGGCGGAAGTTGAGCTGGTCGAAGGTGCCCATTGCCGGCCAGCGGCCGTCGTTGCCGAGGGCGAAGGGGACGAGCCCGGCGTCCTGCATGCTCGAGGCCAGCGTCTGCAGATCCTCCATGGTCGCCGCCGGCTCCCAGCCGTTCTCCTCGAAGATGCTGGGGCGATAATGGATGCCCCAGGCGTAGTAGGTCCACGGCACGAAGTACATCAGGCCGTCCAGGCCGGTCGAGGCGAGCTTGAAACCCTCGGACATGGTGTCGGTGAGGCCCGAGTCCCAGACGTCGTCGATGGGGCCGAGCAGCCCCTGGGCGGCGAAGAACTGCATGCGATAGCCGGCGAACCAGGGGATGACGTCGTCGGGGTTTTGCAGGTAGGTGGTGATGTTCTCCTGGAAGGTGTTGTGGTCGACCTCGTTGAGGAGGATGGTGACGTTCTCGTTGGGAAACGCGTCGATGGTGGCGCGCAGGCCTTCCTGCGGCAGGGCGTTGGAGTAGTTCGAGCCGACGGTCAGCTCGCCGGAGGCCGTCCCCAGCTCGACCTGGGCGCGGGCGACCCCGGCGGGGAGACCGAGACCGAGGACGGCGGCGCCCGCGGCGCCTTTGAGGATGTTGCGGCGGCTGAGCGAGTAGCCGTGGAGGGAAGGACTGGGGGAAGGACGGGTGCTCCGAGCGGTCATGCGAACTCCTTTGTTACATCGGCCCGCGGCGACGACGGCGGGGGCGACCAAGATACGGGTTGTTTAGACCAGGCTAGGATAGGGCGGGCTGTAAATGGGTGTCAATGGAGGCGGCTACGGAAACGAATAAGTGACGATTATCGGACTTGGTTCAGCACCACTGCAGCTAATCGTTGCGCTTCCGTGGACGTTTGGTAGGCTTAGGGCGGCGCTCCGAGGCATGAAGCAGGCAACCACGATGGAAGGGCGGGCCCTAGCCCCGGAAGACCTGACTAGCGTGCCGGGGCTCGTCGAGGAACACGGCATGGGCGGAGGCATGGCCTCGTTGCTCGTGAAGCGATTTGATCTTGATCGCGTCCGGCTCTCTGGCCGCGGCAAGACGACATTCGTGCGCCGCAGCGACTTCGAGCGCGCGCGACAAACGCCGGATCAGAGTGGATGACCCGAAGCATGTCAGGGCAAGCGATCAAGGTCTATGAGCGTTCATGACCCCGAGGGAGCGGAATCATTTCATCCCGCTTGGGCCGATCGGGGACTCGATCCGAGTCCGCATCGTCACGGACGGTAATGAGATGCTGGATTTCACCGTCCAGTACGAGCCCTACATCGAGGACCAGCATTGGCCGGCGGTTCGCTACGACTGTCACGTTCGGCCCCACCGGGACACCCTTGATTGGGGCGGCGAAACGATCGACAAGAGATGGATGCCGGAAGCGATTAGTCTAAACGACTCCCTCGACGATGCCCTCGCCGACATCGAGGCCAACTGGGAGCGTTACCGAGCCGATTTCCTCCGGAGGCGGCCATGAACGACAAAGCCAACGAACTCAGCGCTGCCGAGAGGGCGCAAATCCGCGCCAACCTAGGCCTCGTGCGCCGGTTCGTGCGCGAGCTCATCGAGGAGCCGCCGTCGCGCGATGTCCTCCCCGACGAGGGGACCGTTGTGCTCTTGCCGCCCGACGAGCCGGGAGACGCAGCGCTGACGTTCGCCAACGTCGAGATGGCCAGGCAGCTCGTTGCCGAAGGCGAACACCCGATCCTGTGGGCAGTTGGCATGCCTCCCAGGGAAGGGCTTCAGGTCGCCGTCCACTTTCCCATCGTGCGGGAAGACCAAATCGCGATCAGGTACGACCGGCGGCAGGACCGCCTGACGGTCGCCTTTTCCCAAACGGAGCGGCCGACGATGCCGCTGCGGCGCTGAAGCTCATCGGCCGCAGCGGAGCCCTCTATGTCCTGACGGACATCCAGATGCCCGGGATGAGTGGTGTCGAGCTCGCCCGAGCGGTCAAGGAAGACCATCCCGCGGTCCGCCTCGTGGCAATGACCGCGTACGCGGCCGACCTGGACGAGGCCCTCGCGGCCGGGATGTTCGAGGGCGTCATCGAGAAGCCCGTCGACGTCACAAGGCTGCCGGGCACCCTCGACTGGCTGTTCCTCCGGCGCCACCTGGTCTGACCGACCGGTCGGGGAGCGCGACGAACCGGCCGCGCACGCCTGGAGGAAGGGGAGCTGGAGCGGGAGACGGGGTTCGAACCCGCGACATTCAGCTTGGGAAGCTGACACTCTGCCAACTGAGTTACTCCCGCTCGGGAGGCCCAGAGTCTA
>CALMZR010000293.1 GCA_937870845.1 uncultured Chloroflexota bacterium
CGAAGGTTCCGTTCAGTTCGAGCGCATCCGCAACCGCCATCAGCCCGGACGAGCCGGCCCCGACATAGGCGAGCCGGCCTCCGGCGCGGACCGCGGCCGCCATCGCCGCCGCAGCTTCGGCGATCGCCGGAATGGCGGGCCGCACGGCGGCGAGACTGTCCTGCTGCTGGGCGAGGAGATGCCCGAGGATGTCCCCGGGCGCCAGCGCATCGATTCCCGCCGCGGCCGGATGCACGCGTTCGGTCTGACGCAGCGGCTGGTCCGTCCGGTCCGGCATCCTGGCGAATCCCCATTTTTTCCGACAATACCTTTTTAATACCTGTTGTCCAACGGAAAGTTACCAAAGCTTTGGATATCCGTCTTGAACCCTCCATTTTGCCCTGCATCGGCGAGGATTGTGCTTTCCTTCCGCACAAAGGTATCATAAAGGTATCATATGGATCAGACCTCACCGAGGATCGGCGTCGATGGTGGCGGCACGGCCTGCCGGGCCGCGCTCTGGCTGGACGGGGTGCGGTACGAGTCCCGGCTCGGGCCCGCCAATGTCTCGACGGATTTCGGGGCGGCCCTGGCGACGATCCGCGCCGCGCTCGACGATCTCGCCGCCCAGGCCGGTGTGCCGACCGGCGCCCTCGCGGGGGTGCCGGCCCATCTGGGACTGGCGGGCGTGACGGGCGGGGCCGTCGCAGAGCGGGTCGCGGCATCGCTTCCGCTGCGCCGCTGCGCGGTGACGGACGACCGCCCGACCAGCATCGTCGGCGCGCTCGGCGACCGGGACGGCGCGGGGGACGACCGAGGGGTCGTGGCGGCCCTCGACCAAGATCGTGCGGGGTTCGAGGTTCAGGTCGACGGTCTCCTGCTCGCGGGCGACGGAGGAGGTCGGCTTGATGGCGACGCGGACGATGATGTCTTCGCCGGAGGAGATGCCGCCGAGGGAGCCGCCGGCCCTGTTGCTGCGGGTGCGGACGCGGCCGTTTTCGGCGTAGAACCAATCGTTGTTTTCGGAGCCGTGGGAGCGGGCGGCGGCGAACCCCTCGCCGATCTCGACGCCTTTGGTGGCGGGGATGGAGAGCATCGCCTGGGCGATGAGGGCATCGAGGCGGTCGAAGGTCGGCTCGCCGAGGCCGGGGGGGACGTTGGTGGCGCGCACTTCGACGACGCCGCCGAGGCTGTCGTGGGTCTCCTTGACGGCGAGGATGGCCTCGGTCATGGCAGCGGCGGCGACCGGGTCGGCGCAACGGACGAGGTTGCGCTCGATCTCGTCGCGGTCGAACGTCTCCATGACGATGCCGCCGATCTCGCGGGTGAAGCCGTAGATCTCGACGCCGACGGAATCAAGGATCTTGCGGGCGATGGCGCCGGCGGCGACGCGGCCCCACGTCTCGCGAGCGGAGGAGCGGCCGCCGCCGCGGTGGTCGCGGTGGCCGTACTTGGCCCAGTAGGTGTAGTCGGCGTGGCCGGGGCGGAAGACGTCGCGCAGGTTCTCGTACTTGGAGGAGTCGACGTCGCGGTTGTAGGTGATCATGGAGATGGGCGCGCCGGTGGTGATGCCCTCAAAGACGCCGGAGAGGATCTCGGCGCGGTCCTTTTCGCCGCGCGGGGAGGTGACCTTGCTCTGGCCGACGCGGCGGCGGTCGAGTTGAAGCTGCACGTCGGCGTCGCTGAGGAGGATGCCGGCGGGGGTTCCTTCCACGACCACGCCAAGCGCGGGGCCGTGCGATTCGCCCCAGGTCGTGAGGCGAAAGATTTTCCCGAAGCTGCTGCCCATGGGCGTGAAGCGTCCTCTTCCGAGCGGTCCTTACCGGGCGCGACGATCCGCGACGGTTTTGGCCTTCAAGCGAGCTGGACGCCGCCGGCGCGATCCGGGTTGGTCCAGCGGCCGTACAGGCGGTAATCGTTCTCGAAACTGCGGCGGAATCCGAATCGCTCATAGAGGCGCTGAGACCGCCGGTTGGTGCGCTGGGTGCTGAGGCCGATGCGCCGCGCGCCGCGCCGCCGCATCGCGTCGACAGCGAGACGGAGCGCGTCGAGGCCGAAGCCGCGGCCTTGCCATGCTGGCGCAACGGCGATGCGGTCGAGGTGGCCCCAGCCGGCGAAGTGTGTGAGGCCCATGTAGGCGACCGGCTCGCCGTCAGCCTCGATCAGGGCGAGCTCGACGCCTGGGGTGCAGAGGTAGACATCGAATTCGGCGCGGTTGTTGCGCCACAGCCACGGGAAGGCGGCGTGGTCGATGCGGGTCACCGCGGCGAGGGCGCGCTCGTCCTGGGCGTGAACGGGGACGAGGCGGAGCGCCGGATTCGGGCGCCACGCCTCGCGCGGCGTCTGCATCTCGTAGGTGATGACCTCTTCCATGAGGTCCATACCGGCCCGCTCGTAGCGGGTTGGGGAGCGCTGCGTTTCGAGCTCCAGGGCGAGGAAGAGGTTGTCGCCGTGGATAGCGCAACGGTCGAAGGCCGCCCGCAGCAAGGGTTCGGCGTTGCGCACGGCGGCAAGCTCGTTGATGCAGGCGATTTCGGGTCGATTGCGCCAGGGGCCGACGATGACGAACTCCAGGGTGGACGGCGACCAGACAGATCGGCCGGGATAGGTCCGGATTTCTTGGCGCAGGGCGTGCAGCGATCGAACGCCAGGGAGACGCAATCTCGCGACATCGTCCGGTTCGATGGTGAGAATGTCGACGTGCGGGGCTCGGGTTTGCCGCGCCGGGGCAAGGGTCGCGGCCATTTAGCGCTCCAACCAGGCGTTTTCGAGGTAGAGCATGCCGAGCGGGGTGATGTCGAGGCCCTTCACCCAGGGCTTCATCAAGGTGTAGCGAACGTCATGAACGAGCGGCAGCAGCGCATTGTCGGCGATCAGCGCCGCTTCGGCCTCGGCGTAGAGATCGGCGCGGGTGTCGACGTCGAGGGTGGCGGCGGCCCGGGCGAGGAGGGCGTCGAACTCCGGGTTGGAGTACTCCGAATAGTTGTCGGGCGATCCGGTGGCGAAGAGGTTCCAGAGGAACGTCTCGGGGTCGGGGAAGTCGGCGACCCAGGTCAGCTCGTACGCGGGGAACGCCTTGCGGGCCAGACCCTGGTTGAATTGGGGCCAGTGGACGTCGAGGACGTCGACGGTCAAGCCCAACTCGTCTTCGAGCACTTCGCGCAGGGCCTCGGAGCCGAAGGGACTTGCGCCGTAGATGCGGATGGGTGGGACGTTTTCGGCGCTGCCGTAGGAGGAGCGGGCGATCGCCTCGCGCGCGGCCTCGACGTCTTGCTCCGGGGCGACGTCGGGCCAGTCGCGGCCGAGGGTGCCTGGCGGGATGAGGCCGTGCGCTGTCTCCTGGCGGCCGCTGAGCAGGATGTCTGAGACTTTCCAGCGCGGGAACGCGAGCAGGACGGCGCGGCGGATCTCCGGGTCGTCCATCGGCGCTTCGTCGGTGCGAAACGCAATATAGGTGGTCGATAGGATGGGGGAGATCTCGAGCTCTCCCAGAAGCGGGCTTTCGGGGTCGGCGATGCGGTCGATGGCGGGGATGGGGACGGTGGCGACGTCGATCTCGTCGGCCTGATAGAGGTTGAAGGGGTTGGCGGCGCTGGGGCCAAGGCGGAAGGTGACGCGGCGCAGGTCGGGCTCGCCGCCGACGTAGTTTTCGTTGGCGGCCAGGGTCAGCTCCTGCTCCGGTTGCCAGTTTTCAACGACGAAGGGGCCGGAGGCGTTCGGGTTGCGCCACCATTCGCCGCCGCGGGCGACGTCGTCCGGATCGACGACGGCGGCGGGCGCGGAGGCCATTTTCATCAGGAAGGTCGCGCGCGGCTGCGCGAGCCGGATGCGGATCGTACGCTCGTCCAGCGCTTCGGCCCCGGAGAGGACATCCGTCTCGCCGCGGATCAGCTCGGCGGCGCCGGCGATGTCGGCCAGGTAGGAGGGGCCGGCCAGCGCCGCGCCGGCCTCCTGAGCGGTTGCCGGGTCGAGGGCGCGGGTGAGGGAGTAGACGACGTCCTCGGCGGTGATGGGGCCGCCATCGGCAAAGCGGGCGTTCTCGTGAAGCTGGAAGAGATACGTCAGCCCGTCGGCGCTGATCTCGATACGCTGAGCCAGCTCGGGAACGGGTTCCAGGTTCTCGTCGAAGCGGGTCAGACCGCGGAAGACCTGGCGCGTCATGAATGCGGAGTTGACGTCCCGGGCCACCGCCGGATCGAGCGGAACCGGGTCGACGATCGTGCCGGCCAGGCGGAGCTCCTGACGCCCAGTCGGATCGGAAACCCTGGTTCGTTCCTGGGCCTCGATGACCACCGTCGCGCCCGCGGCCGGCGTCGCGGCGGTCTCCTGGGCGGAGGCGGGAGTCAGGGACAGCAAGGGCAGCATCGAACCGAGCACGAGCACGGCGGTCAGGGTGATGAGTGGGGCGAATGCGCGGGCGCCCCGCGGCGTTATCGTATTCATGGGGACGATGATAGTGTGCGGGGAGCAGCCGGAACAAACGGGAGCCGAGCGCGCCATCATGCGTAGCGGCGCGAGGCATCGGGGTTTGACAGGTCCGCGTGGCGAGGCCGATCTTTCCCACGACGATGGTGTGGAGGCGTGACCTTGGCGCCCGAGACTTTGCCGCTGTTCCCTCTACAAACGGTGCTCTTCCCCGGTATGCTGCTGCCGCTGCACATCTTCGAGCCGCGCTACCGGAAGCTGTTCGCCGATCGCGCGGAATGCGACCCCATCTTCGGCATCGTCCTGACGCGTTCGGGCCGCGAGGTGGGCGACCGGCCGGAGGTTCACGCGGTGGGGACGGCGGCGACGTTGCTCGAGGCGATCCGCTACGACGATGGGCGCGTCGATCTCGCCGTGCGGGGCGGGCGACGGTTTCGGGTCCTGGATGGGAACTGGGACGAGGCGTATCTCACTGCCACGATCGAGTGGCTTCCGGACGAGCGTGCGGAGGAGGGCAGTGACGAAGCGGCCCGCCTCGCCAGACAGGTCCAGGGGGCCTTTGCCACGTATCTGGAGGCGTTGGGGCGGACGATGGGGCAGCGATTCGAGGGCCCCGAGATCCGCGGCGGGCCGGCAGCGGTCGCCTATGCCGTTTGCGCCATGATGCCGTTCGGGACGGCAGACAGTCAGCGCCTGCTGCAAGTGGACCCGGCGGCTCCGCTGCTGCACGAGTTGCTTGGGATGCTAAAGAGGGAGCGAGAGCTACTGCTGACGACGGGTGTTGGCGGCCAGGCGGACCATCATCCCGGCCGGGGGTTCTCGGCGAATTGAGATTCGCGTGAGGAAGGCTCACATCGCATGCACGAAGCGTGTGATTCTCTAGCGGGGCGCCAAAATTGTGTCGTTCGGAGCGGAGCGAGGACACCCAAGAATCATCTCGGCATCTGGGTCAGCGGCGCCGAGATTCCTCCTTCGTCGGAATGACACGTCTTTGGCACGGCGCTGAAAGCCCGTAGGCGAGGACTCTGCGCTGCGCGGAGCGGCGTCGCAATGGGCGTCGAGATTCCTCCTTCGTCGGAATGACACGGGGTAGGGGACGCCGCTCCTTCGTCGGAATGGCATGGCAACTCCGCGTAACGAGGGATGACTCGGCGCCGACGGCGCTGGGTCGGGGATCAGGTCTCGGTTCTGGCATCGAGGAAGGCCAGGACGTGGGAGGAGACGGTTTCTGGGTCGAGGTCGGTGGTGTCGATGGTGAGGTCGGCGGCGGCGGAGGCGGCATGGAGTCGTTGCACCTGGACATCGTGCAGCCACTCGGGCCACTCCTCGCCGCGGCGGGCGCGCACGGCGGCGATGTCCGCTTCGAGGGCGATGAGGATGTCCGGGTGGGAGTGCTGCCAGAGCGAGGCGATGGCGCTGTGCTCCTGCGCCGAAACGTGGGCGTCGTAGCCGAGGGCTTGCAGGGCCGCAACGAGGGAGCTCTTGCCGGCGGCGCAGGGGCCGACGACGATGATCCTCGGCGAGGCTGGTGGTGGCGGCCGGTTGCGCGGTTCGTCGTGCTGGTTCATCGGCTTGGGTCCGTCACGGAAGCGGGACTTCGGCGCGCATACGGCGCACGAGCGTCGTCTCCCGGTGCTGCGGCAGGGTGAGCGCGACCACGCTCATGTCGTCGTTCGGCTTGCCCTTGTCGCGGGCGAGGGCTTCGGCAAGCACCAGGTCGGCGAAGGCGGCGGCCGAGGCGCCGTGAGCGGCGGACGCGGCGACGGCGGCCAGGTCGAACGCGGGCCAGCCGGCGCCCGCGCCGGCGTTGGCGATGCCGTCGCTGACCAGGATAACGCGAAGGTCGGCGGCCATGGGGAACTCGGCCGCCCAGGGGCGGGTACGCGCGTGGAGCCCGAGGGGGCGCTCGCCGCCCGCGAACACCTCGATTCCAGCTACCGATTCGATGAGGCAGACCGTGTCGCCGTTGCGGGTGACGACGACGGTGCCCGTCTTGAGGTCGACGGAGAGGATGTCGAGGGTGGCCGACACCTGGCCGTGGCGCATGGCGTAGAGGAAGTCGTTGGCGGCGCGGGCGGCGGCGCCGTCGCGCACGCCTTCCTTGATGAGGGCGGCGACTTTGGCGGTGACGAGGAGGCTGAGCGATTTGGCGGCGCGGCCGGAGCCCTGACCGTCGGCCATGATGACCGAGAGGCCGCCGCCGGGGCGCTCGACGATCTCGACGGTGTCGCCGCTTTCGCGCGAGGCGTATTTGTTGGTCTTGGCGATGGCGACGTCGATGGTCAGGGGCATGGGCGCGTCACTGGCATGGGCGAGACTCCGGGTTGGGTCATTCCGGCGCGGTCTCGGGAAGGGCGATCGCGGCGTTGTCGATGAGGCGAATCCCGCCAACGTTGGCGGCGATCAGGATGCGGGCTCCCGGGATCAGGCGCGGGATCGGTTCGAGCGAATCGCCGGCGACCACCGCGGCGTAGTCGAGGTCGATGCCGGGGCGGTTCAACTCGGCTCGCGCGATGCGCTCCAGGGCGCCAGCTTCCATTTCGCCAAGTGCTGCTGCCGTCCGCACCTTATCGATGGCGCGTGGGATGGCTTGGGCGCGGCTCCGATCGGATCGGGAGAGACGAGTGTTGCGCGACGACATGGCGAGACCGTCGTCGTCGCGAATGGTC
Source organism: uncultured Chloroflexota bacterium (assembly GCA_937870845.1). Taxonomy (GTDB): domain Bacteria; phylum Chloroflexota; class Chloroflexia; order Thermomicrobiales; family UBA6265; genus JACCXM01. The sequence goes on from CALMZR010000293.1 coordinate 7,074, forward strand.
GGGCAGCCGACAATCTCGCCCGGCAGCGCCAGATCGCGGTGAGATCGCCGCACGATCTGCAGTTGCTGATAGTCTTTTTCGCCGAAGTAGGACCTGGCCGGTTGGACCAGGTTGAGCAAGATGGCGACCACGGTGGCGACGCCGCGAAAGTGGCCCGGCCGGGATGCGCCTTCCCACCGCTGCGCGAGCGCCCCCACCTCGACCACGGTATCGAATCCGGGCGGATAGATCTCCGATACGTCAGGGGCGAAGATCAGGTTCGCGCCGACTTCACCGGCGACGGTGGCGTCGCGTTTGAGGGTTCTGGGGTATCGATCGAGGTCGGCGGGGCTTGAGAACTGCGTTGGGTTGACGAAGACGCTGACGACGGTCAGCGGATTCTCGTTGGCCGAGCGCGCGATCAGGGAGAGATGGCCCGCGTGCAGGGCGCCCATGGTCGGGACGAGGCCTGGCCGGGTGGCGCCGAGCGCCGCGCGGAGGGCGTCTCGGGTGGTGACGATCTGGACGGTCATTGCTCGGCGGCGGGCTCGCGGAGCTGGGCGAGCGCCTCCGCGGACATGCCGTAGGAGTGCTCGGCGTCCGGGAAGGCGCCGGCTTGCACCTCGCTCGCATACGTGGCGAATGCCTGGCGAATCTCGGCGCCGACCTCGGCGTAGACCTTGGCGAAGCGGCCGATGATGCGCTCCTGGAGGCCGAGCATGTCGTGGGCGACGAGGACCTGGCCGTCGCACGAGGGGCCGGCGCCGATGCCGATGGTGGGGACCGGCACGCGCTCGGTGATCATCGCGCCCAATTCGGACGGGATCACCTCGACGACCATGGCGTAGGCGCCCGCGGCGGCGATGGCCTCGGCGTCGGCCAGGATCTTGCGGGCGGAGGCGGCGTCGCGGCCCTGCACCTTGAATCCGCCGAGGGCGCCGGCCGACTGCGGCGTCAAGCCGATGTGGCCCATCACCGGGATGCCGGCGCGGACGAGGGCGGCGACGCGGCCGGCGACCTCCTGGCCTCCTTCGAGCTTGACCGAATCGGCGCCGCCCTCCTGGAGGAGGCGGCCGGCGTTGGCGACGGTGCTGGCGTCGTCGAGATGATAGGTGAGGAACGGCAGGTCCGCGACGACGTGTGTGAGTGGGGCGCCGCGGCGCACGGCGCGGCCATGATAGATGAT
>CALMZR010000294.1 GCA_937870845.1 uncultured Chloroflexota bacterium
CGGACCTCGGCGATGAACGCCCGTAGGCGAGCGTTGTCGACGACGTATTCGTCTTGAGCCAGCTCGACGGCAGTGGTCATGGCGTCCTCCTTTGCGATGTTGATCAGTAGTAGCACGGCGGATCGCTGCATGGTGGGCGGTCTCCCGGCTGGCATGCGTTATGCGGGCTCATTCGACATGCGATCAAACACGCGGCTCCGCGGTCCCGGCTCCGCCCCGGCTTCCGTCCCAGGGGCGTCGAGGCTGTCCTCGTATCGAGCCGGCGGTTGACACGATCGGTGGATGGCGCGATAACGGCGGTCTAAACCGCCGGGTTCTACGAAATAGACGGCGGAAGCGAGGAGGCGCCATGCGCATCGCCGCGTTCGATGAGGGCAAGATCGGCGTTGTGGCAGGCGACGAGACGGTCGTCGATATCACCGATCTGGTAGAGGACTTCGAGCCGCTTGGTCCGGATGATGTGCTGCCGGATCTCATTACCCACTTCGGCCAACTCGAGCCGGAACTGGAGCGCCGCGCGGCCGCGGGCGGGGGCGTGCCGCTGGGCGAGGCGCGGCTGCAATCGCCGCTGACCCGGCCGTCGAAGATCATCTGCCTGATGGGGAATTACCGGGAGGGGACCGACCGGCCGCTGCAAATCCTCGATCTCTTCTTCAAGTCGCCGGAGGCGATCGCCGGGCCCGGCGGGACGGTGGTGTTGCCGCCGCACCAGGCCGCCATCTTCCACCACGAGGGGGAGATCGCCGTGGTGATCGGGCGGGAAGCGAAGGATCTGTCGCCGGAAGAGGCGATGGACGCGGTCTTCGGCTACGTCGCCTTCAACGACATCTCGGCCAGGGGGCTGGGGCGGGAGGGCATCAACAGCTTTCTGGGCAAGTCGTTCGACACCTTCGCGCTGTTCGGGCCGTGGATCGTGACCAAGGACGAGATCCCCGATCCGCAGACGCTGCACGTCACGGTGGACGTGAACGGCGAGCGGCGGCAGGACTATTCCACCAGCGACATGGAGCGCCCGATCCCGGAACTGCTGACGTACATCTCATCGGTCACGACGTTGCGGCCGGGCGACGTGATCTGCTGCGGCACCAACCATCAGGGGCTCGGCTCGGTGCAGGATGGGGACGTGGTGACGACGAGCGTCTCCGGCATCGGGTCGTTCGACGTGACAGTGCAGGACGAGCATGAGCGGGCGTGGGCGCGCGGCGTCGACCGCGAGGCGGGGGCGCGGGTGATCGCCGCGGCCCAGCACCCGGTAGCCGGGGCGGCGGGAGGATCGGGCGCATGAGACTGGTCTTGACGCGGGACGATCGGATCGGCGTTGCGCGGGGCGGCGGCATGGTCGACGTCTCGGGCGCGTTCGACGACATCCGGTATCGCACCGGCGCGGATCGCATGCCGCGGGTGCTGGCCGCGCTGGCGGAGCGCCGGGGGCGGGTGGAGGAACTGGCGGCGAGCGGCGCGACAGAGCTGATGCCGGCGTTGCAGGCGCCCGTGCCGCGGCCGCCAAAGCTGATCGCCGCCTTCGGCAACTACCGGGAGGGGTCGGATCGGGAGCGGCAGACGCAGGACATGTTTCTGGAAAGCCCCGATTCGGTGATTGGGCCCGGCGGAACGGTGGTGCTGCCGAATCACCCGGCGACGATCTTTCACCACGAGGCGGAGTTGGCGCTGGTTATCGGCCGGCGCTCCAAGGATCTGCCGGCCGACGAGCGGGCGATCGCGGCGCTGGCCGGATACTCCTGCGCCATCGACGTCTCGGCGCGGGGAATGGGGCGGATCGGGCCGAGCCGGATCGGCAAGTCGTTCGACACCTTCACGCCGCTGGGGCCAGCCATCGTGACGCCCGATGAGGTCCCCGATGCGCAGAACCTGCGAGTGACGCTGTCGGTCAACGGTGAGATGCGGCAGGACTACACGACGAGCGACATGGAGTACGGCGTCCCCGAGATTCTGGCGTTCATCAGCGCCTACATGACGCTGGCGCCCGGCGACGTGATCCTGTGCGGGACGAACCATCAGGGGCTGGGGGCGCTGCAGGACGGGGATCGGGTCGAGATGTCGATCGAGGGGATCGGCGACCTCGCCGTTTCGGTGAACGATCCGCAGCGGCGGGAGTGGCCGCGCGGGATCGACGCGGAGATGGCGGCGCGACAATGAGCGGTGGGCGCCTCATAGGGCGGTATCATGCGGCGCCCAGCCAGGCGATCACGCGCCGGCGGAGGCCATGCAACGAAAGGAGCCATGCCCCGGACGCCACACACCAACCATGGACCGCGAACTTGTGCCGACGAGGCCGGATCGGGTCAGCATGATCCGGCAAGACCTGCAAAGGAGCAGCAGCATGCGTCAGCGGAACGATCGATGCCGACGGAGCACGTGCCTCAATGGGGAGCAGGCGCTCGGCACGCGGGTGAGCCGGCGCGCGGTGGTCGGGGCCGGCGTGGCGGGCGTGGCGGGATTGGCGGCGGCCGGAACGCTGGGCCGAGCCGGCGCAACGTCGCTCGGCGGCTACGCGCCGCGCCCCATCGCGCCCCTGGCGCAGGCGACCCCGGCGGTGGAAGGGATCTACGGCGGGCGGCTGCGGGTGGCGACGACCGGGCAGCCGGCGACGCTGGATGGGCACTTCGTTGCGCAGCGGACCATCGGCCTCATCGACTGGAACATGTTCGAGGCGCTCTTCACCTTCGACGGCGAGTACAACACCGTCCCGATGCTGGCCGAGGGCATCGAGATCAGCGAGGACGGGCTGACGAACACGATCACCCTGCGTCAGGGCGTGCCGTTCCACAACGGCGACGAGATGACGGCCACCGACGTGGTCGCCTCGTTCAACCGCTGGGCGCCGGTGGCCAGTCTCGGTCAGGGCATCTCGGCGTTTCTCGACGAGATCGTCGAAGTCGATCCCTACACGGTGGAAATTCGGTTGACGGAGCCGCTGGTCGCCTTGCCGAGCCTGCTCGCGCGCCAGCAGTCGGGCCTCTCCATCCACCCGGCAGCGATCATGGAGGCCGCGGCGTCGGAGCCGATGCAGCCGGAGCAGTACATTGGAACGGGGCCGTACAAGTTCGTGGAGTTCCAGGCCGACCGCTTCACCTTGCTCGACCGCTTCGACGACTACGTCGGGGTCGACAGCCCGCCGAGCGGCTACGCGGGGTCGAAAGCCGCGTTTCTGGACGAGATCGAGTTCATCCCGGTGCCGGAGGAGGCCGCGCGCGTCGCCGGCTTGCAGGCGGGTGAGTACAACTACCTCGAGGAGATCATTCCGGACCAGATCGCGGTGCTGCAGGACTCGCCGGGAGTGACGATCGAGATTCTGCCGCCGCGCAGCTACGGCATCATCATCCTGAACACCGCCGGCGGGCTTTTCACCAACCAGACGCTGCGGCAGGCGGTGCAGGCGGCGATCGAGGTGGTGTCGAGCGGTCAGGCGACGCATGGCGAGGGGTACTTCGAGCCAGGACCGGGGATCATGCTGCCGCAGACGGTCTGGCACTCAGAGGTGTCCGCCGAGCTCTACAACCAGAACAACCCGGAGAAGGCCGCCCAGCTGCTGGCGGAAGCGGGCTACGACGGCACGCCCGTGCGCATCCTGGCCACCCAGGAGGATCTGGGCGACTACAACGCCGCGGTCGTGGCGCAGCAGCAGCTCGAGCAGGCCGGGTTCACGACCGAGCTGGAGGTCAGCGACGAGGCGACGCTGGAGGAGAATCTCGAGGACGACGAGCGGTGGGATCTGACCACGAACGCCATCGTGTTCCGGCCTGACCCGGTCCTGGTCGACCGCTTCGTGAGCTGCACGGTGGACGGCAAATGGTGCACCGAGGGCAAGAACGACGCGATCGCGCGCTTGCAGACCGAGTCGGACTTCGAGGCGCGCTACGCGGCGCTCGAGGACCTGCAACGGCTGTGGTACGAAGAGGCGCCGATGGTGAAGCTGGTCAACAACTACGGCGTCGCGGCGCTGACGTCGAACGTGCAAGGGTTGATCGGGCGGACGCACTTCGAGATCGAGCCCGAGTTCGCGAACTGCTGGCTCGAGGAGGGATAGGCCCTCACCCCCGAATCCCCTCTCCCGTGGGGCACGGGAGAGGGGGCTTCAGCGTCGTTGACCTGAGCGCCGTCACCGAGCCTGGTGTCATCGTGAGCGAAGCGAAGCGTCTCGGCGCCCAGGCCGCGAGCGGTCGTAGCGCCCGAGATTCCTCGCTTCGCTCGGAATGACACGGTTGCGCGGGCGCTGCATCGAGCGGGGTTCTGGCGGAGATCGTCTGTGGTTGCCTACATCGTGCGGCGGTTGCTGCTGCTAATCCCGGTGTTGCTGGTGGTCGGCGTCGTGGTGTTCACGCTGATGCACCTGACGCCCGGGGATCCGGCGTCAGTCATGCTGGGGCGGGATGCGACCCCGGAGCAGAAAGAGGCGCTGCGGGAGCGGCTCGGGCTCAACGAGCCGGTCCCGGTGCAGTTCGTGAATTGGTTTGGGAGCGCCTTGCGGCTCGATTTCGGCGACTCGCTTTTTCTGGGCATGCCGGTGACGGAGGCGCTGCGCGAACGCGCCGAGCCGACGGTCTTGCTCGCGCTCTATGCGCTGACGCTCTCGCTCGTGATCGCCATTCCGGCCGGGGTGATCGCCGCGGTGCGGGCCAACTCGCCGATCGACCGGCTGCTGATGGTCGTCTCCATCAGCGGGGTGGCGATACCGAGCTTCTTCTTCGGCATTCTGTTGATCCTGCTCTTTGCCGTGGTCCTGGGCTGGCTGCCGTCGGGCGGGTACGTGAACATCCGCGACGATCCCGGCGAGCACTTCCGGTACATGCTGTTGCCGACGTTGACGTTGGGATTTGCCGCGGCGGGGCTGCTGGCGCGGCTGGTGCGCTCCACCATGCTCGACGTGCTGAACGAAGACTACGTGCGCACCGCGTACTCGAAGGGGTTGGCGGAGCGGCGGGTGGTGGTGGCGCATGCGCTGCGCAACGCTCTGATCCCGGTGCTGACCCTGATCGGCATCTCGTTCGCGGGGATGCTCGGCGGGGCGGTGGTGATCGAGCAGGTCTTCAACATCCCGGGGATGGGGCGGCTGCTGGTGAACAGCGTGGTGCGGCGCGACATCCCGGTGGTGCAGGGCGCGGTGATGACGGTGGCGGCGATCGAAGTGCTGATCATGCTGCTCGTCGACATCCTCTACGTGTTCGTCGATCCGAGAATCCGCTATGGCGCTGAGTGAGGCGCTGGGGACGACCGGGCGCGTCTCGCCGGCCAGCCGGGGCCGCTGGCGGCTTTCGTCGATCACGCCGGCGTCGTCGTACTACTGGGTGCGGCTGCTGCTGGAGAACCCCGCGGTGGTGGCGAGCCTGCTGCTGCTGCTGGCGATCCTGCTGACAGCGCTGTTCGCGCCGGCCATCGCCCCGTTCGATCCGGGGTTCGTCAACCCGGCCGACCGGCTGGATCCGCCGTCGGCGGCGCACTGGTTCGGGACCGACGATTTGGGGCGGGACGTCTTCAGCCGGGTGGTGTACGGGGCGCGCATCTCGCTGCTGGTGGGGGTGACGGTGACGATCGGGGCGACGGTGATCGGCTCCCTGATCGGGTTGATCGCCGGGTACTACCCACGGGCCGACACGCCGCTGATGCGCATCATGGACGGGCTGGAGGCGTTCCCGAGCATCCTGCTGGCGTTGACGATCATGGCGACGCTGGGGCCGGCGGTGGAGAACGTGATCGTGGCGCTGTCGGTGGTCTACACGCCGAACATCGCGCGGCTGGTGCGCGGGACGACGCTGATGAACCGGCAGCAGACGTACGTGGAGTCGGCGCGCGCGATCGGGATGCGCGATTTTCCGATTCTGCGGCGGTATATCTTCGCCAACTCGCTGTCGCCGTTGATCGTGCAGTGCACATTCGTGGTGGCGTTTGCCATTCTGACGGAGGCGTCGCTGTCGTTCCTGGGGGCGGGCGTGCCGCCGGACATCCCGACGTGGGGCAGCATCGTCAGCAGCGGGCAGCCGCGGTTGCAGCAGGCGTGGTGGATCTCGGTGTTCGCGGGGACGTTTCTGTTTGTGACGGTGCTGGCGACGAACCTCATAGGGGACGGGTTGCGGGACGCGCTGGATCCGCGGTCGCGGAGGAGGTAGCAGGGCCATCACCCCGACCCCTCTCCCATCGCAATGGGAGAGGGGCTCTCGTCGCGCGGTGGGGTGCAGGGCGGCCGGGTTCCGCGGGATAGTACGATTGGGCACTATTGGGGTTGGGGAGGAACGTGCCGCGCAAGATTCGCCAGCTGAAGGCTGGCTTGAGGAAGGCAGGGTTCGTCGAGTTGCCCGATCGTGGCAAGGGTTCGCACTCGGTATGGGCTCACGCGACGCTGGGAGGCAGGTCTTTGACCATTGCGGGCAACGACGGTGACGATGCAAGGGAATACCTGGAAAAGCAGGTCCGTCAGGCAATTGCCCGCACGCACACCCCAGATCTGTCATACAGGGAGCAGTCCATGGCGACCCAGCACACCTACGACAACGTCGCCAAAGAGGAATTGGACCTGGCCCAACGGTACCCGATGCACATGGAGTGGTCTCCCGAAGCCGACGCCTTTATCGTCAGTTTTCCCGATGCGCCTGGCGTCAAGACTCACGGCGCCACCCGGGTGGAAGCGGCGGAAATGGGAGAGGACGCGATCATCACCTGGTTGACCGCCATGATCGATTCTGATCGACCAATTCCTCCCCCTTCACCGTACTCGGGGAGCGAAACGGAGGAACGGTTACCACCGTTCAGCGGGGACCGCGTCATGAAGCTTCGCGGGAGCTTCGATGTCTCCCAGGAGGAGTTTGCCCGGTTGCTCAACGTGAGCGTGGCGACGGTGCGCGCCTGGGAGCAGGGTGTATTGCCGCCGGATGGGGCGGCGGCGCGGCTACTGAGCATTGCGGAGCGGCATCCCGAAACGATCATGGAGGCGGCTTCGGTCTCGAAGCCACTTCGGGATTGCGTCGCCTGAGCGTCGCAATGTCGGTCTCCAGCACGCCAAGTCATCCATTCGAGAATCCGAGCCGCCGCTTGTGGCCAGACCGGGTATTCTGCCAGGAACTCACAGTCGAAGCATTGGCAGGAGGGGTCTGTGGCCATTGGGGTTCCGCCGCGGTTCGGGGTGCCGCACCTTTCGCCGGCGAGCGTGGTCAAGCGCGCGGGGTGGCAGGACAGCGAGGAGGTGCGGGTCAGCAACTGGCTGGCGCCGTGGGACGGGGGGGAGGCGCTGGACGCCGGGCTGATCGGGCTGCCGTACTCGGGGGCGTCGATCAATCCCTCCGGGGCGTACGGGGGGCCGGAGTCGGTGCGGCTGGCGTTCCGGTACAACACGACGTACTCGCCCGATTGGGACGTCGATATCCGCGGGCTGCGGGTGCGCGACCTGGGCGATGTGGGCGGGCACCTCACCGACGTGCTGGTGGCGCACAACAAGATCGAGACGGCGGTGGCGGCGGCGTGCGCGATCGAGCCGCGCTTCGTGCCGGTGATGATCGGGGGCGACCACTCGGTGACGGCCCCGGCGGTGCGAGGGGTCTGCGCGGCGAATCCGGGCAAGCAGGTTGGGGTCATCAACATCGACGCGCATCTCGACGTGCGCAACTTCGAGCACGGGCCGCACAACGGGACGCCCTTCCGCGCCATCATCACCGGCGACATTCCCGTGAGCGGCAAGAACGTGGTGGAGCTGGGCATCCACGGGTTCATGAACTCGGCCAGCTACATGCGGTGGGCGCGGGAGCAGGGCGCCACCGTCATTAGCGGGCGCGAGGTGCAGCGGCAGGGGATGGAGGCGTGCATCGCCGAGGCGCTGCGCGTGGCCGGGGATGGGACTGACGTCATCTACCTCAGCGTCGACATCGACTGCCTGGCGTTTCCGTGGGCGATCGGGACCTCGGCGACGTCGCCGGAGGGGTTGAGCGCCTGGCAACTGATGGAAGCGGTCTACGTCTGCGGGCTCGACCCGAAGGTGGGGGCGATGGACCTGGTCGAGATCGACCCCGGCAAGGACGTGAAGGACCTCACGAGCCGCACCGGCTGCTCGGTGCTGCTGACGTTTTTCGCGGGGCTCTACCGGCGGCTATACGACAACGCCGTCCACGACGCATGAGCGCACGCGATCTGGCGGGGACGGTGGCGGTGGTCACCGGGGCCGGGAGCGGCGTCGGGCGGGCTGTCGCCATCGCGCTGGCCGAGGCGGGGGGCCTGCCGGCGCTCGTCGGGCGGAGCCGGGAGCCGTTGGAGGAGACGGCCGGTCTCGTGGCTGGGGCCGGGGGGCGGCCGCTGGTCGTCGCCGCCGACGTGACGGAGGAGACGGCCGTCACTGACGCCTTCGCGCGGGCGGCAGAGGCGTTTGGCGGGATCGACGCCGCAATTCTGGCGGCGGGGATCGGCCGCTACGGCCCGATCGAGACGTATGCGCTCGCCGATTGGGAGGCGACGCTGGCGACGAATCTGACCGGGGTTTTCCTCTGCGCCAAGGCGGCGATCCCACATCTGCGGCGGCGCGGGGGCGGGGCGATCGTGGCCGTGTCGTCGGGGGCGGGCAAGCAAGGCTATCCCGAGCTGGGGGCGTACAGCGCGTCGAAGTTCGGGGTGATGGGGTTGATGCAGGGGCTGGCGGGGGAGGTGGCCGGGGACGGGATCAAGGTGAGCGCCATCACGCCGGGGTCGATCCTGACGCCGTTCGGGGGGCGCTCCGAAGCCGCGAAGCGGGAGGCGATGGCGAGCGATCCGGGGAAGAAGTATCTCGAAGCGGAGGACGTGGCGGCGGCGATCCTGTTCCTGCTGCGGCAGCCGCGGCGGGCGTGGACGCAGGAGATGAACCTCTGGCCCTTCTGAGGCGCCCGCGGCGGGAGATGCCGGAGCGCGTGCGGCCGCCGTTGAGCGGGCGGTGGACGATGGTCCATGGCTTGCGCGTCTTTTCCCGTGTCTGCGAGCCGGAAGCCGTCGCCGGTCCGCCCATCGTGCACGTGCATGGGTTTGCCATCTCGGGGCGGTATCTGGAGCCGACCGCGATTCGGCTGGCGGATCGGTATCCGACCTATGTCCCCGATCTGCCGGGGCACGGCTACAGCGAGAAGCCGCCGAAGCCGTTGGGCATCCGCGAGCTCGCCGATGCGCTAGCCGGCTACCTGGACAGCGTCGACGTGCCGCGGGCCGTGATCCTCGGCAATTCGGCCGGCTGTCTGGTCGCGGCGGAGTTCGCGCATCGGTTTCCGGAGCGGACGGAGCGGGCGGTCCTGGTCTCCCCTGCCGGTGGGCGGTACAACCGGCCGCTGGCGCGCGGGGTGCTGCAACTGGCGCGGGACGGGCTGCGGGAGCCGCCGGCGCTGGCGCTGATCGCGTTGCCTGATTATGTCCGGTATGGGTTGCTCAACTCGGTGCGGGCGTTTCGCGGGATGATCCGCTATCCGCTGCTGGAGCGGCTGGCGCGAAGTCCCGTGCCGTTCCTGACGGTGATCGGGTCGCGCGATCCGCTGGTGTCGGCGGAGCGGATGACGCGGTTGCTGCGTTCGCCGGCGGAGATGCACCTGATGTGCCATTTCGACGCCGCGCACGCGATCAACTTCAGCCACCCGGAGGCGTTGGCGCGGCTGGTCGACGCCTATGTGCAGGGGGAATCGCTGCGTGAGGTGGCGGAAACGCACCGGGTGATCGCCTACGTGGATGCGCCTCCCTTATGACCGACGGACCTGATGCTCGCGCGGCGGCCCTGGCGTATGAGGCCGGAGGTTCCGGATCGCCAGTGGTGCTGCTGCACGGGCTCTCGGGATCGGGACGCTGGTGGAGCCGGAATGTTCCGGCATTGGCCCAGCACTTTCGCACCTACACCGTCGATCTGCCGGGGTTTGGCGCCAACCGCGCCATCCGCTGGACCGGCCTGGACGACACCGCGGACTGGCTTGCGACCTGGATGGCGGACGAGGGTGTCGGGCCGGCGCACGTGGCGGGACACTCGCTCGGCGGCGCGGTGGCGGCGCATCTGGCGGTTCGCCATCCGCAGCGCGTCGACCGGCTGGTGCTGGTCGGCAGCGCCATCCGGCCGCGCGCCGCGCGCGCCACGACGCGGGCAACCGATCTGCTGCGGACCATCCAGCGCCGATCTCCGGGTTTTACGGCTATGTTCGTGCGGGACGCGCTGCGTTGCCATCCACGCAGCGCAGCGGCGGCGACCGTGGAGGCGATCATGACGAACTGGGATGGGCGCCTGGCCCAGGTTGCCGCGCCGACCCTGGTCGTCTGGGGGGAGCACGACCCGATCACGCCTATTGCACGAGGCCGCGCCATCGCCGCATCCATCCCCGGCGCCCGATTCGTTAGCATCCCGAAGACCGGGCACAATCCGATGTGGGAAGACCCCGAGACGTTCAATGCGGAGGTGTTGCGGTTTTTGGGGGGCGACGATCCCCACGCTTCTCCCATCGCTGGTGGCCCTCACCCCCCAACCCCCCTCTCCCATCGCGATGGGAGAGGGGGGCTCTAGCGGCGCGGCGCCTGGGATCGCGGCGGTGTTGGCCGGGATTGTTTTTGAGATGGCGCTGCGACGACTGGCTGCCCTTGGGGTGGTCAGCGCTCTTTTCTGCGTGACAGGCGCGATGCTCTTTCGCGCGGACGCGTGGCAGGCAACGCCAGAGGCGCCTGTAGCGTGCGCCGTGGCCCCCCGGTCGTTTGAGGCCGTCGCCGAATTGGCCGAGGCCGCGCCTGGGGACGAGCCGGCGATCGGGCCGTTGCCGGCGGGCGAGCCAGCCGGCCCGGAAACGGCGGAAGCCATTGCGGCGACGCTGGAGGAGATGGCCGCCTGCCTGACCGCGGGCCAGATGCTGCGCTTCTACGCGCTCCACAGCGACGACTGGCTGCGGCGGTTCGCCTCGCACGTCGAGGGGATCACGACGCTGACGACGAGCACGGTTCCCCTGGATGACGGGGAGCGGGCAGTCTACCTGGGGCCGTGGCGGGTGCAGCGGCTGGCCGATGGGCGGGTGATGGCGGGGACGCTGCTGCGGGTCGGGCAAGAGTTGCGTCCGGACCCGAGCCGAGTGCGGGTGCTGGTGTTTGTGGAGCGGGGTGGGCGGTGGCTGGTGGATGAGACGATTCGGGTCGTGCGGATTCCCGAGTGTGCGGGACCGGTGGAGATCGCGGCGGTGGTGGGACCGCCGCCGGGGGCGGTGTTCGACGGGTGGAACTCCGTCTGCAAGCCCGATGCTGGCTGAGCATTTCTGGTTGGAAACCGGGCGAATCTCGCCGGCTTCGCAGATTTGTCAGACATTGTCCGACGAGATCGTGCTACTATTGCCTGTGATGACGAAGCCGCCGCCGTTCGTCCGTCTTGATTGGGATGACTGGAACCGGGATCATATCAGCAAGCATGGTGTGCTTCCTGAAGAGGCTGGGGAGATTCTTTCTGGAAACGCCATGGTTCGTAGGACCTACAAGCAACGGCTTCAACTCGTCGGCCCCACCCTTGCCGGGAGGATGCTCTCGGTCATCATAGGCGTCGTTCCTGATCAGCCTGGCGCTTACTACGTCTTCAGCGCCCGTCCCGCGAGCCGCAAGGAACGCGCGCTGTACCGAGAAACACGAGGAGGCGCGGTCTCATGAGCCGACCCAAACCGACCGTCGACCTGGGCTATCCGACCGGAGCACACGGCCGCATTCCATCCTTCGCAAACATCGAAGAGGAAGCGGAGTTTTGGGACACCCATGACTTCACCGATTTTCTGGACGAATCAGAGCCGGTGCAGATCGAAGTCAGCCCCGAGCTCGCCGAGCGGTTGACGCTGCGTCTGGAGCAGCGCGACAGGCAGCAACTTATCGCGCTTGCCCGTGAAAAAGGCATCGGCCCGTCGACCCTGGCCCGCATGTGGATTCGGGAGCGGTTGCGTCAAGAGGCAACGGCCGGAACGAGCTAGGTGAGCGATTCCGGCTGGATCGCGGCCCAGGCCCGGTCCTGGACGACCGGCAGTTGCAGGGCGCGTTCGCGGTCGAGGTCGAGATTGCCGACGTGCAGCGAGATGGGGGCCTGGACCCATTTGTAGATGGAGGCCAGGAAGAGGCGGGTGAACTTCTCGACCCAGGCGCGGAGCTGCTCGCACGGGTAGTCGGGGAACATGGCGGCCAGGGCCTGCTCGACGTCTTCGGGGAGGAGCTTCTCGGCGCCGAAGAGGTGGAAGCAGGCGTCGAGGACGGGGAAGGGCATCAGCTCTTCCTCGCCCTTCTGGTTCGGGGCGAGCTCGGGGCCGGGGGGCTTGGCGAGGACGAGGGCGATGCCTTCGTAGCCGGTCTGTTCGTAGAGATAGTCGAGCAGGGCCATCACGACGGTCTTGGGGACGTTGGCGAGGACGCCGAGGGCCCCTTCGAGGTCGCCGCCGATGGTGGTGTAGCCGACCGCTTTCTCGCTCATGTTGCCCGTTTGCAGGAAAAGGCCGCCGGAGGAGTTCGACCAGTTCCACATGCGCTGGCCGCGGATGCGGGCCTGGATGTTCTGCTTTGTCAGCTCGGTGACGGTTTCTCCGGGGGCGAGCATCGCCTCCGTGGCGGCCAGCTCCCGCTCGTAGGCGTCGTCGATGGGAACGATCTCCAGGGGAACGCCCAGCTCGCGGCAGATCGTCTCGGCGGCGTGGCGGGTTTCGTTTGAGGAATAGCGGGACGGCATGTAGAAGGCCTGGATGAGGGAGCCGGGGTCTTCTGGGCGGACACGGCTGGCGTAGCGGTGGGCGACGAGGAGGGTCAGGAGGGAGTCGCGGCCGCCGGAGAGGGCGACGCCGATCTTGCGGAAGATGCGGTTCTTCTCGAAGTAGTCGCCGACGCCGAGGGTCAGAGCGTCGAGGATGTCGTCGAAGAATTGCTCGCGCTCCGATGGTGGAGAGACCGGGTCGGGGAGGAAGAAGGAGCCGTGCGTCGGGACCGGGTAGGTCAGGCCGGCGCGGCCGGAGCCGGTGCTGAACTCCGCCGCCGGGATGTCGACCATGGCTACCGGCACATTGGAGGCGAGCCAATGCTCGGCGTCGTCACGCCAGGTGGTGTTTTCGGCGCGCAGGCGAGGGGTGCGGTCGAGGTCGACCGTGGCCGCCGCGAAGCCGGGGCGCCAGCGAGAGGCTTCCAGGACCCATTTGCCGTTCTGGTTGACGTAGCCGCCGCCGTCGAAGATGAGGCCGTCGTTGGCGCCGACGAGGTTGGCGTAGGCGATGCAGCACTGGTAGTCGGCGGCGCGGGTGGCGATCAACTCGCGGCGGGTCTGCACCACGCCGAGGCGGAAGGGGGAGGCGGAGACGTTGCAGACCAGCTCGGCGCCGGAGTAGGTGCGGCGCTTGGTGGGGCCGTCGGGGCTCCAGAGATCTTCGCAGACCTCGGGGGCGATCGTGCCGAAATCGAAGCGGACGACGAGGTCGCCGAAGGGGACGCCGTGGACGGCCGAGACGGCGCCGGGGACGCCGCGGGAGAGGGTGCGGCCTTCATAGAAGATGTTGTAGGTGGGGAGCTTTTGCTTCGGGGTCAGGGCGCGGATCTTGCCGCCGGCGACGGTGGCGGCGCAGTTGTAGCGGAGGCCATCGTGGAGGACCGAGACGCCGATGACGAAGACGGTGGGGAGTGCGGCCGTCTCTCGGGCGAAGCGTTCCAGCTCGGGCCACTGGCGGGCGACGAAGCCCTGCCACTGGATGAGGTCTTCAACGGGGTAGCCGCCGATGGCTTGCTCGGGGAGGACGCCGATGGTGACAGCGTCGGCGGCCATGGCGTGCGCGACCGCGATGGCGCGGTCGGTGTTGTCGCGGAAGGCGCCGACGGTAGTGTCGATGGCGCCAAGACCGATTCGCACGAGCCGCATGGTTGAGTCCTCGATCACCGGGCAGCCACCGTCGGCTTCGGTCGCGCCGTTGCGGCGGGAAAGTGTAATCATCTCCTGAAATCCCCGCCTGTGGTAGCATTTCCGGTCGGGTAGAAGCCGGAGGTGGGCGTCGGGATGACCAACGGGCCAACTCCGGAGCAGCAGGACTTGCGCGCCGTCGGCGTCGCGACTGGGCTGGGATGCTCCATCGTCGCGGCGCTCGTGTTGTGTATAGGCGGCGGCGTCTGGCTCGACTCGCGGTTCGGCACGTCGCCCCTGTGGACGCTGATCGGCGTGGCGCTGGGGCTGATCGTGGCCGGATACCAGCTCTGGGAGCTGACGAAAGTCGGGAGCAAGACGGCGCGGCCGGGGCCGATGGCCCGCACGATGGCGCGCTTGCCAATGCCCACGGGCCGCGCGAAGGGGCCGGGAGGTCCGCCGCGGCGCACGGGCGCAGAGCACGAGGAGTAACGTCCCCGCATGGAGATCCATATCTCGATCGCCGCGGAAACGCTCTTCCATGTGGGGCCGGTCCCCGTCACCAACTCGATGCTGACGATGTTCATCGTCATGGGCCTGCTGCTCATCGGCGGGGCGGCCATCGCGCGCGGGGCGAAGCTGACGCCGGGCCGCTGGCAAGGCATCTTCGAGGTCGCCGCCGAGTTCATCCTCAGCCTGGTCGAGAGCACCGGCGGCCGCTCGTTCGGGCGCCGTCTCTTCCCGATGATCGGGGCGATCTTCATCTTCATCGCCATTGCCAATTACTCCGGCGTCCTTCCCGGCGTGGGGACCATCGGCGTGTACCAGTCGAGGGAATCTGCCGAGGAGGAAGAGGCGGCTGGCGAGGAAATCGCGGCCACGGGGGATGCGGCGGCACAACTCGCGGCCGAGGATCCGCGCCCGGCCGTGGAAGGCGAGAAGGTGCTCGTGCCCCTCTTCCGGGCCC
The DNA here is from genome assembly GCA_937870845.1 of uncultured Chloroflexota bacterium. GTDB lineage: Bacteria > Chloroflexota > Chloroflexia > Thermomicrobiales > UBA6265 > JACCXM01. Next base: position 14,784 of record CALMZR010000294.1, read on the forward strand.
CGAACGCCGACCTCAACATGACGCTGGCGATGGCGCTGGTGACCTTCACCACGATTCAGATCGCCGGCGTCCGGGCGCACGGGGTGGTCGGGCGCATCAAGCATATGGCGAACCCGCCCTTCCTCTTCCCGATCGAATTGGTGTCGGAGTTTGGGCGCATCATCTCGCTGTCGGCCCGGCTCTTCGGCAACGTCTTCGCCGGCGAGGTGCTGCTGGCGGTGATGTACGCGCTGGCGAACGCGGTGCGGATCGCGGTGGTGCCGCTGTTCGTGCCGGTGGTCTTCATCGGCCTGGAGCTGCTGTTCGGCACGATCCAGGCGCTGGTCTTCGCCTTGCTGACCGCCATCTACATCACCATGGCGGGGGGAGACCACGGCCACGACGCCCACGCCCACGGCGCGGCGGACGACCACCACGCCCCGGAGCCGGAGCTTGAGGCGGGAGCGCCAGCGCGGTTCCCGGCGGCGGCGGGCGACTGATCTTCGTGTGGTTCCAAACCCGTTGTCCCTGAGTGGGCAGCGGCGGGCAGGAAATCAGCGCGGGCGGGAGGTCCGCTCGCGCGCAAGGTCGGCAACCGGAACGGAACCGGGCGCCAAGGGAGGAGAGAGGGATGGAAGTCGACGCCGCGAAAGCCATCGGCGCCGCATTGGCGATCGGTCTCGGAGGGCTCGGCCCAGGGCTCGGCATCGGGTTCATCGGCCGCGGCGCCATGGAGGCGATCGGGCGCAACCCGGAGGCCGCGGGCGAGATCCGCACGGTCATGATTCTGGCCGCGGCGCTGGCCGAGGCCGTCGCGATCTACGCCTTCGTTATCGCCATCATCATCGCGTTCGTCGTGTAACGAGGGTGACTGGGTGATGGGGTGTCAGGGTGACAGGAGCATGCTCCCCAACACCCTGACACCCTGAGACCCTGACACCGCGACCGGAGGTCGCCACATGGGCGAATTAGGCATCAATCTACCGGGCCTCCTGGTCCAGCTCGTGGCGTTCCTGGCGTTCATCTTCCTGTTCTGGAAGTACGCGCTGGGGCCGATCACGAACATGCTCGACGAGCGGTCGCGCCGCATCTCGGAGAGCATGGCGGCCGCGGAGCGGATGAAGCAGGAGATGGCGGCCGCGGGCGTGCGCAACGAGGAGATCCTGGCCGAGGCGCGGCAGCAGGCGCAGCAGATCATCACCCAGGCGCGCGAGGTCTCCGAGGCGACGGTGACGCGGGCGCAGAAGGAAGCCGGCCAGCAGGCCGAGGAGTACCTGGCCCGCGCGCAGGCGACGCTGCGGCAGGAGACGGAGCAGGCGCGGCTGCAACTGCGGCAGGAGCTGGCCGACCTGGCGGTGATGGCCGCGGGCCGCATCGTCAAGAAAGAGCTCGATCCGGCGGCGCAGTCGCGGCTGATCGAAGAGACGTTGGCCGAGGCGGCCGTGCCGGCCGACGGGCGGCGGTAGGCCGGCGCGGGCCGTGTCATGCCGAGCGAAGCGAAGCCACCTGGCTCTGACGGGCACGCAATTCCTGGCGCCGAGATTCTTCGCCCGCGGACTCGGAATGACACGAGCTGGGCTCGGAATGACACGGGGCGAGCGGGCCGCCGCCGAACGGGCGACGCAAGGAAAGGATGACCGTGGCTAGCAGCGCGGCGAAGCGGTACGCCGAAGCGGTCTTCAGCCTGGGCAAAGCGCAGGACACGCTCGATGCGTGGAGCCACGATCTGCGGCTTCTCTCCGAGGTCGTGGCCGGCGGTCAAGTTGCCGTCTATTTGACGAATCCCAGCGTGGCGATGGAGCGCCGCATCGAGGCGCTCGACGCGTCACTGGGCGCCAATGTGCAACCCGAAGCGCGCAATCTGGTGCGCATGTTGATCGAGCGCAATCGCACGATGCTCATCCCGCGGATTCGGGAGATGTTCGACGCCCAGTTGCTCGCCGAGCGCGGCATCGTGGTGGCGGAAGTGACCACGGCGGAGCAGCTCACCGACGCCGAGCAGGATTTCATTCGACAGAAGCTGGAACGCATCACCGGGCGCCAGGTCGAATTGGCGATGAAGATCGAGCCGGACATCATCGGCGGCGTCATCGTCCGCATCGGGGATCAAGTGGTTGACGGCAGTGTCCGAAACAAGCTGGAGAAATTGCGCTCACGCCTGGTTGCCGGACGCAGGTAAGGGCGTCGCCCGCATCGGAGCGCTACGAAGCGCCTGGAGGAGCAGAGACCATGGCGGTACGTGCAACAGAGATCAGCGATCTCATTCGCCGCGGCATCGAAGGGTACGACGACACCACCACGATGACGAACGTCGGCACGGTCGTCAGCATCGGCGACGGCATCGCCAACGTCTACGGGCTCAGCAACGTGATGGCCTCGGAGCTGGTCGAGTTCCCGCGCACGAACACGACGGGGCTCGCCTTCAACCTGGCCGAGGATTCGGTCGGGGTGCTGGTGCTGGGCGACTACCGGGCGATCGAAGAAGGGGACGAGGTCCGCTCCACCGGGCAGGTGGCGTCGGTGCCGGTCGGCGACGCGCTGATCGGGCGGGTGGTGAACGCGCTGGGCGAGCCGATCGACGGCAAAGGCCCGATCGTGACCGACACGCGGCGGCCGATCGAGGTGATCGCGCCCGGCGTCATCAAGCGCGCCAACGTCGATCAGCCGGTGCAGACCGGCATCAAGGCGATCGACGCCATGATCCCGATCGGGCGCGGCCAGCGCGAGCTGATCATCGGCGACCGGCAGACGGGCAAGACGGCGGTGGCGCTCGACACGATCATCAACCAGCGCGACAGCGACATCATCCCCATCTACGTCGCCATCGGCCAGAAGCAGGCCCAGGTGGCGCAGGCGGTGCGCGTGCTGGAAGAGCAAGGCGTGCTCAACAAGTCGATCGTGGTGGTCGCTTCGGCGGCGGACCCGGCGACGCAGCAGTACATCGCGCCCTTTGCCGGCACGGCGATGGGCGAAGAGTTCATGAACGATGGCCGCCACGCGCTGATCGTCTACGACGACTTGTCCAAGCACGCCCAGGCGTACCGCGAGGTGTCGCTGCTGACGCGGCGCCCGCCGGGCCGCGAGGCGTACCCTGGCGACGTCTTCTACCTCCACTCCCGGCTGCTGGAGCGCTCGGCGCGGCTGAGCGACGAGGAGGGGGGCGGCACGCTCACGTCGCTGCCGATCATCGAGACGCAGGCGGGCGACGTGTCGGCCTACATCCCGACGAACGTCATCTCGATCACCGACGGGCAGATCTACCTCGACCCCGACTTGTTCTACGCCGGCATCCGGCCGGCGATCAACGTCGGCATCTCGGTCTCGCGCGTCGGCGGCGCGGCGCAGGTGAAGGCGATGCGGCAGGTGGCGGGGCGGCTGCGCCTCGACCTGGCGCAGTACCGCTCGCTGGCGGCGTTTGCCCAGTTCGGCACCAGCGACCTCGACCCGGCCACGCGCCGCCAGATCGAGACCGGCGTGCGCATGACGGAGATCCTGAAGCAGGGCCAGTACCAGCCGATGCCGGTCGAGGAGCAGGTGGTCGACCTGTGGATGGCCGGGAACGGCTACCTCGACTCCGTGCCCGTGGACGAGGTGAAGGCGTTCGAGGCGGAGTACCTCGACTACATGCGCACGGCGCACCCGGAGCTGCTGCAGACGATCGCCCAGGAGGCGGCGCTGTCGGACGCGACGATCGACGCGCTGCGCCAGGCGAGCGACGCCTTCAAGGCGGGGTCGCGGTGGGCGTCGTCTGGGGCGCGGGCGGCGGCGTGACGGGACGGGGCTGAAGGGGGGAAGAGGGGGGCGCTTCGCTGAGGGGGGAAGAGGAAGAAAACGTGTACCGTCTCTCCTCCTCTTCCCCCCTCAGGCCGCTTGCGGCCGCCCCCCCCTTCCCCCCCTTCCCCCTCCACAGGAGCGAGGCGTCTGCCCCCC
>CALMZR010000295.1 GCA_937870845.1 uncultured Chloroflexota bacterium
CGATCGACATGGGGGAGCTCGGGCGGAAAGTCCGCAGCATGTTGAGGAAGCGGAGGGGGCGGCCGAGGTCGAGGATGAGGAGAGCCGGGCACGGGAGCAGCGCGGCGAACGAGACGTACGTTGCCGTGCCGGCGAGGCGGGCCGCTTCCTTGCCGCCGCTGAGGCGGGCGATCGCCGCGATCACCGCGGAGGCGCCGGAGATGCCGCCGAAAAAGAAGTACCAGACGACCAGCCATTTCCAGTGGGACGAGTGGATGACGCGGACGCCGTAGTAGCCGACTGCTCGGTCGGCGGCGTGCGGATTGGCGGCGATGGGGACGTCGTTCATGCCCGAGAGCGCAAGGAGGCAAGAGCCGCCAACCCGAGACCGACGGCCGTTGCGAGGGTAGCGGCGGCGGCGGGGAGGATGTTGCGGCGGGGGAGCCGCGGCTTCGCCGGCAGGTTGAAGGCATCGGGGGGGCCGTTGAGGACGAACATGGCGTTCAACCCGCCGATGCCGCCAGTTCCGCCCAGGTCATCGTCGCCGTAGAGACTGGCTTCCTTCAGGCCGCTCGCTTGCAGCGTGGCGACCCGTTCGCGCCCGAGTTCGCGCAGCTCATCGACGGGGCCGAAGCGAATCGAGGCGGTGGGGCAGGCGGTGGCGCAGGCGGGGGTCAGGCCGCCGCGGAGGCGGTCGTAGCAGAGGGTGCATTTGTGGGAGCCGCCGTCGTGGCGGTCGAGCTGGGGGACGCCGAAGGGACAGGCGGGGACGCAGTACCCGCAGCCATTGCAGATGTTGTCCTGGATGACGACCGTGCCGAACTCGGTGCGGATAATGGCCCCGGTGGGACAGGCGTCGAGGCAGCCGGCGTGCACGCAGTGCTTGCAGACGTCGCTCAGCATCAGCCAGGCAACCCCGACGGGCGTGGGACGCTCCACGAAGGCGACGTGGCGCCAGGTTGTCGCGCCGAGATCGACGGTGTTGTCGTAGCTGAAGCCGGTGAGGCTCAGCGCGTCGCCGGGCACATCGCCGGGGAGCTGATTCCACTGCTTGCAGGCAACCTCGCACGCCTTGCAGCCGATGCAGAGCGTGGCGTCGGTCAGGAATCCGTAGGCTGTCCCGGCGACTGTCGCCACGAGGCTGAATCCTCCACGTCGATGCCGACGGCGGTCGCTACGGCAGACGGACGCGCGTTCGCGACAGTGTGGCATCTTCGCCCGCCTCGTAGGGAGGTGATTCTTCGGCGATCACCGCCAGACCGTCGCGTTGCAGGCCATCGACCAGGCCGCGCAGCCAGGGGAGATCGGCGGCGCTGAAACCTTCGCGGACTTGCGGCCCCAGCTGGGACAGGTCAATGCCCGACTCGTCGTGCGCGGGCAGTCCCCTGAGGGCTTCGACGATGCGGCCACGAAAGTAGCGCGAGGTCTGCTCGAACGGCGCTGATGAGCTTGGTCGGATTGCCTTCGCATTGGCGGCGAGTACGGTCTGCACGACTGGGAAGGCGGCGCATTCGGATTGCAGCGGGCAGACGACGCAGGCGGGACGGCGGGCGGTGCATTGCAGGGCGCCGAACTCGATCAGGGCCTGGTTCCAGGCCCAGCCTTCGCCGGGAGGGACCAGCGCTTGCGCCGCCTCGAGAACCTTCGCTTCCGGGGCTGGATCGGCGCCGAAGACGACGCGGTTGACGACGCGGCGCATGTTCGTGTCGAGGAACGCGACGTCGCGCTCGAAAGCGAAGGCGGCCACCGCGCCAGCGGTGTAGGCGCCGATGCCGGGCAAGGTCCTGAGGATGGCTGGGTCAGCAGGGAATTCGCCGCCGTGCTCATCCACAACGGCCTTGGCGGCGCGTTGCAGGTTGACGGCGCGGCGGTTGTAGCCGAGGCCGGACCAGAGGCGGATCACCTCGGCCGTGGGGGCGGCGGCAAGGGCGGCGACAGTGGGGAAGCACTGCAGGAAACGCTCGTAGTAGGGGAGGACGCGGTCGACCTGGGTCTGTTGCAGCATCACCTCGGAGACGAGGATGGCGTAGGGGTCGCGGGTGCGGCGCCAGGGGAGGTCGCGGGCATTCTCGGCGAACCACTGGCGCAGCCCGGCGCGGATACGCGCGATGCGATCCGGGGAGAGGGCGCCATTTTCCATGGGAGAGCCTATTGCGGCCCCCGCGGACGCTTGATCTCGCGCAGGAAGGGGCGGTCACGGACGTCGCGGACGAAGTCTTCCCAGAAGGCGACAGCCTCCTGGGGCGGGGGAGGGGGGAGGACTTGCAGGTAGGCGGCCTGGCCGTTCGGGAAGACGAACGTGGGTGTGCCGAAGACGTTGAAGCCTTCCCGGCCCGAGATGTAGTCGGCTTCGACCTCGCGCAGGAGGGAGCGGTCGTCGAGGTCGCGGGCGAACCGATCGAGGTCGAGACCGGCGCGTTTGGCGGCATCGTCGAGGGTGGCGCGTTTGCCGTGGTCCTGCTCCTCCTCATGTTTCAGGGTGAGGAGGGCTTCGTGGAAGCGGTCGAAGGCGTCGCGGCCCTGGCGGCGGGCGGCGACGGCGGCGTGCAGGCTGTCGCGGCCGCGGCTGCGGCGGTCGGCGGGGAGATCCCAGATGGGCATTTCGGCATCTTCGGGGGCGTTGACCTGCTCGAGGGGGAAGCACTTCCAGGTGATCTCGACGCGGTCGTCGCCGAGCTGACGGCGGACCTCGCGCAGCCAGGCGGCGGCGCTATGGACGTAGGGGCAGGCAAAATCGAAATAGACGTCAACGGACAGACGGTCGTTCACGGGGTCTCCTTCGCAGCGGCGGTGGCGACAGGTTCCAGATTCGAACGGGCGGCCGGGGCCACAACGGCGTCCCACGCGTCGGCAACGGCCCGCGTCACGAGCGACATATCCCCGGAGTTCTCGATGAGGATATCCACTGTTGCGTCGGGTTCGGCGACGTGGAGGGACGCGCCGAGGCGGGCGCGCGCTTCCTCTTCGCTCAGGCCGCGGGAGGCGGCCAGTCGGCAGAGGCGAATCTCCGGGTCGGCGGTCACGAGCCAGAGGCTGTCCACGTCGTCCAGCAGCCCGGATTCGACGAGTTTGACCGCTTCGATCACGACGACTTCGGCGTTCGTGGCGGCAATCAGACGCCGGACCTCGGCGACAACCTGCGGGTGGGTCATGCGCTCCAGGTCTGCCAGGGCGGCGGGGTCGTGGAAAACGATCTGGCCCAGAGCAGCGCGGTCGATCTGCCGGCCGGAGGCGACCACTCCCTGGCCGAATCTGGCGACGATCCGCTCCCAAAGGCCGGAACCAGGGTGCAGGAGGGAGCGGTAGACCTGGTCGGCGTCGATAACGAGGGCTCCCCGCTCCTGGAGCAACGCGGCGACGGTCGATTTGCCTGAGGCGATGGGGCCGGTCAGGCCGATCACGAACGGGCGCTTCCGCCCGGCGCCGCGAACACTGGAGTTCATGGGAATGCCGCTCATCGGGCGGAAGCCGCCAGGGGCATCGCTTCCAACTGGGCGTTGATCTCCTCCCAGTTGGCGTAGGCGCCGTCGAGGCTCGCTTCGGCTTCGGCGTAGTCCTGGCCGAGGCGTGCGAGGCGCTCGTGGTCGCCGTCGATGCCGGCGATAGCGACGGCGTCGCTCAGCTCGTTCAGCCGGCTTTCGAGCTTGCTGATCTCGCGCTCCGCGGCGTGCAGCCGCTTCTGCAGCCGGGATTCGCTCTCGGGGCCGGAGCGGCGGGGCGGGATCGCTTCGGGCGGCCTCGCGGCGACAGGTGGTTTGGGAGGGGCGGGGGCAGCAGCGGCGCCGCTCTGCCGTGCCTTGTGGCGCATGGCGTCGCTGTAGTTGCCGAGGTATTGCTTGAGCGAGCCGTCCTCGATCTCCCAAACCCTGGTGGCGACGCGGTCGATGAAGAAGCGGTCGTGGGAGACGAAGACAACCGTGCCGTCGTAGCTCGACAGCATCTCTTCGAGGGTCTCGCGCGACTGGATGTCGAGGTGGTTCGTCGGCTCGTCGAGGATGAGCAGGTTGGCGCCCTCGACCAGGAGGCAGGCGAGGGCGAGGCGGGAGCGCTCACCGCCGGAGAGGGCGGAGATGGAGCGCAGCACCTCGTCGCCGCGGAAGAGGAAGCGGGCGAGGTAGTTGCGGGCGGCTTCGTCGCCCATCGGTTGCGAACCGAGCAGGATGGAGAGGGGCGTGCCGTCGGCGGGGAGGCTCTCGTGACCCTGGGCGTAGTAAGCGGGCTTGACGTTGACACCGAAGCCGACGCGGCCCTTGAGGGGCGGCAACTGGCCGACGATCGATTTGAGCAGGGTCGATTTGCCGCTGCCGTTCTTGCCGATGATCGCCACGCGGTCGCCGCGCTCGACGCGCAGCTCCGGCGTCGAGACGAGCGTGGTTTCGCGGGCGCCGTTCTGGTAGCCGGCGCGCAAGGGGGAGGCGGTGAGGACGTCGCGGCCACTGCGCAGGGTGGGGTTGACGCGGAGGTTGAGAGCGGTGTGCTCCTGCGGGCGCTCCAGCCGCTCGAGTCGGTCGAGGCGGGTCTGGCGCCCTCGGGCTTCACGCGACCGCTGGCCGGCCTTGTAGCGGCGGATGAACTCTTCGGTGCGGGCGATCTGGTCTTGCTGCTCTTCGTATTCGAGACGACGGCGCGCCATGCGCTCCTCGCGCAATTCGAGGTAGCGGGCGTAGGCGGCCGGATAGTCCTCCAGGCGGCCGAAGGAGAGGTCCAGGGTGCGGTTCGTCACCCGATCGAGGAAATACCGGTCGTGGGAAACGACGAGGAAAGCGCCGCTCCAGGAGCGGAGGAAGCCTTCCAGCCACTCGAGCATGCCGAGGTCGAGGTGGTTCGTCGGCTCGTCAAGCAGCAGGAGGTCGGGCTCGGCGAGGAGCGCCTTGGCCAGGGCGACGCGGGTCTTCTGACCGCCGCTGAGGGTGCGCACCGGCTCGTCGAGCTGGCCGGGGGAGAAGCCGAGACCGAAGAGGACTTCCTCCGACCGGTGCTCCACGTCGAAGCCGCCGGAGACCTCGAAGTGGAGACTGAGGCGCTCGTACTCCTGGAAGAGGTCGTCAATCTCGGCGCCGCTGGCGCCTTGCATGGCGGTCTCCAGCTCGCGCATGCGCTCCAGGGCGTGCAGCGCTTCTGCGAAGGCGCGGTGGGCCTCCTGGCGCACGGTGCGGTCGCTGTCGAAGCGAGCCTCCTGGGCGAGAACGGCCATGCGGGCGCCGCGGGCGATGGAGACCTCGCCCTGGGACGGCGCGTCGATGCCCGCCACGATGCGCAGCAAGGTCGATTTGCCGGCGCCGTTGACGCCGACGAGCGCGACGTGCTCGCGGTCGGCGACCTGGAAGGAGACATCGCGAAAGATCTCGTCGGGGCCGAAGGCCTTGGCAAGGTCGTGGACGGTGAGGATGGTGGAGGATGGCATTGCTGGGGCGCGATTTCTTTCGACGCACGGCGAATCCGGCGCCCGCGTGACGGCCGGTGACGATCTGTCCGAAAGTATAGTCCGGCGGCGGGTTGGTTGAATCGACGATTCTGGCGCGTGGCGCCGCTGCGCGCGACGGGCAGAGTCCGGGGGAGCGTCATGTCGTGGCCGGCGACGACCAGGCGGAACAGCCTGGGCGCGATCGAGATCGGCGGGGTGTCGGCGACTGAGCTTGCCGCGGCATTCGGGACGCCGCTTTACGTCTTCGACGAGCGCACGCTGCGCGACCGAGCGCGGACGATCCGGGAAACGTTCGAGCGTGCGTACTCGCGCTCGAAGATTCTGTACGCCGGCAAGGCGTATCTCTCCCCGGCGCTACTGCGGATCCTGGCCGAAGAAGGGCTGGGGCTCGACGTGGTGTCCGGCGGGGAGATTTACGCGGGATTGGCGGCCGGCGTCGATCCGCGAGAGATGGTGTTCCACGGCAACAACAAGAGTCGCCGGGAGCTGGTCGAGGCGGTAGCGGCCGGGGTCGGGCTGATTGCCATCGACAATGACCTGGAGATCGCGCTGCTCGCCGCCGTCGCGCGGGAGCAGGGGCAGCGCGTCGATGTGGCGCTGCGCTTGAACCCGGGGGTCGATCCGCACACCCACGCCAAGATGCGCACGGGGGCGACCGATTCGAAGTTCGGATTTCCGGTGTGGGACGGGCAAGCCGATGAGGCGGCGCGGCGGGTCTCGGTTTCCGACACGATGCGGCTTGTCGGGTACCACGCGCACGTCGGCTCTCAGATCTTTGATGCGCAACTGGTGGAGCACACCATCGGCGCGATGATGGCATTCGCGGCGCGGGTGGCCGAGCGAGACGGCGTCGTTCCGGAGGCGCTCGTTCCGGGAGGCGGATTCGGCGTCGCGGACGACGCATCGGGGGCGGACGTCGACCTGGAGGTCTGGGCGACGGCGGCGGCGGCCGCCGTGCGTCGAGGTTGCCGGGAGCATGGCTTTCCTGAGCCGATATTGATGGTCGAACCGGGGCGCGGTGATTGGACCGGCGGGTGTCGCCCTCTACGAGGTGGGGGCGCGCAAGCGGGTTCCGGGCGTGCGGACCTACGTCTCGGTGGACGGGGGGATGGCCGACAACATTCGGCCGGCGCTGTATGGCGCGCGCTATTCGGCGCAGGTCGCCAACCGGGATGGGCGCGGCGGCCCCGTCGAAACGGTTGCGATCGCTGGCAAGTTTTGTGAATCGGGAGACGTGCTGATCGACGAGGCCACGTTGCCCGTGCTCGAGCCCGGCGACCTGCTGGCGGTCCCCATGGCCGGGGCCTACTGCCTGGCGATGGCCAGCAACTACAATCTCGCTCCCCGGCCGGCGGCGGTGCTCGTTCGCGACGGGGAGGCGCGCGTGATTCGGCGGCGCGAGACATACGAGGATGTGATGCGCTGCGAGATCATCGATGCCGTCGTCGAGCCAGAGTTAGGCAGGGAAAGCTTGTCAGCGAGGAAAGGTTCGTTGTAGCGTTCGCCTGCCCCGGATCTGATGCCGCCGCGCGAGAGGGAGCGCCCGGACTCGAGTATCCGGTTTGCTTTCGCGGCGCTCCGCGTGGCCGTCAATCTCCGACGCCGAGGCCAGGATGGGTGGAGTGAAGCGAGCCTCGTGGCCGTTGTCATCAGCTAGCCGGGCTTGGAATGCGCTCGAGGCAGGTTTGGTCAATGTCGATCCCCGCCGCACAATCTGACGTGAAGTCCCCCAACGCTCGCGACCAGCGCGATCCCGCGCACTTTCCCGAAGCCGAGCGCGACCCGGACGCCGAGGCCGTCGATGATGAAAACGACCACGTCTTCGACGAGATGGAGCCCGATCCCGACGCGTTGAGTCTCAACGGCGTGGATGCCGAAGGGGCCGATCCCCGCGGCGCTGACCTCGTGGTTCCGGCGACCGACGCGGCGTTTGGGCTCGATGCGCTGCTCGAGGCGTTCCCCGACGCGCCAACGGAGGCATTGCGCGAGGTCGCCGAGGCTGGGCTCGTTCCCTATGACGAGACTGGCCTCGACGAACCGGCCGAAGAGGAGCGGGGCTCGGCCGACCGGCAGTCGCTGGCGGTGGTCGATGTCCGCGTCACGCCCCAGGCGCAGGAACCGAGCAGCGCCAGCCTGGATGATCCGGTACGGATGTATCTGCGCGAGATCGGTCGCGTGGCCCTCCTGACCGGGGAGCGCGAGATCGAGCTGGCGCGGGCCATGGAGCAGGGCGAGTACCTGCGCCTGCTCAAGGTGAAGCTGCGGGTCGAGCACGGCGCGCCGCCCGAGGCGGACGCGATCGGAATGGCGATCTTCCGCTCGTTTCGCGACGGCTGGCCGCACGTGGTGAGTCTGCTGACCGAAGCGGGCCACGGGAACATCGGGGACACGGGAGCCTGTCTCGAGCGCGCGCTGCCGATCACGCAGTTGCCCGAGGAGGCGATCGCCGCGACCGCTGAGCGGTTTGCGATGAGCCCGGAGGCGCTGGAGGAGTCGCTCCGAGTGCGGACGGTCGAGTGGGGATTGTTGTCGAACCCCCTGCGCGATCTGCTCGCCTTCGCGGCGGTTGATGAGTGGCCTGATGACGCGTATGTCGAGTCGTACCTTTTCACCAACGCGCGCGAGCTGGAGCGCCGCTGGGAGCGCACGATTCAGGAGGGCGAGGCGGCAAAAGTCGCGCTCACTGAAGCGAATCTGCGTCTGGTCGTGTCGGTGGCCAAGAAATACGTCGGCCGCGGCATGTCGATGCTCGACCTGATCCAGGAAGGGAATCTCGGGCTGATCCGTGCCGTCGAAAAGTTCCAGTATCACAAGGGGTTCAAGTTCAGCACGTACGCGACGTGGTGGATTCGCCAGGCGATCACGCGCGCCATCGCCGACCAGGCGCGCACCATCCGCATCCCCGTCCACATGGTGGAGACAATCAACCGCCTGATCCGGACCTCGCGACGCTTGCAGCAGGAGCTTGGCCGCGAACCAACCTCGGAGGAGATCGGCCTCGAGATGGAGCTCGACGCCGACCGGGTGCGCGAGATCATCAAGATCTCGCAGGAGCCGGTGTCGCTGGAGATGCCGATCGGGGAGGAAGAGGACAGTAGCCTGGGGGACTTCATCGAGGACAACAAGGTGCTGGCCCCGGCGGACGCTGCCTCGCGCAAGATGCTCAAAGAGCAGATGGACGATGTGCTGAGCACGCTCTCCGACCGGGAGCGGCAGGTGCTGGCGATGCGGTTCGGGCTGGAAGACGGGCGGACGCGCACCCTGGAGGAAGTCGGCAAGGCGTTCGGGGTGACGCGGGAGCGGATTCGTCAAATTGAGGCGAAGGCACTGCGCAAGCTGCGGCATCCGAGCCGTTCCAAGAAGCTCAAGGATTATCTCGATTAGACTGCAGCGATGGCAGGAGGAACGCGCCGGCGTCGTCTCCGTGTGTTGCTGAACGACGTGAAGCATCTCGGCCTCATGGGGCGATCGTTCCCTGGCGCCGAGATTCGTCGCTGGCGCTCAGACTGACACGGTTTGGTGCAGTGGGCGCATGGAACGAGATCGAGGGGCCGCCGTGCTGATTGACCGAGCCAGGATATGGGTAAAGGCCGGAGATGGCGGCAATGGGTCGGCCTCGTTTCGGCGGGAGAAGTACGTGCCGCGCGGGGGGCCGGACGGCGGGGACGGCGGGCATGGCGGAAATGTGTATCTGCGCGCCAGGGCGAACCTGACGAGTTTGCTGCCGTTTCAGTTCACGACGCGGTTCAAGGCGGACGATGGCGGCCCGGGGCGGAAACAGCAGCAGCACGGCAAGACCGGCAAGGACCGCTTTGTCGACGTGCCGCCGGGGACGTTGGTCTGGGATGACGAGACGGGGGAGCTGTTGGCCGACCTGACGGAACCGGACGAGGCCACGTTGGTGGCCAAGGGGGGCCGGGGGGGACTCGGCAACGTCCACTTCAAGTCGTCGACGCGGCAGGCGCCGCGGTTGGCCGAACTGGGCGAGCCTGGGCAGGAGTTCTGGCTGCGGCTGGAGTTGCGGCTGATCGCAGACGTGGGGTTGGTTGGGCTGCCGAACGCGGGGAAGTCGACGCTGCTGGCGGCGGCGTCGGCGGCGCGGCCGAAGATCGCCGACTATCCGTTCACGACGCTGGAGCCGAACCTGGGGGTGGTGACGGTCGGCGGCGTCGATGGGCAGACGTTCGTGATGGCGGACATTCCGGGGCTGATCGGGGGCGCGGCGCAGGGGGTGGGGCTGGGGCTCGAGTTCCTGCGGCATGTGCGGCGGACCCGAGTGCTGATCCACGTGCTCGACGCGTCGGGCGGGCTCGAAGGGCGCGATCCGCTTCAGGATTTCGAAACGGTCAATAGGGAGCTGGACGCCTACGAGGAGGACTTGCTGGGCAAGCCGATGCTCGTGGCGCTGAACAAGGCCGACATCCCGGAGGCGCAGGAGCGGATTCCGGCGTTGACGCACGAGCTGGAGGGGCGCGGCTACGCCGTCTATCCGATCTCTGCGGCGACGGGCGAGGGCGTGCCGGTCTTGTTGCAAGCCGTGGCGGCCGCGCTGCGGGAGGCGTTGGAGCGGGAGGTCGAGGCGGAGAAGCCGCAGGAGCGGCGGCGCTACACGCTGGAGAACGTCGATGAGCGGGCGTGGGAGGCGCAGCAGATTTCTCCCCACCACTTCACGGTGACGGGCGTTGGGGTGGAGCGGTTCACCGTGATGACGAACTTCGCCAGCGACGACGGGCAGATGCGCTTTGAGCGGTTTCTCGATACGAGCGGCATCAACGCGGAGCTGGAGCGGCTCGGGATCGAAGATGGGGATGTCGTGCATATCGGGAACCACGAGTTGGTGTGGGGCGTGCAGGAGGGGTTCGAGGACGCCATTCCGGGTCGGCGGGGGAAGAAGGCGCCGTAGACCGCGGTCGTTTGGAGCCCGATCCGCTCCAATAGCGACGTGTGTTCCCATCGTGTGATTGCGAGCGAAGAAAAGAACTTTGACGTCGTCGGACCTCGACTCAATCAGAGCCGAGATTCCTCCTTCGTCGGAATGACACGCGGTGACTTGGCGCGCTCAGGCGTCTCCGATTCTCCGTCGTCCTGCATGTCGACCTGATAGACCCCGCGGTAGCGTTCCGGCAGCAGCTCGGCGATGCGGACCATGATGAGGCGGGTGGCTTCGTCAGGCGTGACGCGGCGGCCGTCGACGCGGGCGGGGATGGAGAACGGATCGCCAAAGCGAATGGCGACGCCGCGTGGAATGGAGCGGGGGCGGCGGGGGGGCATCTCGCCGTTGACCGGGAAGTACTCGGTCCCGGTGATGGCGACGGGGAGGATCGGGGCGCCGGATTGCAGCGCGATCAGGCCAACGCCCGGCAAGCCGCGCACGAGCGCGCCAGTCTTGGAGCGGCCGCCTTCCGGGTAGATGCCCAGGGCGATCCCCTGGCCGAGGACGGCGGTCGCCTGGCGGATGGCGGCTCGGTCGGGCGTGCCGCGCTCGACGGGGAAGCCGCCGAAGCGGTGCAGGATCCAGCGGAAAAGCGGGTTCGCGAACAGCTCGGATTTGCCCATAAAGAACAGGGCGCGGGGGAAGGCTGCTTCCAGCAGGATAGGATCGGCGTTCGAGAGGTGGTTGGAGACGACGAGAAGAGGGCCCTCGGCCGGGACCGACGCTTCGCCGACGATGCGCATGCGCAGGAGCGGCCGCAGGATGGCGAGGGCGATCGTTCTCAGGGCGACTCGCGGCGCACCGTGCAGTGTGCCGGCCAGCAGATCGCGCTCGCGACCGCGGTCCCCGTCGTCCGTCACGAGGTCCAGACCGGGTCGCCGTTCGGCATCCGTTGGGCGCGGGCCAGCGATTCGATGGCGGCGACGACGGCGTCGATGGACTGGCCGTCGGTGTTGATGCGGACGGCGTCGGGGGCTTCGCGCAGCGGGGCGGCGTCCCGCCCGCTGTCGATCGCGTCGCGAGTGCGCGTTTCGGCCAGCACGTCGGCGAAGGTCTCGTCGCTGCCGCGGCCGAGAGCTTCGCGGTAGCGGCGGCGAGCGCGCTCGTGCGGGGAGGCGTCGAGGTAGACCTTGAGACCGGCGTCGGGGACAACCACGGTGCCGATGTCGCGGCCGACCATGACGACGGGGCCGGCGGAGGCGATGGCGCGCTGGAGCGGCAGGAGGGCGGAACGTACGGCCTGGTGCTCGGCGACGGGGGAGACGATGGCCCCGACCTCCGGCTCCCGGATGGCCCACGTCACGTCCTCGCCGTCGAGCCAGACGTCGTAGAGCCGGCCGTCGAGCTGCGAGGGCGGGGTGACCCGAATGCGCGCCTCTCTAGCGATGTGGGCCAGCGCGTCCTCGTCGGAGGGTTCGGCTCCGCATCGCAGCGCGATCAACGCCACCACGCGGTAGAGGACGCCGGTGTCGAAGAGCATGGCGCCGAGGCGGTCGGCGAGGAGCCGGGCGACGGTCGATTTTCCAGCCGCCGCCGGGCCGTCGATGGCGATGACGTGGCGATGCTCCACAGCGGTCGTGGCGGATACGGGGCGCGCCTCGCTCATGTGACCGGCGAGCGTTTCGATGGCCGAGTCGTCGTGGAACGCCGCGCGCCACGCGAAGCGGCAATTCGAGGCGCGCTTGACGGGCGGGGCGCCGAGACCTCCGCGTCTCGCGAGATATGCACCGATTCCAGGAGGGAGGCGACTTCGCCCGCGGTCAGCGCCCGGTGCGCTCCACGGGGGATGCCGGCGATGGAGAGGGGGCCGATCCGGACGCGCCGGAGATGAGCGATGGGGATGCTGGCGGCGTCCATGAGGCGGCGCACGATGCGGTTCATCCCCTCGTGGACGACGATGGAGAGGAGGACGCCCTCGCGCGTCTCGCGCACGATGCGGAACTCGTGGGGGACGACGCGCTTGCCGTCGATCTCGAGCCCGGCGCGGACCTGTCGCATGACCGATTCGGGCGGTTTGCGTGGGGTGAGGACGAGGTACTCCTTGGTCAGCTCGTAGCGCGGGTGCATGACCCGATTCGCCACGTCCCCGTCGTTGGTGAAGAGGAGCAGACCTTCGGTCTCGCGGTCGAGACGGCCGACGGGAAAGACGCGGGATCCGGGCAGCAGCAGGTCCATGACGGTGTGCCGGCCTCGCTCATCGTTCGTCGTAGTGATGAAGCCGGACGGCTTGTGCATGAGGACGTACTCGAAGGCCTGGGGCCGGACGGCTTTGCCATCGACGCGAATGTTCGCCGTGGCCGGATCGACGCGCGTGCCGAGCTCGGTGACGATCTTGCCGTTGACGGAGACCCGGCCCTCGCGTATCAGCTCTTCGGCCTTGCGCCGCGAGGCGACGCCGCGGGCGGCGAGCACGCGTTGCAGTCGCTCGCCGGGGGCGTCGTTCGGTTCGTCGCGCGGTTCCTGGGGCACAGTCGTCACCCGGTCTGAAACGCCGTCTGCTCGGACAGCAGCCGGTCGTCGATGAAGAACTGGACGACGCCGGCCGGTTCCTCGGCCGGCGCCGGCGGCTGGAGCACCAGACGGTAACGGAGGCGGGCCGCGGCGCTGGCTGGCGCCGGCAACAAGACGCCGTCTGCAAGAGCGACCTGCCAGACGCGCAGTTCTTCCTGGAGACCCGCGACAACGCCTGGTTGCGCCGGATCGAGCCAGGTGTAGCTGCTGTTGACCGCGGAGAGCAGGCCACGGGTTTCGGCGAAGCGGATGGTGCTGTCCTGGGCGCCTTCGGCGGTCTCGGTGATGTCGCTGCCGAGGACGACGGCGACGATGGTGTTGCCGCCGACCGCGAAGGAGGTGACCAGGCAACCGCCGGCAGCGGGGGTGGTGCCCGTCTTGACGCCATTCACGACGCCCTCCCGCAGGAGGAGGTTCGTGGTCTCCACCGGGTAGCCATCGGGGCGGATTTCCGAATCGAGGACAGCGCTGGGGGTGGCGACGATCTCGGCGAACAGCGGATCGTCGAGTGCAGCGGCGGTGACCGCCGCGACGTCGCGGGCGCTCATCACGTGGCCCTCAGCGTCGATCCCTGTCGGATTCGCGAATTGGGAGTCGGCGGCGCCGAGCTGCTGCGCCTTCTCGTTCATCAATGCGACGAATTCAGCGATGGCCCGCTCCGGGTCTGGCGATCCTCCCAACGCTTCGCTTCCTATCTGGCGCGCCAGGGCGCGGGTGGCGTCGTTGCCGGAGGGGATCAGCGCGCCATAGAGAAGGTCGCGCGCGGAAAGTCGGTCTCCGGCCTCGAGCCCGACCTGCGACTCTTCCGGGCTGACGAGATCCTCGGGGATGATCTCGATCATCGCGTCAAGGTTGGCGCGTTCGAGGATGACGAGGGCGGAGACGATCTTGGTCAGGCTGGCGGGGGGGAGCGGCGTGTCCGGGTTGAGCGCGAAGAGCTCGGCGCCGCTGGTTACGTCGGCGACGAAAACGGCGTCGGCGGAGAGGGGCGGCGGAGCCGGCGGCTCGTAGCGATTGAGCTCGGCCGCATCCGCTGTCCAGGGCCGCGCCAGCGTCAGGGCGAGCATTACCGCGAGGGCAAACGGCATGCCGACGCGGTGGCCGAACTCCACCAGTGAACTCATGCTGTCGCGACCTCGCTCCGCCCGGCTTCCCGAAACTCGATCTCCGCGGCCGGAGCCGCGGCTCGCCCGTAGCCAGTATACGGCGGCCGGCCGGCCCGTTCCGCGATTGGGGTACCCTTTCGCCCCATGAACGGGCTTGTCGCGGGGGATGGCGGTTGGGCGGCGTGGGGCGCGCCGGCTGTGCGCGTGGCGGCGACGGGCGACCTGCACGTGCGCGGTTCTGAAGATTGCCAAGTCGTACCGGAGTTGAGCAACCTTCACACCCGCGCCGACGTCCTCATCATCACCGGGGATCTGACGGAGAACGGGCGAGTCGCCGAGGCCGAGGCGGCGGCGGAGACGCTGGCCGCGGCGCGGTTGCCCGTCGTCGCCATTCTTGGGAACCACGATCTCCGCTCGCTGCGCCGGGCGGCGTTTCGGCGCACGCTCGAGCGGGTAGGCGTCGAAGTGCTCGACGGCGGGTCGACGACGGTGAC
>CALMZR010000296.1 GCA_937870845.1 uncultured Chloroflexota bacterium
CCCTGCTCCCAGCGCGACCGGAACGGCTCGGCCAGGTTGTGCCCCGTTTCGGCAAAGTAGCGCGTGCCCGCGCCGGGGGAGGCCGAGATGGCGTCGTGCTCGGCAGCAGTGGCGGTCTGCGCCAATGCCCGCGATCCATCCAGCGCCCCGGCCACTCCCGCGGCCAGACCCAACAATCGGCGCCGTGTGATCCGAGACCAGTGCATCGTGCCAGGACCACGTTCCGTTCCGAACATCCTTCGATCTCCCGAAGACACGCCGCTGCCGTACTTGGCCCGGCATGTCCAGCCTGTCGTACGGGGTAGCGCCGCGGCGGCAACCGCGATCCGGGGATGGGGCGGCATCGCCCCTTGCATCCAGGTCCCCCAGGAAAAGAGCGGACGCATCGCCGCGGGCCTCGATCGGTTCCGCTGGGGCGGCGGAACATCTTGGTCCCCATCCTACTACAAGTACCTAGTAGATGGCGTGGCTTCGGGCCGGGTTGCCCGGTACCTTGGTCATGATTCCTGGCGCGGGGGGCGGAGTGCGATGGCGCCGAGTTGCGACGACAGACGAAGCCGCACCGGCAGACGCTCATCGTCGGGACTGTCGAGGCGCCCGTCGTGTCGCCTTCGCTCGTCGTCCATCCGGCCGTCGAAACGGCATGTCGTCGCCTGCCTGGAAACGATAGACCGCGTGTCCGATGAGAAATCCAGTGCCGCCCCCGAGTGCGGCGGCCGCCCAATGAACGGGATGCAAAGGACCGGCCAAGAAAGCCTCGGCGCCGATGTAAACGAGGGTGAGGCCTACGACGCCGCCGATCAGCCCCTCGATCGACGGATCCCAGCGAGGGCGACGCGCTCGCGACACGGTCATCCGACCGCCGCGTGAACCGGGCGGCCTCGTCCCGCTCGGACCACGGCACGGCGGTAGCGATCGCCCACGGCCCCCTCCTCGCCAGCGACGAATTCGTCGCCCATCGCGGGAGGCGCGGCCCGGAGCCCCGCGCAACGCGCCGCGCTGCTCCTTCCGCGCCCGCCACATGGTACTATCGCCGTGTAGTAGATTCCCAGGGTCGCCCGGGGCCGCCGGGCGGCGCAGCGACCGCCCCTGAATCAGGAGTCGATGTCCGATGAGTCGATGGAACCGTCGCCAGATCGTGTCTGCATCCTTCGCGGCCGCCTTGGGCTACCTTGGACCCGTGTCGTCGGCGCTGCCGTCGTTCGACGGGGCGCCGTGGGGAGCGGAACGGGCGGCGGCAGCGCCCCCGCTGCAGACCGCGACCGGAGACCCGGCGCTCTACGCTGTCTACATCGACGCCGCGCTCAAGGAGGGGCAGTTCGAGCAGTACACCTGCGAGTTCGACGCGGCCTGGGCGATTCTCAAGTCCTTTGGCATCGATAGCACCCTGGAGGACCAAGTCGTCGCCATCGGCCTTGACCCGCGCATCGAGCCGTACTACGAGGCCACGCCCGACGGCTTTGTCGTCTACGGCGGGGACACGACCCAGTTTTTCTCCGGCGATTACACGCAGAACTTCCTCGCCCGCACCACCGGCCAGGCGATGCAGAAGATTTTTGCCACCTATGCGGTCGATGTCGAGCCGGTCAACGACCGGGCCGGGATCGAGGCGGCGCTCGACCGGAGCGCCTTGGTGTGGATGAAGGCCACGGTCGACTTCCTCCCCTGGGAGCCGGTGACCTGGGTGACGCCCGAAGGCAAGGAGTTGCCTGGCGTGCTCGGCAACGACCACGCCGTCGTCGTTATGGGCTACAACAGCGATGTGGCGGTGATCCGCGACATCCTGGGCCCGACGAGCTCGAACTGGAACCGGCTGTTCGAGTACGAGGTTCCTTGGGAGACCTTGCTCGCCGTGTGGGAAGCCCAAGGGTTTGACGGCCTCGCCGTGTCTCCCTCTGGCCAGTGAGGGACGCGTCTCGATGGGCAACGCGCTGGATTGGGCCTCGACCAGACATTTCGGGGCCTGAAACACACCAGGCGCAAGTCACCGGCAGCGCACCGAAGCTTCTCGGCGGACGACCGGACCCGGATAGTCTGCTCTGCCGCGGTTGGACAGAGGAACGTATCTTCCGCCTCAGGCGTTGCTGGCCCAGGAACGCGCGACATTGACGATCGAGCGCGGGGAGGGGCGACGTGGATGGCGAGCGTTTCGACTGCATAACACGTGGCTTCGACGCGATTCTGGATCGACGGGGCGCGCTCCGCGTGCTTGGCGCGGGCTTGGTCGCTACTGGAGGCTCCTGGTTCTCCCGCACGCACGCAGACGCCCAGAGCGGTCCCGGTTTCACGGTATGCATGCAAGACGCGGACTGTCTCGATGCCGATCTCGACCCCTGCACGGGCTCCGCCTGCGTCGATGGCGCCTGCACGTACTTCATCGTCGACTGCATCCCCGGTCACGTCTGCTGCGGCAACGGCGTGTGTTGTCCAACAGGAGAATCCGGGAGCTGCATGGAGGACGCCGACTGTATCGCGGTCAGCGGCGATCCCTGCCAAGGATTTCGGTGTGAGGCTGGGGCCTGCTCACTTTTCGTCGTCTCTTGCGCCCCCGGCTTCACGTGCTGCGGAAATGGCGTCTGTTGTCCTGATTTCATCTGATGCGGCGCATAACCAAAACGATCGAGGGGAGGTCGTGACCGCCCACGCCTTTTTCGACGAACAGACCGAGCGCTCTGCCAAGAAGACTGACATCGTTGCCAAGTGCTTGCAGCCAAGGAGCGTGCTCGCCAGCGAACGGGCACGCTTCACTCCGTCTTGCTGGAACCTCTGTGGCGCCTGCCTGCTGAGCACGACTCAGCCCCGTGCATTGCCAACCGCGTTCTGCGATTAGACAAGGCTGCTGTTCACTGCCCTCCGTCGGCAGGGCGAAAGGAGATTTGCGAACGCCCAGTCATCATGCGTGAAGCTCGATTCGACATGGGATCGACCGCAATGGAAGTCGTGACCATTCTCCAGAGCAGCAAAGAGCGTTGGGGTAAGGAAGAACCAAGGGATCGGCGACTCGACGCTGGCCCCTTGAATATTGGCGTAGTCAAGAGGTTTTCCGGGAGCCGACGAGGAGGGTCGAACTCCTAACCTGCTGTTTACAAAACAGCTGCTCTGCCATTGAGCTACGTCGGCATGGTATCCGGCGCCAGCGTCCCGAGCGCCGCTGCTTGCTAGTATGCCACGACGCGGGCAGGCCCTTCTCGCCCGCCGCCCGGGCACGCGCCGTTCACGGAGAACCACCCTATGCCCATCGCCGACCACGCCGCCCGCCGCTCCCAATCCCGCGAGGAGCGCTGGCCCCCCCTCCCCCTCGACGCGTGGGCCCCGACCCGTGACACCCTCCACCTGTGGACCCAGATCGCCGGCAAGCTCAAGGTCGAGTTGGCCCCTTTCCAGAACGAACTCTGGCACACCGCGTTGCAGCTCACCGCCCGCGGCCTCACCACCGGAGCCCTCCCCACCCCCAACGGCGCCCTCCAGGCCGACTTCGACTTCGTCGACCACCACTTCATCCTGACCACGGGAGACGGCGGCCGCAAGACCATCCCCCTCTACCCGCGCGCCGTCGCCCACTTCTACGACGAAACCCGGGCCTGCCTGGAAGCCCTCGGCGTCCCCGTCCAGATCGACCCCATGCCACAAGAGCTGCCCGACCCCATCCCCTTCGATAAGGACACCACCCACGATAGCTACGAACCCCTCCCCGTCGTCCGCTGGCATCGCATCCTGCTCAGCTCGGCCCACGTCATGGCCGAGCACCGCAGTTGGTTCCGCGGCAAAGCCAGCCCCGTCCACTGGTACTGGGGCTCCTTCGACCTCGCCGCCACCCGCCACAGCGGCCGCCCCGCCGACCCGCCCCCCGGCGGCTACATCTTCCGCGTCGCCGAAGACGAGGAGAACTGGGCCGCCGGCTTCTGGCCCGGCAGCGGCCCGGTGGACTACCCGGCCTTCTACGCCTACGTCTACCCCCAACCCGACGGCTACCCGGAAGCCGCCGTCGAACCCGACGCCGCCTTCTGGAGCGCCGAAATGCGCGAGTTCCTGCTGCCGTACGACGCGGTTCGAACCGCCGACGACCCGGAGGCGGCGCTCACGGCTTTCCTGCAGAGCTCCTACGTGGCAGGGGCGGAGCTTGCGAGTTGGGATCGTGCGCGGCTCGAGTTCGCGGAGATTCCCAAGCCGCGGTAGCGGCCGAGCACACCCAGGCGGCGCTCACGAGCTTGGCTGGATTCGTAGCTCCCGGCTTTCCGCGGGAACGATCCCGGATCGCTTTCAGGCGCCAGGCGCTGATGGGGCCGCCGAGGCAGATCCGCTGACTGGCCGCGGCTTGGTTGCAAATGCTGTTGCCGAGATCGCCCGCCTCACGGCTCATCGACAAGGCCGATTTCCGCTTCGAGCAGGAGTTGCTCGGCCTCAGCCAGCAACGGCGGTAGAGTGTCGCGAATGATCCGCCAAACGTGCGCATTGTCGATATCGTCGTACCGATGCGCCAAACGGTTCCTGAAATCAATGGCCGTACGGTAGCCGAGGATGCGCTCGACAGTCCTGGGGGTCGGTTCGCTCAAGACGGCGCAGCGCCTCGCCAATGATCTCGACGTGGCGCTCCACCGCCGAGCGAAGCAGGAGGTCGGCATCGAAATCAGCAAAGGTCGCGTCCGCCGTAGCCTTCACGATGAAGGCGCCAGAGCGAACAATGTCGTCAAGCCACTTCGGCGACTTCGCGTGCATCGTAGATGACCGCTCGGGTCTTGTCTGCTTCCCGCCGGAACCACGTGTTGCGAAGCGCTCCTAGGATGACGACATCGGCTCTGCGGCCCACGACTTGGCCGAGGGCTTGCTCCAACTCAAACAGGCGCGCGAGCCAAGGCCCATAGTCGTAGTCCTCGGGATACTCGACGAGGAAATCAACGTCGCTGCGCTCCGGGTAGAACCCCGGCGTGCAGACGGAGCCGAAAACCTCCAGACGTAGCACCCCGTACTCCCGGCACAGGGCACGGATGCCTTCCAGGTGCTCGGCGATCACTGGGGTGTCGAGGCACGTCCCGCGATCGTCCCTGACGACACAGTATGCTCCGATCGCGACAGGCGCTCCACGTCACATGAGAGGGATTGCGGCGGAAACATGGCAGCACATCACCAATCGGCCGATATCGTCATCGTCGGCGGCGGCATCATGGGGGCCAGTCTGGCCTGGCAGCTGGCCCGCCGCGGCGCCGGCCGCGTCACGCTCCTGGAACGCTCCGTCGTCGCCGCCGGGGGCAGCGGCAAGACCGGCGCCCTCCTGCGCCGCCACTACTCCAACCGCCCCGAGGCGATCCTCGCCCACCGCGGCTGGCAGACCTTCGCCGCCTGGCCGGAGCTGGTCGGCGGCGGCCCGGTCCATACCCCCCTCGGCCTCATCGTCACCGTCGAGACCGGGTCCGGCTACGAGGACAACGTCGAGCGCCTGCACCGCAACGTCGCGCTGCAGAACGCGGTCGGCGTCCCCTCCCGCGTCGTCGATCGCGCGGAGCTGCACGAGCTGCAACCCCAGGCCGACTGGTCCGACGTCACTCACGCCGCCTTCGAACCCGACAGCGGCTACGTCGACGCCATCGCCGCCACGCACGGCATGGCCCGCGCCGCCCAGGACGCCGGAGCCGTCGTCCGCGAAGGGACGCTCGCGCTCGGCATCGAAACCGCCGGAGATCGGGTGCAGGGGGTGCGCACCAGCGATGGCCTGATCCCGACCGGGACCGTCGTCGTCGCGGCCGGGCCATGGACGCCCCAGATCATGAGGACTGCCGGCGTTGCCGTTCCCATCGCCGCCTTGCGCGTCCAGGTCGCCATCGCGCAGCGGCCCCTCGACATCGAATCGCACATGATCTACCTCGACACCGCCGCCGGCATCTTCGCCCGCCCCTGGGGACCGGGGCGCACCCTCATCGGCCTCGGCGGCGGCGACCAGCACGACCCGGTCGACCCCGATCGCCACGACCCGGGCGCCGACCCCGGCTACGGCGACCTCGCCATCGCCGCCCTGGCCCGCCGCCTCCCCGCCATGCGTGGCGCGGCGTATCTGCATGGCCACGCTGGTCTCTACGACATGACCCCGGACGCCCACCCCATCATCGGCCCGGCCGGCCCCGAGGGGCTTTACCTGATGGCCGGCTTCAGCGGCGCCGGGTTCAAGAAGGGCCCTGCCGTCGCCGAGGCCATGGCCGACGTGCTGTTCCACCCCGGCCACAGCCCCGACTGGGTCGACCTGCGTCCCTTCACGCTACAGCGATTTGCCGGCGACGCCTGGCGCACGCCCTGGAGCCCCGACGAGTACGCGTTCAGCTCCGACTTTGGCCACGGGCTCTGACAGCTGGAGGCCGGGCGTGGTAGCGTCGCGCCGACACGACGATCACCCTCCGGCCGGCGCCGAATCGGCCCCGGACGACGCCGCGAGAAAGGCCGCGCATGCACCCCGAATTGACCCACATCCCGATTTCGCCGCGCACGCGCAACGCGCTGCTCGCCTTCGTGGTCTTCCTGCTCTTGCTGCTCTTCTGGAAAGCGCCGACGCTGCCCCAACTGCTGATCACCGGCATGGCCGTGGCGCTGGTGCTCTCGTTCCCGGTGCGGTTCCTCAGCCGGGTCATCCCGCGTGGCATTGCCATCGCCGTGGTGGTGCTGACCATGCTCGCCGTGTTGGTCGTGGCTGCCATCGTCCTCGTCCCGCTTGCCGTCGGGCAGCTCGCCAGTCTGGCGGACCAGGCGCCCCGCCTGCTGGAAGAGGCCTACGCCTGGGCGCGCCGCGTGGTCGTCAACCTCGTGGAGTACGGCGTCCTCGACACCTCGCCGGACGAGGCGATGGCCGAGCTGCAGCGCAACGGCGCCCAGCGCGCCGAAGGGCTGCTGGAAGGGATCGTCGCCCGCGCCTTCGACACCCTCTCCGGCACCGTCGGCGGCGTCTTCACCACCCTCAGCGTCATCCTCATCGCCGCCTACCTTCTGGCCGACGGCGACCGCTTCAAGACCGGCGCGATCCGCTTCCTCCCCGTGCAGTACCGCGACGACGCCCTCGTCCTCTGGACCGACGTCGTCGACGCCCTCTCCCGCTACCTCACCGGTCTCCTCGTCTCCCTCACCTTCCAGGGGGTCGCCTCCACCGTGGCGCTCACCCTCCTCGGCGTCCCCTACGCCATCCTGCTCGGCATCTGGACCACGATCGGGGCCATCATCCCCTTCGTCGGGTCGTACATCGGCGGCGTCCCGGCCACCATCGTCGCCTTCACCGTCTCCCCCACCCTGGGCATCCTGACGGCGCTGACCTACGTCGCCATCAACTTCATCGACGGCAACCTCATCGCCCCCCGCGTGCAGGGCAACGCCATCCGCGTCTCGCCCCTGTTCGTCTTCCTCGCCGTCATCGCCGGCGGCCAGATCGCCGGCATCTGGGGCGCCCTGATGGCCGTTCCCATCCTGGCCGTCATCCGCGTCGTCTTCGATTTCCTGCTCGACCGGGTCGTCGTCGTGCCCCAGGTCCTCGACCCGCTCCCGGTCTCGCTGGTCAAACCGCCCCCGGACGCCACGACCCAAACTGTCAAGACGCTCAACACGATCGGCGCCGCCGCGGCGAAAGCGCGCAGCACGCGGAGCTGACTCAACGCGTCGGGTGCAACACCCGTGTCATGCTGAACGCAGTGAAGCGTCTCGGCTCCGGGGCGCGGATGTCCCCTCGAGCCAAGATGCTTCGCCTGCTGGCTCAGCATGACACGGAGCGATCAGGCCCCGTTCTTGACCAACCCCGTGACGTTGCCCGCCGGGTCGCGGAACATGGCGATGACGACGTCGCCCATGTCCGTCACCGGCATCAGCGTCGTCGCGCCCAGCCCCTCGGCCTTGTCGAGATAGGCCTGCGGATCGTCGACCGACGCGTAAATGGTGACCCGATTGGCGTCGCCGCTATGCGTGCCGGCGATTCCGCCGTTGATGCCTCCCTCGCCGCCTGTCTCGACCGTGCCGTACTGCCACTCGTTGTCGACGTCGACCTTCCAGCCGAACAAGTCGCGGTAAAACCCCTGCAACGCGGCTCCATCGGACCCCATGATCTCGAAATGGACGACCGGGTTCGGCACGAGCAGACTCCTCTCTTCGCGAACGGCGCGCGGCGTGATGTGGCGATTGCGGGGAGCGAACGAATGTTCGCGCCTCAGACTACCATGCTCTGCCCGGCTGTCACCGATGCCTGGACGATAACAAGGACCGATGCGCCGGGAGTGGCGTTTCAGGATGCGGGTTCTTGCCCGCGGGTGGGCGTGGTCACGCCGTCGCTCCGCCCCAAAGGTCGGTTCCCTCCAGCAGCAAGCGAACGCCGAAACCACCAGCAGGAGGCGGCATGGTCGGGCTGAACCTGGATCGCGGAGAGCCTCCAGGAACTGGGAACGCCGATCCGGCCGCGCTCGGCCGACGCGCCGAGGAGCGAACCCGGGGCGGCGGCCAGGTGGTAGGATCGGTGCGGCGCGTCTGATCCGCAGGCCTTGCTGGGGGCTCGTCCCGCGAAGAATCGTCAGGGTCCGCTGCCAATCGCAGCAGCCGCCCGCGCGATGGCAGGTTGCGTTCTCAACACGGCCAGGCTCGTGGCGGGCCGGCGGTTGCGCCTGCCGCGCGCCCGCGTTGGCGTGCGGGTGCGGTTCGCGGACGGCACGTCGGCCTGGATGTACCGGGAGACGGTGGTCGCCGGCCGCGCGGCGGCAGAGCCGTGCGTGCTCGTCGTCGCTTTCCGGCTGCGGTTCGTGCGCGGGTGGGGGCACGCCCTCTTCCGGGCGGAGAGCCTGCTCAACACCCCGCTCTTCGTCGGGTTCCCCGGGTTCGTCTCCAAGCTGTGGCTGACTCATGACGAACGCGGCGCGTATCGCGGCATCTACCAGTGGGACGGGCCGGACCGCGCCGAGCGCTACGCCCGCGCCCTGTGGCGCGTGCTGGCCCTGGGAAGCGTGCCCGGCTCGATCGCCTACAGGGACGCGCCTGGGCTGCGGCGCGACGCCGTGTTGGCGAATCCGCGCCGCCTCGCGGAGATCGCCCCAACGGACGATGCCTCGTGGTGGCGGGTCACCGCCGTCACATGACCACGACCGTCACGGCGGCCCCGCGACGGCTGAAGGCCAGAAACGGAGCGGCGCGTTCCGGTTGGAACTGACCCGGCGTTCGGATCGTGGCCGGCGTTGTGGCGCGGCGGCAAACAATGCCAAGGTTGCCAGGATTGCCAACTCTGCCAGGGCCGGGTGGTTGGCAACCTTCCGCCGCGGGGCAGCCCGAGCTACACCGGGCGGCGTCCGTCCGCATGGCGCATCAGTCGTCGATCAGTTGGTAAGCCGCGGTCCAGAAGTCGCGGGTGACGGCGGGGATGTCGAGCGCGTCGGGCCGGCGCTGCCCCATCAGGACGCCGACCAGCCCCTCCGCCGGGTCGACGTACCAGGACGTGCCGAAGGCGCCGTCCCAGCCGAAGCGACCCGGCCCGTCGGCGACGTCGCGCCGCGCGGTGACGACGGAGACGCCGAGGCCCCAGCCGCGCGTGTCCCAGAAATCCGGGAAGAACGGCGAGGCGGTCTTCTGCGCGGGGGTAAGTTGGTCGGTGGTCATCAGCGCGACCGCTGGCCGGGAGAGGATGCGCTCGCGGCCGGCGGCGCCCGCGTTCAGCATCATGCGGCCGAAGGCGAGCATATCGTCGGCCGTCGAGACGAGCCCGCCGCCGCCGGACTCGAAAACGGGCGGCCGGGCAAAGACGCCGCCGCGCGCCTCGTGCAGGACAACGACTTCGCCGGTGGCGAAATCGCGGCCGTAGCACGCCGGGAGGCGGTCGAGCTTGTCTTCCGGGACGTGAAACCCGGTGTCGCGCATGCCGAGCGGGTCGAAGACACGCTCGTGCAGGAAGGTCGCCAGCGACTGACCGGAGGCGCGGGCGATCAGCACGCCGAGGATCTCACTGCCCGTGTGGTAGAGCCAGCGCTCGCCCGGTTGGTGGGCGAGGGGGAGGGCGCCCAGACGCCGCATGAACTCGTCGGGCGTAACCTCGAACGGCCACTCGTTCAGGGTGAGGCGCGCGTTCGACATCGCCTGCTGCAGCGGAGCCGTCGGGGCGAGGAAGCCGAGCTCGCCGTAGCCGGAGCGGAAGGCGAGGAGGTCGCGCAGCGTGATGGGGCGCCGCGCCGGGACGGTGTCGTCGACGGGGCCGTCGAGGGCGCGCAGGACGCGGCGGTCCTTCAACTCCGGCAGCCACTCGTCGACCGGGTCGTCCAGCCTGAGCCGGCACTCTTCGACCAGGATCATGGCGGCGACGGCGGTGACCGGCTTGGTCATGGAGGCGAGGCGGAAGATCGTGTCGCGGCGCATCGGCGCGGCGTCGTCGAGGGTCATGGCGCCGATGGCTTCGACGTGCTCCCGGCCGCGGTGGTGGACGAGGGCGACGAGGCCGGGGATGTGGCCGCTATCGACGTGGCGTTGCAGGGCCGCTCGCATCCGGGCGAGGCGAAGCGGGGAGAAGGCCCCGCGGCCGTTCGTCGGGTGTGGGGCGCGCGGCGTGCCGGAGGCGGGGCGAAGAAGCGCGGGCTCGTGCATGGCAGTCCTCCCGGGGTGATTGGCCGACCGCGCCGTTGCGCGCGGTGATCCGGCGCCGCCGCGCAGGGCGGCCGCGGTGTGCGCGGCAACCCTTCGACACAATCCATCGTAGGAGCGACGGGGCGAATACGCCCCACGTCAGGGGGTGGTCTTGTTCCTACCCTGCTGGGGGTGCGTGGGCATCAGGCCGCGGCGGCGTCCGAACTTCTCTGCCCGGAGGATGAAGCAGCACGAGACAGCACGATGAATCAGCACACTCGCTCCCAACCGGCCCATGAGCCGCTGGACGACGAAGAGCGCGAGTTGATGGATCCGAACAACTGGGACTGGGACACCCTGGAAGAGGGCGTTACGGTTGGCGAGTCCCGAGCCAATCTGACGATTCCGTTTACGTTCGAAGAGCTCGATGCGATCGTCGAGGCCGCCCACGGGCAAGGGGCGTCCACTGAGGAATTTATCGAGCGCCTGGTGCTGAGCAGTCTCCACGCAGCCGGAACGTAGACCGCTCGATCGATCCGGCTATCTCTCTGCCTCGTCGCCGATGAGGGCGGGCGCGGCATCCCGCGGCTCGTACCCTAGCACCTCGCGGGCGTGCTCGATGTCCCAGAAGCGGCGGGGGTTGTTCGAGATGCCGTAGGCCAGCACCCACGGCTCCTCGGTCAACACCGACTTCTCGATGAGCTGCACGCAGTCGCGCTCGCTGAGCCAGACGGCGCGCATCCGCCGCCGCAACGCCAGCGTCTCGGGGGAGCGGTCGCTCATGTCGGCCCAGAGGTTGGCCGGGTGCGACGGGTCGTGCGGCCAGCGGGCGCCGCCGATGCGCAGGCAGACGACGCGCAGGCCGTATTGGTCGACGTAGTGGCGGCCCATCGCTTCGCCATAGACCTTGGAGACGCCGTAGAGGGAGTCGGGGCGCAACTCTTCGGTGCGGTCGAAGACGCGGTCGTCGGCGAGGTCGTAGAGGGCGGGGGCGTTCTCCAGCTCGCACGTGCCGATGGCATGGTTGGAGGAGGCGAAAACCACCTTCGGCACGCCGGCGCGGCGGGCGGCCTCGAAGACGGTGTAGGTCCCGATCAGGTTGGATGAAAGCACGGCGTCCCAGGAGGAGCCGACGGCGCTGCTGGCCGCGAGGTGGACGACGGCATCGATGCCCTGGCAGGCGGCGGTCACCGCGTCGAGGTCGGTGATGTCGGCGACGACGTCGGCGTTGGGGCCGGGTTGGCGAGCCAGGCCGACCGGTTCGAAGCGGCTGCCGGGCGCCCGCCAGGCGTCCATGACGAAGCCGC
>CALMZR010000297.1 GCA_937870845.1 uncultured Chloroflexota bacterium
CTCCCGCCTGGCGGGCGAAGCGGTAGTTCTCCGGGGTGAGCATGTGGCGATAGAGTCCCAGGCCGAGTTGCATCGAGTTCCCCCCATCGCAGGCAGGAGGCGCATCGGTCGCCACAGCTGCGCGTTCGGCGCTGACCGCGTCTATCGTACCAATGCTCGACAGGATCGGCGCTGTCGGCGCCTGTCGAAACCAACGCGCCGAACCAAACGTTGTGAACGTTTGGGCGCCGTACCTCTCCATGGCGCCGTTCGCCTGTTCCGTAATGAATGAGGTCTATTGGCGACATTGCCACCCAAGAGCCGCCGAAGTCGCCTTTCATTGACATAGAATTTGGCATGATGCTACCATTACCCGTTGAAGAGACGGACTTGTCTCGGCTGGTTGCCGATGGCACGGTTTGCCGTGCCGTCCGAGGGAGGAATCGCGTGCAAGCGCAAGGGTGGAGGCGGCGCGTTCGGGCGCTCGCCAATCGGGGGTCGCGCCCGCTGATCGCGGCTCTGTTGCTCGCGCCGGCATTGTCGCTGGCCATTGCCGAGCCGGCGGGGCGCCTGGTCTCGGCCCAGGACGTCGGGACGGAAGATTTCGAAGCGCCGCGCTTCAACCAGACGATCACCATCAACGACAACGGCCCAGCGAGCCCGTACGGCTCGACGGTCAACGTCAGTGGCATGGATGGGGCCATCATCGACGTCAACCTGATCCTGATCGGGGTCGATCACCAGCGGCCGGAAGACATCTCGGTGATGCTGCAGCACGCGGGCCGGACCACGGTCGTGATGCGCGATGCGGGCGGTGAAACGGCGCTGCGCAACACGAACATCACGCTCGACAACGCGGCGGTGGACCCGCTTCCCAACGAGGATCCGATCCTGGGCAACCGGGCGTATCAGCCGCAGGACTACGACCCGTCGGTTCCGCCGACGCCGTTCGGCGGGGGGGCGCCGGGCGTGACCGACACCGATCCCAGGGAGTACCTCGACCACTTCAACGGGGTGACGGCCAACGGCGCGTGGACGGTCTGGATCCGGGACGACGAGGCGCCGATCGCCGGGTCGCTG
Source organism: uncultured Chloroflexota bacterium (assembly GCA_937870845.1). GTDB lineage: Bacteria > Chloroflexota > Chloroflexia > Thermomicrobiales > UBA6265 > JACCXM01. The sequence goes on from CALMZR010000297.1 coordinate 1,060, forward strand.
GATGGCTGGCAGCTCGAGATCACCACGGACAATAGCGACCCGTTTATCGACGAGTTCACGTACACGGTGCGGCAGGACCGGACCCTACGGGTGTCGGCCGGGAAGGGTGTGCTGCAGCACGTCGAGAACCGGGAGAACTTCGAGGCCAAGCTCGTGGATGGGCCGCGCAAGGGCAAGCTGCGGCTGCGCTCCGACGGCAGCTTCACGTATGAGCCGAACGGGAACAAGAAGGGGCGCGACTCGTTCACGTACCTGATCGAAGACGAATTTGGCACCTCCATCTCCGGCAACGGCAACGTCAAGATCAAGATCAAGAAAGACAAGAAGCGCCGGCGCTAACGGCGACCGTTTCCGGGACGTCGAGCAGCCCCGCGGATGATCCGCGGGGCTGCTCGTTTTCACATTGGCTGTTTGCTCCTTGCCATGGATGAGAGGGGGAAGTACCGCGATGGCGCGGCGCCCGCCCTCACCCCAACCCCTCTCCCATTGCGATGGGAGAGGGGCTCGTGAGGCTCGAGTCGCAGCAAGACTCCTCAGCCGGATAGCGCGTGAGTTCCTGTTCGCGCATCAGCCGTCGGTTCGGCCATGCGGCGCTTTCCCCGTCCGCGGCGGCTCGCCGACCCGCCAGCGGTACATGCTGGCGGCGAACGGCAGGTTGCCGGTACTGAAGACCGTGGCGGCGCCTGCTTCGCCCTCGTCCTCGTGGAAGCGGTCGGCGGGGCCGAAGCGGTAATCGGGGCCGGGGAGGCCGTCGATGATCGGCTCCAGGTCGGCGCGGAAGCGGCGGACGCGGTCGTCGTTGAAGAACGCGCTCAGGACGTGCTGGATGTCGTCGCGGCCGATTTCGAGCTGCACGGCGTAGAAGCCGCTGCCGATGTAGGCCTCGATGGCGTCGATGCCGGCCTCGTTGGCGGCGTCGTGGGGGAAACGGGCCTGCGCCTCGCGCAGATCCGGCTCCGCGCCCGGCTTGATGCGCCCGATGATGAGCAGGCGAATCGGCCGCGGCGTCAGCGCGACCGGTTGCCGCTCGTGGTTTGCTTGTCCGCCCAGGTGTTCCTCATGCACTGCCATCCCTCCACTTCTCTGCTGGCTCCAGCCACACACGGCCCGATTTTCCAGGCTTCGCAGCCGAGAAGCAAGCACGATGCCATCACGGGACAGGATGCAAGGCTGCAAACCGGCGACCCCGCTTTTCTCGGTTCCGCAGGGTGTCGACGCTTCGATGAGTAACGCCCTGCCGCGCGCAATCGCGCGCGCGTCCGGCCCGGGATGGGAACGAGGGAGCCGGTCAGCGCCCCTCCCCGACTGGTTTGCTGCTCCAGACCGCTGAGCAAGCCTCAGCGGCCATGGCCGGGGTCTTTCACTCCGGGCCGTCGTCTACGCACGTCTCTTCGATGCAGTCACCTTGGCCGCGGCAACGACAGGGGATCGTGCGGCTTCCACCGAATTGCCGGCAGCACTCAAGAACGTCGGGATCCGGAGTGCAATCGTTGGGAG
>CALMZR010000298.1 GCA_937870845.1 uncultured Chloroflexota bacterium
CCTCTCCCTGTGCGCAGAGGAGAGGGGGGCGACGGGAGACGCGCGGGCACACCCAACGCTTCATCCGCAATCCGTATCACTCATGAGGTAGTCAAGGGCATGTTCGATCCTGGCCATCAGATCGGATTGTTGCGCTACGGTAGCCATCGCGTACCCTCGGGGATGCTGATTTCATCGAGGCTGGCAACCTGGTAGCCCGTCACGATGATACCGCGGTCCGCGGAGTAGACGACGAACAACCACGGGAGGGACAGCGATCCCTGTCTTGACGCAGGAACTGCCTCGCGCGTCGGAGCGAGCGAAGCAGCCATGTTTCCGCCGCGTCTCTGATAGAGAGCTAGCTTAGCGCCAGGCCAGCGGACAGACCGGCGCAAGTCATCAACAAATTACTCGCCGGTCGTTTCAATTGCCCATTGCCTGTTCCGCACAACTCGGCGGACAAGATGCACAAACAGCGCTTCGTCTCGTCGCTGAACGACGCGACCGCCGTAGGAGAGCCCTTGTTCGTCGCGGGGAACCGGGACGATCGCCGGATCGAACGGAGCGTTCGCCATTCGAGCCAGGACTTGATCGATCTCACCTTGCTCAGGCTTCCTCCCAGCCTGAATTTACTCGCGAATGAGGCGATCCGCGGGGTGGTCGCTCAGTCCCCGTTGATCGCTCATTTCGGCGCCTGACGGGGCGCACGTACCGATGCTGCCCCGATCACCGGAATCGAGAGCGGCTTTGCCGCCTCGTCGCGATCGGTGGTCCACCGCGCGCCGCGGGGCGGGTTCTTCAACCGGATCAGCGTCATCAGGGCGCATTCGTACTGGACGCGGTGCTGGGCAAAGCTTTTCCAGGCGGCGGCCTTGTCGGGTTTCATCGGCAGGCCGGCTTGCTGAAAATGGTCGTAGGCTTGCTCGAACTCGTCCTGGGTGACGTTGACGGGGGTCTGCGGCCAGGCGGCATCGGCTGGGCATTGCAGGCGCAGCGGCTCCAGCACCTGGAGCAGCGCCCTGGAGCCGTTGCGGACCAGGTGATCGGCCGCGGGGTCGGTGGCCAGGTCGATTGCAGCGTCGGCCAGCGCGGCGGCGTCGAGGATCGCGCCGGCGGCGCTGATCCAGGAGCGGTCCCATCGCGAGGAGCGCAGGTAGAGCTCGCCCGAGAGCGTGGAGCCGGCGGACCCGAGATCTTCGAACCAGCCCATCCACTCTTGCCAGAGGGCGCCCAGCCTGGCGGGGCCGAATGACTTGACGTACGCGTCGATCACCTTGACGCCGTCGGGCGGCGTGCCGGTCAGGTTGTCGAGGCTGCTGACGGCTTGTTCGCGCTGCTGGTAGGAGGAGTAGATGTTGGGCAGGTAGCCAATGAGGAGGGCGACGATGGTGGCGACCGTGAGCGCCTCGGCGGCCGAAAGGACGATGACCCAGACGTTGTTGCCCGGCGACTCGAAGCCGAGGGTGGAGAGGGCCGAGGCGCTGTAGAGGAAGGCCCGGATGGGCGGCCGGATGCCAGCCCCGTAGAACGCCACCATGTAGCCCAGCCCGATCAGACCAAGGATGGCGGCAAGCACGGCGAGGAGCGAGATGGGCGCGTAGAGGCTGAGGACGCCGTGCCGCCGCGATTCGGAGCGGATGGGACTCGAGATGGCGCTGAAAATGGCCTGGGTGAAGCGAAAGATGAGGCGGTTGATCAGCGGGGGGGCGCCCGTCGGGACCATGAAGGTGCGGATCGCGAACCCGGTGGAGACGACGATGATGACGATCCCGGCGGTGATGATGAGGCTGTCGACGACCTGATCTTCCATCCCGCGCGCAACGCCCCATCGTTCCGGCGGCCAATCGCCGGCCCAGCAGATTGATCCAGACTATGGATAATCCCGAGCAAACACTATCACACGGGCGCCTCGCGGTGGATGGGGCTTGGCGGGAGGGCCGATGGCGACGCTCTTGGCGCGGAATGCCGACGTGCTGGTCACGATGGACGACGAACGGAGGGAGTTACGAAGGGCGGGGCTCTTTGCACGGGACGGGTTCATCGAGCAGGTCGGATCGACGGTGGACTTGCCGCAGACCGCGGATATCGTGCTCGATCTCGACGGCCAGATGCTTCTCCCAGGGTTGATCAACGCCCATCACCACCTCGATCAGGTGCTGACGCGCAACATCCCGGCGGCGCAGAACACGAACCTGTTCAACTGGCTGAAGGCGCACTACCGCATCTGGGCCAGCCGCACGCCGGAGGACTCGCGCACGGCCACGATCGTCGCCTGCGCCGAGCTGGCGCTGACCGGCTGCACGACCGTGTTCGACCATGCGTATGTCTTTCAGAATGGCTGCCGCGTGGACGACCAGATCGCGGCGGCGAAGGAGGTCGGCGTCCGCTTCGTCGCCTCGCGGGGGAGCATGTCGCTGGGCGAATCGAAGGGCGGGTTGCCGCCGGACGAGTGCGTCGAGGAGGAAGACGCCATCCTGGCCGACTGCGAGCGGGTCATTGCCGCCCATCACGACCCGAACCCCGGCGCAATGACCCAGGTGGCCCTCGCGCCATGCTCCCCCTTTTCCGTCACGCCCGAGCTGATGCGCGATTCCGCGACGATGGCGCGGGAAAAGGGCGTGCGGCTGCACACGCATCTGTGCGAAACGCTGGACGAGGAGCGCTACACCCTGCAGACCTTCGGGCTGCGCCCGGTCGCCTACATGGAGACGTTGGATTGGACCGGCGACGATGTCTGGTACGCTCACGGCGTCCACGTCAACGACGACGAGATTGGGGTTTTCGCCCGCAGCGGCACGGGGGTCTGCCATTGCCCGTCGTCGAACATGCGGCTCGCTTCGGGGATCGCCCCGGTGCGCAAGTACCTCGATCGCGGGGTGAAGACGGGGCTGGGCGTCGATGGGTCGGCCTCCAACGACGCGAACGCCATGCTCGCCGAGGCGCGGCAGGCGATGCTCCTGGCGCGTTTGCAGATGGGGCTGCTTCCGCCGGAGGGGCCGCGCACGCTCCTGTCGACCTCTGACCCGCTGCGGGCCGACGAATGGATGACGGCGCGGGAGGTGCTCGGCATCGCCACGCGGGGCGGGGCGGATGTTCTGGGGAGGTCGGATATCGGCATGCTGGCGCCGGGCCGCTGCGCCGATTTCTTCACCCTCGACCTGAACCAGGTCGCCTTCGCCGGCGCGCTCGGCGACCCCGTGGCCGCCACCCTCTTCTGCCTGCCGCCCCGCACGGTGTACACCGTGGTCAACGGCAACGTGGTCGTCGATCGTGGCGAGCTGGTCACGCTCGATCTGGCGAAGGAGGTTGCGGCGCACAACCGGAACGCGGCGCGGCTGCTGGCGGAGGCTGGTTGACCAATGCGGCGCCTGCAGGGTGGCGGGCGCCGATTCGACGATGGTCCCGGACCGATAAGGGCTTATGCGCCAGTGGGGAGGGGGGCGACGGCGCGGACGCCAGCCCCCTTCGGATCGTTGACGGCGCCGGCGGACGCTGGATGCGAGCGCCACACGGTCGCCGCCGGGACGGGCGCGTCCCGTGCAGGCCGAGCGGCGGGGCGAAGGCCGCGGTCACGGTGCCGAGGGCAGCCGCTGGGACCCCGAGAGCCGGCGGCGACTCCCGCCCGCACTCGTGCGGGACGTACGGACGACTCAGCCACGGCCGTCGTGTCCAGGGAGCCACGCCGGTACGCCCCCCTCCCGACGCATGCGTCCGCCTGACGTTCGGCCGTAGGACGAGCCGGCCAAGAAGCCCGGTCCCAGGCCCCGAAACCCCACGGACCGCACCGCGGACGACGATGCCGTCGCGGAGCCGACCAGGCCGGCCGCGGCCGGATGTCAGTCTGGCCGGCGACAGGTGGGGGGGCCGCCTGGCGAAGGAGTCGGGAGGCATACATCGGCGGCATCGCAGCACGCGCCGCCGGTCGGTACTCCTTCGTTGCACAGCGCCCCATGCGGATAGCAGCAGACGGGAAATTCAAGATAGCCACCGCAGACCATCGTGCCGCAGCAGTTATCGTCGTTCAGGCAGGGATCTGCGCCATCGGTGCAACAGAAGCCCTGGTGGCACGTGAGGCTGCAGCATTCGTAGTCGGAGAGACAGCTATACGGGGACTTGTCTTCGAGGCAGCAACGCGAATTGAGACCGATTCGATTGAGGCCACATACACCCGGCTTGCAGCAGTCATTATCCTCCAAACAGAAATGCTCCGGCAGTTGCGAACCAACCGGCATGCAGCAGGTATTGTCCTTGCAGGTGAGACTGCCGCAACAGTCACCTGCCGCGCTCAGGCATGGCCCCTGCGCTTTCATGCAGCACTTTCCGTCCCGACAGTCGTTGAAGTTCAGGAAGCCGGGGCCGCAGCAGTCGCGAGCGCGAGCGCACGTCTCGCCGGTCGAGCGGCAGCAGCGGTCGCCCAGCGCGCCATCGAAACACGTTCCGGCGCCGGCGCAGCAGGGGAGCAGGCCCAGAAGTTCGTCATAGCAGACATCGCCGAGGTTTGCACAAAACAGTGGACGAGGTCCCTGCTTGTTCTTTTTCTTGCCCTTCTTGCCGCGCTGCTTTTTGGCGTCGGCTTCGGTGAGCAGCATTTCGGCGGAGATGGCGCCGGTGAGAAGACCCCAAAGCAGCGAGCGCCGACTAGCAATGGCGCGGCGGGCGATGGTGTCGAAGCGGAGGCCATCCATAGACGCTCTCTTCGGTGTGAATCGAGATGGCGACAGCACCTTGACGAAGACCTCGGAAAGCGCAGGCATGGTAGCGTCTCACACAAAATTTCGCCACTGAAAGCCGACTGCCCGTTTGCAATCCGGGCTTGTTTGCCGGCCGAGTTCCGGGGAGGAATTCAGGGGCTGGAAGGGTATTTGGCCCGTCGCGATCGGTCGGCGGCACTCCCAGCGGGATTCCAGCCTCGGCAGACAGTGAGGAGCGTCTTCGGAACCTTCGCTCGCCTGGCGACGCCGTCCAACAGGCACTGGTGCGATCGCGCTAGCTTGCCCGAGAAAATGGCCGCGTGTTACAGTGAAGTCCGGACTCAGTGCGGCCGGAACCTCAATCGCCACGCGCGGTTTGCACCCCCGGCGGGTCCACAGCGGCAACTCGGTGTGGTTGCGCTGGAGCCTGGTGCGAAGGTGACCGCGGCAACCCTGATCCCGGTGAGGCATCGGCAGGGTGAATGGCGCTGTCTTAGTGCTCAATCAGAACTACGAACCGCTCAACGTCTGCAATTTGAGGCGGGCGATTCTGCTCGTCTACGACGGCAAGGCGGAGATCATCGAGGCCAACGGCCGGGTGGTGAAATCGGCCACGCAGGCGTTTCCCGCGCCGTCGGTGATCCGCATGGTCTATCTCATTCGTCGGCCGCACCCGCGGGTGAAGCTGACGCGGCGCGAGGTGTTCATTCGTGACGGCTACACCTGCCAGTACTGCGGGCGGCAGTCGCACGATCTGACGATCGACCACGTCGTGCCGCGCTCGCGGGGCGGGGTCCACTCCTGGGAAAACCTCGTGTCGGCGTGCAAGCCGTGCAACCACCGCAAAGGCGGCAAGCTGCCGGCCGAGGCGCGCATGGCGCTGCGCAAGGCGCCGCGGGAGCCGCGCGCCGGGCGCTACTACACCATCGAGCGGCGCATCGAAGGCTCGGTCACCAACGGGTGGGCCAAGTTCCTCCCTGGGTTCACGCCGCTCTCGGTCGGCGTCGCGCCCAACGGTAAGGGCGCGAGTCGCGCGGCGCGCTGATCCGGGCGCGCCGTTCCTTCGGCCTGCCGATCCAGCGCCCCGTTTCGGCGGGGCGCTTTTTCTTGTCCGAACGCAACACGTGTTGAAGGAGTATCCATGCTCGACCTCCGGCTGATCCGCGAAGACCCAGAACGTGTCAAAGCCGCCGTGGCGACAACCTTCACCGAGGCGCCGATCGACGAGATTGTGTCGCTCGACGAGCAACGCCGCGCGCTCGTGACGGACGTCGAGGCGCTCAAGGCCGAGTTGAATCAGGGATCAAAGGCGGTTGGGCGCACGAAGGATGCGGACGAGCGGCAGTCGCTGATCGTCCGCATGCGAGAGCTTGGCGACCGCATCGCCGGCCTCGACGAAGCGGTGAAGGATGTCGACGAGCGCCTGCAGCGCCTGATGCTGCACGTGCCGAACATTCCCCTCCAGCATGTGCCAATCGCCCCGGACGAGAGCGGCAATGTGGTTGTCGCGGAGCACGGAACAAAGCGGGAGTTCGACTTCGAGCCGAAGCCGCATTGGGAGCTGGCCGAGACCCTGGGCATCATCGACTTCGAGCGCGGGGTGAAGGTGGCCGGGTCGCGGTTCTACGTGCTGCGCGGGGACGGGGCGCGCCTGCAACGGGCGCTGATCGCCTGGATGCTTGATCTGCACATCCGGCAGCACGGGTATCAGGAGGTCTACCCGCCGTATCTGGTGCTGGAAGAGACGCTGATCGGCACCGGAAACCTGCCGAAGTTCGCGGAGAACGTGTACCGGGACATCGACGAGGACAAGTGGCTGATTCCGACCGCCGAGGTGCCAGTGACTAATCTCTACCGCGACGAAATCCTCGACGAGACGCTGCTGCCGATCTACCACGTCGCCTACACGCCATGCTTCCGGCGGGAGCAGATCTCAGCCGGCCGCGACGTGCGCGGCATCAAGCGAGGGTATCAGTTCGACAAGGTCGAGATGGTGAAGTTCGTCCATCCCGACCGCTCCGGCGAAGAGCATCGGCGCTTGATCGAAGAAGCTGCGGATACATTGCGCGCCCTCGACCTGCCGTACCGGGAGGTTCAACTCGCCACGGGCGATCTGGGCTTCGCAGCCGCCGACAAGATCGATCTCGAAGTATGGGCGCCCGGCTCGCAGGAGTGGCTGGAAGTCTCGTCGTGCGGCCGCTTCGAGGATTTTCAGGCGCGACGGGCGAACATCCGGTTCCGGCCAACCGAGGGCGGCCGCCCGCGGTTCGTCCATACCCTGAACGGCTCGGGCCTGGCGCTGCCGCGGACGATGATCGCGATCATGGAGCAGTATCAGCAGGAGGACGGCACAATCGAGGTTCCGATGGCGATTCGTCCCTATCTAGGGGGACAGGCGGTGATCGGGCCTCAGCCGCCGATTGGGCCAGCCCGGACGTGATACCATCAGGGATCGCATG
>CALMZR010000299.1 GCA_937870845.1 uncultured Chloroflexota bacterium
CCATCGCATGCCGACACGGGGGCGCTCCGGATCAGACGCCGACGGGAGTGAGGAGGCCAACCTCGGCGAGCGTGGCGCGCACGAGCTCCCGCTGCTCGTCGGAGATGGGCAAGAGCGGCTCGCGGACGTACGTGGTCTCGACGACGCCGAGGATGGCGAGGGCTTCCTTCAGCCGGGCGCGGTAGTCACCGACGGGGGCGGCGAAGACGACGTCGGCCAGCCGCTGCACGCGCCGGCCAAGCTCCTTGGCTTCGTCGAAACTGCCCTCTTTCCAGGCTTCGATCATCCGCACCTGCTCGCGGGTCATGATGGCGCCGAAGCCGATGAGGGCGCCCTGGGCGCCGAGGACGAACGATTCAAAGATGAAGTTGTCGTTGCCGGTCAGCAGGGTGATGGGGCGCGGCAGCTCCTCCAGGATGCGGGCCAGGTCGATGAAGCGGCGGGCGTCGAAGGAGGCTTCCTTGATGCCGATCACGCCGTCGATGCTGGCCAGGGCGCGCAGGGTGTCCGGCTCGTAGTTGACGCCGCCCAGCGCGGGCTGGAGCTGGAAGAGGATCAGGGGGAGGCCGACCTCGGCGATGGCCCGGTGGTAGCGCACCGGCACCTCCGGGTCAAGGGGGGCGCTGAGATAGGCCGAGATGGGGAAGACGAGGAAGGCGGCGGCCCCGGCCGCCTTGAAGTCGCGCGCGAACTCGACCGCCTGGCGGGTGAAGGGGCCGCCGAGGCCGGCGACGATGGGGATGGCGCCGTTCAGCTCGTCGGCGACGATCTCGACGACGCGGACTTTTTCCTTGTGGGTCAGGTGCGGCCCCTCGCCGGTGTCGGCGTTGATGGCCAGGGCGACGGGGCCTTGCTCGGCCACCCAGCGGATGTAGCGTCGCAGTTGCGGCTCGTCGATCTCGGCGTCGGCCGTCATCGGCAGGATGGTGGCCGGGATGAGGCCTTCCAGGTTGAGCGACATGCGCGGCTTCCCCTTCCTTGCGTCGATCGTTGCGCGACCGCGAGCGCCTGGGCGTCGCGCGATAGCGGCGTCTGGCCGTGGATCATAGGGGCGGATTTTCGCTCGTGTCAACGGCCCTTGGCTTTGTGGCCCAGCCACAGCTCGATCGGCTGCCTCACGTCCGGGATGGGATTCAAGGGCAGCGCCACGGCCTGCCCGGTCCCGGCCGACAGATAGGCGGCGTAGATGATCTCCAGCACGGCGCGGCCGTCCTCGGCGGTGACCATGGGCGGCTCGTCGCGCTGGACGCAGTTGGTGAAGTGCTGCATCTCCTGCGGGAAACCGTAGTTCCAGCTCTCCTCGTACATGGTGAAGGTCCAGCCGACGGTGGTTTCGGCTTTTTCCACCGCGTAGCCGTAGCCGACGTCGCTCCAGGTGGTCAGCGAGGAGCCGCGCAGCAGGTCGGCGCGGGTGTTGCCTTTGGAGCCGTAGATCTCGGCGCGGTCGTCGACGCCGCCGCCCTTGGCCCAGGAATTTTCGGCGACGCCGATGCCGCCGCCGGCGAACTCGAGCAGGCAGACGGCGTGGTCCTCGCCGCGGGTCCTGTCGCCGTGGACGAACGTCCCCATGCTGGCGAAGACCTTCTCCACGGGGCGGTCGCCAAAGACCCAGCGGCAGAAGGCGATAGAGTGACAGCCCATGTCGAGCAGGACACCGCCGCCGGAGCGGCGCACGTCCCAGAACCAGGGGGAGTGGGGGCCGGCGTGCTCCTCGGACTGCTTGACGAGGAAGACCTCGCCGAGGGCGCCTTCGTCGACGAGCGTTTTGGCGCGGACGTACTTGGGGGCGAAGAGGAGCTCTTCGGCGTACATCATCTTCACTCCGGCTTCGCGGCCGGCGGCAATGATGGCGTCGGCGTCGGCCAAGGGCAGGCAGAGCGGTTTTTCGCAGACGACGCGCTTGCCGGCCCGCGCAGAGTCGATGCAGACCTGGGCATGGAGGTCGTTGGGGACGCCGACGGTGACCATGTCGAGGCCGTCGATGGCGAGCATGTCGCGGTAGTCGGTGAAATGGCGGGGAACGCCGAACTGGCTGGCCAGCGCCCGTCCGCGTTCGGGTCCGGGGGAGGCGATGGCCACGACCTCGGCGTTCGGGACGTGGGTGAACGCCTCGGCGTGGAGGTGGCCGATGAAGCCCGCGCCGATGATGCCGACCTTGACGCGATCACCGTTCGTCATCGTTGCCTCCTGACGCGACGCCGCACGGCTGTCAGGATAGCAAGGCTCGAGGCGGCAGGGACTGGGTCGTGTGGGGAACAGGCTCTTGGCGATGGGCTCGCCAGTCGGCGTTAAGGGCTCTCGGCTTCCAGCACGTCGAGGAAGGCGCGGGGAGAGACGATAGAAACGCCCGCGTACGAGCCGACCGCCAGGAACCGCTTGTCGCCGGTCACGAGATAGTCGGCCCCGGCGCTGACGGCAGCGGCCAGCACCAGATCGTCCTCTGCGTGCAGCGCTACCCCGGCCACGGCGATTGTGCGAGTCGTCGATGTCGCTTCGTTCAGCAGGAGCCACTCAGCCGCTTGTATCTGATCGGCTGTGATTTGGCGGCGAAAGTATGGCTTCCTTAACGTCCTGAGCAATTCAGTCATGATTTCGTCGGACACGATGAGCTCGAACCGTTGCTCCCTCCAAAGGCGCAGAAGGCGCGCAGGCGTCCGCGCCGAAAATGCAAACTCAACGAATCCCGAAGCCAGGACATTGGTGTCGAGGACGGCGCGGATCACATCCCAGCCACAACAGGCTGCTGCGCTTCGGCCCTGCGCTCTGCGCGGACTTCCGCGACCGCATTCGCGACCTCTCGCTCCAGTTCTTCAACCGGAACATCCTTGAACGCTTCCCCAATCTCGTCCAAGATCGCGAAACGTTCGGCCCGCTCGCGGTCGAACTGCTCAAGTCGCTGTAAATCCTGGGCGGAGACGATCGCCGCCACAGGCTTGCCGCTTCTTTCAATAAGGACACGGGATTCGTTGCGGGCGATGCGGTCGACCAGGGCGCTCAGGTCTTGCTTGACGTCGGAAATCTTCACCGCTTCGGTCTTTGGGGGTGCGCTCATGACTGCCTCCTCGGCTGAGGAGTACATGGTACCGAATTTGTCGAGCGGGGCCGACGAACATCAGATCGTCACCGTCACCTGACCGTCGACGACGCGCACGGGATAGGTGCGGACGCGCAGGCGGGGTGACGAGAGGCTCTGGCCGGTGGCGATGTCGAACTCGATGCCGTGCCAGGGGCAGGTGACGATCTCGCCCTGGCGCACCCACGCGAACGTCCAGTTCGTCTCCGCCGAGCAGGCGGTCGTGCCGTTCACCGTGCCGGCGCAGAGGGGGCCGAACTGGTGCGGGCAGATGTTCGGCAGGGCGTGAAAGACCCCGGCGACGTTGAAGATGCCGACCTCGATGCGGCCAAGTTGCACGAGCCGGTGCGTTCCCGGCGGGAAGTCCTCCACCGGCCCCACCACATGGTCAGTCATGCACACATCCCGTCACCGGAGGCCCGACACCCGGCACCCTCGTCCTACAGCTTGCCAGCCGGGGCGGGGATGCCAAAAAGCTCCAGCGCGTTCTCGCCCATGATGCGGCGTTTGGCGGCGGCGGGCATGGGGAGCTTCATGATGGCGCGGGGGTGGTCGAAGTCGTGGTGGGGCCAGTCGGAGGCGAAGAGGATGCGCTCGGGGCCGCCGAGGAGGTCGATGGTGACCACGAGGTCTTTCAGGTCGTCGGGTTCTTCGATGGGCTGGGTGGCGAACCACATGCGCTCGGTGATGTAGTCGCTGGGGCGCTTCTCGAGGAAGGGGACCAGGCGCCGGTACTCGTTGTAGTACTTGTCCATCCGCCACATCATGTAGGGGACCCAGGCGATGCCGGCCTCGGTGAAGACGATGCGCAACTCCGGGAAGCGCGCCGGGACGCCGGTGTGGACGATGCTAGTGAGGTTGGCCATCATGGCGAAGGCGTGGGAGAGGACCTGGCGGGCGAAGTGATTCTCGAACTGGTCGAGCTGACAGGGGAAGGCCGGGGAGACGAGGGTGACGCTGTGGAGGCAAACGGGGAGGTTGGCGGCCTCCGCCGCGGCCATGATCGGGTCGTAGCGGCGGTCGCCCCATAGCGGGTTGACGCCAGCGGTCGGCAGGTAGACGCCGACGACGCGCTCCTCGTTCGCATAGCGCTCGATCTCGCGCGCGGCGAAGTCGGGGTTCTGCGGGCAGGCGAGGACGACGCCGTAGAGGCCCGGTTCGCGGGTGAGCCACTCCTCCAGCAGCCAGCGGTTGTAGGCCTGGGCCAGCGCCGTTGCGTACTCGGGGTTGGGGATGGCGGCGAAGAGGAGCATGTGGTCCGGGAAGAGGATGCCGACGTCGATCTGAAGCTCGCTCAGCTCGGCGCGCATCTCCGCCGCGGTCGAGACGGAGCGGTTGGCGTGCTGGCCCGGAATCGGCGGGTCGAGGCGCATATTCGGCGCGAATCCCGGCACCTGCAGATAGGGGTACGAGGCCCCGTCGAGCGCCTCCAGCGAGAGGCGCCACGGTTCCTCACAATACGGGGCCAGGGCGCCGGGGGTGTCGTTGACGTGGACATCGGCGTCGACGACGACCATGTCGGCGAGGGTGGCGCGGTCGGTTCGTTCAATTGTCGACGGGGTCGACATACGTGCTCCTCGTTGAGGTCGGGCCCTTTCGCAGTCGACTCGGTGCAACCGAGCGTGGATTGCCGCAACCCTACCATGCCACGACCGGGTACACGTGGTCGATGGCATCTCGATGTCGCCGACGCGCCATGCCGTGCATTTCCGCAAGGCGCATGGGAGAGGAGAACGCGGTGCGCAGGAGCGCCAGCCCCTCCGCCGCCAGTGTCTCTTGCGTTCCGGACGGCGGGCGCCAGATGGCGGCGCGGGCGATGGTCTGCATATCTGTGGTTGGCGTCCGCTCGAACCTCGAAGACGCCCGGCGATGATGCGATCAAGGGGCAGACCGCGGGCCGGCGTCCGCTTCAACGCGAAGACCGAAGGTTTGGCACGCCGCCAACATGTCCGGGTGAGCCGGGGCAATGGCGACCGACGATGTAGCCGAGCGCCTCATCCTGTCGGCGAAGATTGCCCAGCACTCCCAGTCTGGACTGAGTCGGGACAGGTAGCGCAGCCCGGCGAACAGCGGGGAGCCGTCTTCGTCGCAAAGCTCGTAAATCAGCCGGGCGCATTGCTGGGTCAACCGCCGGTGCGGCCCGAGCACGGCGCTCAAGTCGAGATCATGCAAACCGAAGGCGGCGACGGATGGGGATAGCGCACGACGAAGCGCCTGATGCGTCCGCGGCGCGGCAAGATCGACGAAACGCGAGGTCGGTTCGAGCCGAGTCTGAGCCAGGACTCGGCGAGTGCGCCACGCCGCTGGAACGACGCCGATATCGAGGGATTCCGTCGCCGAAACGCCCAACGGTTGCCTCACGGACGATGCTTGGTCCTGAATCGTTCGCAACTGGGCCAGCAACGTGATGCTCGGCCGGAAGCGAGCAACCGATTCGCCAAATGCTCCGGCCGCCGTGGTTGCGCAGTAGACGACGCGGAATCGCTCCTGAATGGTCAAACCACGTTCGGCGCTGGGGTCGTCGAAACGGTTGCCGAACGTCCCATCCGGGCTGGCCCACTCCCAAGGCGGCGGGGCGAACGGATCGCCGCCCCGGCGGGCTACGCGGAACACCCGAGCCGGCGGCGGAATTGCGACGAGGGCTGCCGCCTCCACCAGGGCTACCCCGAGGCCAGGAATGCTCTCGCCGCCGCAAGCGCCTCCCGTTGTCGACCCTCGGCGATGGCCTCGGCTGGAGAGGCGTCGTCCAGGTAAGGATCGAGCCCGATGAACCACGCTCGCACGGTTCGCGGCGATTCCTCGATCAACAAGAGTTGCACGATTTCGTATGCGGTGCGGAGCCGCCGCTCGGCTTCGTAGTCCCGGACTTCGGCGACTTCGCCGCTCACCCAGCGGGAGACGGTCTTGGCGTCGCGCACGCCGGCGATGTACGCCGTGAGTTTCCGCGACAGCACCTCCTGCAGCACCGCCGCCACCTCGCGAATCGATGCTGCCGTCGCCCGGCGATGAATCTCCTGAAAGCCAATTCCGCGCTCTGCCGCGACCATGCGCATACTCCAAACGCTTGGACAAGCCCGGTGCGGTTTCGGGCATAGGCATCCCATTATAGCCCCATTGAGAGCCTGCACGAGGGCTGCCGGCAGGCAGTTGATCTGGGCAAGCCGAGCGTTTGTGTCGTACGGCGCCAGCATTAGCGGCACAGTCTATTTCGGGCATGTTTCGCAAGTTGAGCGCCCGCTCGTGGTCTATGCGAATCGCTCCCGCAGGAACGCCGGCCCTCCCTCCGCCAGCGCCTCTTGGCTCTCGGCCAACGGACGCCAGATGGCGGCGGCGCGGGCGATGGTCTGGTTGTCGGGGGTGAAGGACTCGATGACGAGAGGGCCAGGAGCACTCAGGAGAACGGTTCCTTCGTAACGGTGAAGGTTGCGCGGTCGAGAAGCAGCACCCCCAGGCCGGGCACGCGCGTGAAGTCGCGATCCGTCGTGACGATAGTCAGATTCTGCTCGAGCGCCGTTGCGGCGATGAGTGTATCGATGTCGCCGATGAGCCCTGCCCCGAAGGGCGGGCGCATGCTGCGACGAAGCACGGCATAGCGGTCGAGCACGGAGTAGGTCGGAAAGAGTGGCGCTACATCCTGGAGCAGTCGAAGCAACTGCTGTTGACGCTCACGGAATCGGGAGCGTCCCATCAGGTACTCGACGACTTCGCCATAGACGATGATGCTCGTCGCCGCCTCGCGACGAATGAGCCATGGATTGACCAGGGCCTGGGCCGTCGGACGGCCAAGAAGGTACGCAGCGACGAGCGGCGTATCCAGAAGATAGCGGCTCACAGATCATCGATTGGCGGGGTTGGCTCACTTTCATGCCGAATGCGATCGAGCTCGTCAAGCGCTTCTTCCCAGTCCAGATCAGACCAGACGCCGGCCAACGATCGAACATCATCGATTGTCGGGGTGGGGAGCGCAGCTTCGATTTCGTCCTCGTCGGCAAAATAGTGAACGATTTGCTGGCCATCTTCGACGACCATGATGCCGATCAAGGGCCGGTCGGGGGTGACGGCGAGGCTGGCGCTTGGTCTCGGGCGTCGCTCTGGCGCCATTGCGTGTCCCTCTCGAGAAAGGTCGGTGAACTCTACGCCTGCACCCAGTTTACGCGAACCGTCCCCTCAGGAACGCCAGTCCTTCTTCGGCTAACGCCTCCTGGCTCTCGGCCAGCGGGCGCCAGATGGCGGCGGCGCGGGCGATCGTCTGGTTGTCTGGCGTGAAGGACTCGATGACGAGGGGGCCTTGGTAGTCGATGTCGCGGAGGGCGGCGGCGATGGCGTCCCAGGCGATGTGGTCGGAGCCGGGCGTGCCGCGGTCGGCGCCGCAGGCGTGGAAGTGGACGAGTTTGTCGCCGACGAGGCGGATGGCCGCGGCCTGATCCTTCTCCTCGATGTTCATGTGGAAGGTGTCGAGCAGCACGCCGGCGGCGGGGGAGTCGAGGCGGGCGACGACCTCCATCGTCTGCTCGGCGGTGTTGAGGAAGCTGGTTTCGAAGCGGTTGAGCGGCTCGATGCCGAGGGCGACGCCGCGCTCCCCGGCGTAGTCGACGAGCGGTTGCAAGCCCTCGACCAGCCGGTCGACCGTCGTCGCGCGCTCGGCGGCGTCCATCCGCCACGTCTTGCCGACGGGGGTGTAAAGGGGGCCGGCGACCACGTTTCCGCCAAGCGTCGCCACGGCGTCGATGCAACGACGCACGTAGTCCTGGGTCGAGGCGACAAGATCGGGATCGGTGAGGTCCCTGTCGGGGCCCATGGCGACGCAGACCGAGGCGCCCAGGTCGTTGGCGGCGAAGACCTCGGCCATGCGGGCGGGATCCCAGTCGCCGGGGTTTTCCAGCCCGAGCTCCAGGAGGTCGAAGCCCATCGCTTTCACCCGCGGCGCCAGCGCGGCGATCGTCTCGTCGGTCGGCGGCGACACCCAGACCCAGGCGTTCACTCCGATAGGATTCATGGTCGTATCGTCTCCTCGTGTTCGAGGCTCAGCGCCGTGTTGCGAATCAGACGGCCACGAACTGGTCGCTCAGGAAGGCTTTCGCCCACGCCAGGTCGGGCCGCACGTCGGGGGCGCGGGCGGCGGCGTATTCCAGCTCGATGACCGCGGCGCGATCGTACCCGATCTCGCCCAGCGCCGCCGCCAGCTCGGCGAAGTCGACCTCGCCGTCGCCGGGCACGACCATGATGTCCTGCCCGCGCGCATCGCGCAGGTGGACGTGCTTGACCAGCGAATCGAGGGCGCGGGCGATCGTCGCCACGTTCTCGCCTGCGTAGGTGGCATGGCTGGGACCGAGGGTGACGCCCACGGCCGGGTGGTCGACCAGGGCCATGAGGTCGAGCGCTTCTCGTTGTCGCGCCATCAACATCGACTTGTGCAGCTCGAGGGTCAGTTCCAGGCCCAGGTTGGCTGCGTCGTCGCCGAGGGCGCGCAGGTCATTGGCCACGCCGCGGGCCACGGACAACCATTGGCCCGGCGGCGGCTCCACGCCCGACTGCATCGTGACGCCGTAGGCTCCGAGGTCCCTGGCCAGACGCAGGCTGGCGCGTGCGTAGGCCATGGCGTGTTCGCGCTGCCGCGGCCTGCCGAGCAACCCGTCGCTGGCGTTGAGCGCGGCGATCTTCAGTTCACGCCGCTCGAGGTCGGCGGCGAGGGCGCGTTTGTTGTCCGCCGAAGCGGCCAGGGCGTGGAAATGGGGGCGATAGCTCGGATACATGGCAATGTCGATCAGGTGAAAGCCCTGGGCGGCGATCTCGTCCAGGGCCACGTCGAGCGGGTCGTGGCGGAAGCCGAGGGTGGAGGCCCCGAGGGGGACTTTCTTGGTGTCCATCAGATCCTTGTCGTGTGTACCGGCGGGTTCAAGCGGTGTCAAGCGGTGTCATGCCGAGGAACGAGGCATCTCGGGGAGAGCGGGCGACGGCGTTTTCGAGGGCCGAGTTCCCTCGCTCCACTTGGATTGACGCCCAAGGTGGGTTGTGGACGGCGAAACGGCGTGACGGCCGTTCACGGTTCCGATGCCCCGTTCGGGGTGAAGATGACCTTGCCGGTTTCGCCGCGGTCGAAGAGGTCGTAGGCGGCGGGGGCCTGGGCGAGGGGGAAGCGGTGGGTAATGAGGTCGTTGACGCGCAGGCCCTGGCGGTAGAGGTCGAGCAGACCGTAGTAGTCGCGGTCGACGAAGTACCAGACGCCATAAGCGGTCAGTTCCTTCTCCAGGAACTGAGTCCAGGGGTTGATGGTGGCGGTGTGGCCGGCGCCGGCGAAGACGAACGTCCCCTCATCGCGGACGGCGTCAAGGGCCAGGTTGACCCCGGCGTCCGATCCGCTGGCGTCGATGCCGACGTCGACGCCGCGGCCGCCCGTCGCCTCGCGGATCGCGGCCAGCGCGTCCCCGGCGCTCGGGTCGATGACCGTCTCGGCGCCCACGCGCTTGGCCAGGTCCCGCCGTTGCGGGCTGATCTCGGCGGCGATGACGCGCACCCCGTAGAAGGCGAGGAGGCGGACAAAACCGAGGCCGACCGGGCCGCATCCGACGATAGCGACCGTGTCCCGAGGACGCAGGCAGATCCTGGCCAGGGCGTGGTAGGCGACGCCGAGGGTGTCGCCGCCGATGAGGACGCCGTCGTCGTCGGGGAGGTCATCCGGCATCGGCAGGCAGTTGACGGCGGGAGCGACGACGTACTCGGCGTGGCCGTTGAAGACGTAGCCCTGGTCGGCGCAGAAGCGGCGGTCCCCGGCGCGGCAGGCGGCGCAGTCACCGCAGCCGGTGATGATGTTGACCGCGACGCGCCGCCCCACCGCCGGGCCGGTGTCGCCGCGGCTTTCGACCACCTCGCCGACCATCTCGTGGCCGGGGTTGCCGGGGAGCGCATCGGGGGCGCGGTAGCGTTTCATCTCGCTGCCGCAGATGGCGGAGGCGCCGACCCGGATCAGCACCTCGCCCACGTTCGGCTCCGGGGTCGGGGCCTCCCGCACGTCGACCCGCGAATCGCCGGTGAACACAACCCGTTGCATGACGAAATCCTTTATCCCTTCAGCGCGCCGGCCGTGACGATGGCGTCGACCCGCCGCAGGACGCGAGCTTGCTCCCGTGCCAGTGTGGTGCGCCAGCGCAGCGCCTCCAGATAATCCTCGGCGCGGATCAACGCCCCAGGCAGTACCCGGTTGCGCAGAACGCGGCCGAAATCCTGCGGCCGGGTTCTCAGATC